>QEVI01000001.1 GCA_003576855.1 Planctomycetota bacterium
GTTCTACAGCGGCTTCCTGGAACTGCGAGTGCAAGCCGCCTGGCACGACGCCCGGCAGGCGGCGGCCGACCGCGGACTGGCCATCCCCATGCTCTGCTGCTCGCCCGACTTCACCCATCCCGACGAGGAGTTCCGCCGCCGGCAGATCCAAAAGCAGAAAGAGTGGATCGACATGTGCGCCGCGCTGGGCGGCTCGTACTGCCGCGTGCTCAGCGGGCAGCGGCGGCCGGAACTGAGCCGCGACGAGGGCATTCGCCTGGCCGCCGAATGCATTAGCGCCTGCCTCCCCGCCGCCGAGGCCTGCGGCGTGACGCTGATCCTGGAGAACCACTACAAGGACAACTACTGGCAGTTCCCGGAATTCGTTCAGCAGATGGACGACTTCTGCGAGCTGGTGAGCCGGATCAACTCACGTAGTTTCGGCGTGAACTACGACCCGAGCAACGCGCTATTGGCCGGGGACGATCCGATCGAACTGCTGCGACGGGTAAAGACGCGCGTCGTGACGATGCACGCCAGCGATCGCTACCTCGCCGAGGGGACGCTCGAGGACTTGCGCCGCGAAGAGAATGCCGTCGGCTACGCCCAGCGGCTGCGGCACGGCACGATCGGCCGCGGGATGATCGACTACGACGCGGTGTTCCGCGAACTGGCCGGCGTCGGGTTCGACGGCTGGATCAGCATCGAAGACGGCGTGGAGGGGATGGAGCAACTCCACGAGAGCGTCGCGTTTCTTCGCCGCAAGATGGCCGAATTCTGGCCGTAGCGAGCCGACGGCGAATTGCGGCGGGGACGCTGTTTTCTCGCCCCCGGTCGCCGACCCGGGGCTATATAGCGGTTGCTGAGGCGTCACTCCAACTGCTTGCGCTCCAGCTCCTCTTCCTCTTCCTCTTCTTCCTCCTCCTCGGCGTGGGCGCTGATCGCCCATTCGGGATACGGCTCAGCGCTGCCGCGGACGCTGCGCCACAGGATGCGATTGAGGACGTCCTCCGGCGCCCGGTCGATCTCGCGGAAGTTGAGCGTCGCCGATACCAGCGCGTCCTGGCGGAGCGTCGCGTCGCCGATTTCGTCCGCCGAGGGGTTCATCTCATCCAGTGCAATCGTGGCCGGCGCGACGGCGTACGGCGTGAAGTCCGGCGCGTCGGTAAAGCAATCGAACATCGGCGTCGCGCTGGCGTCGAACTGGTTCATCGGCGCCATGCCGAGGATTTGCTCGATGGTGCGTAGAATGCTCGTCGTGTTGTACTGCGTGCTCACCACGGCGCCCCGCTTGGCGTACGGGCTGGCCACAAAGGCGATGGTGCGGTAGCCGCTCACGTGGTCCCAGCCGGCCTGGGGGTCGTCCTCGATGGCGAAGATGGCCATTTCCTTCCAAAACTTTGAATGGCTCAGGCCCTCGACGATGCGGCCGAACGCCAGGTCGTTGTCGGCGACGCAGGATCGTGGCGTGGGGGAACCCGGCGACGTGCCGCTGGTGTGGTCGTTCGGCAGGCAGATGATCACCAGGTTGGGGAATTCGCCCTTCTTCTCGAACTCGGCGAGCTCGTTGAGGATGAAGTCGGCCCGGTACTGGTCGGGCACTTCCATCGCCCAGCCGACGTATCCTGTCGGCGAGAAGGGGCGGAGCGTTTCGACGGACGGCTCGCACCCGAACACCACTTCGCCGGTGTTGTCCTTCCACTGCTTGTAGCAGGCCGTGAAATCGGGCGAGCCCTTGCGGTTCGGATCGGCCCAGCGCACGGCCGGCATCATGAACTCGCCGTAGTTGCGGATCGATTTCTTGTGTTTTAAAGCGTTATCCCAGATGAACCCGGCCGGCGAGTAGGCCAGCGCGTCGTTTTCGTCGATGCCCATCCCGTCGGGGTAGCTGCGGGGGAAGCCGGCGAAGCTTTTCTCCATGTAATCGGTGCTGAAGGCGGTGGTGCTCCACTGGTGGCCGTCGGCGCTGAGAATGCCGGCGCAGTACGTGTTGTCCAGCAGCACGAACTGCTCGGCGATCCGGTGCTGATTCGGCGTCGACTGGCGGCCGAAGATGCACAGCGTCGGGTCGCCGTTGCCTCGCTCCAAGGCGCCGAAAACCTGGTCGTAGGTGCGGTTTTCCTTGATGATGTACACCACGTGCTTGATGAGGCTCGGCTCGCCGATGCGCTGCGGCACGGGGCGCGGCGGCTGGTCTTTTCGCGGCGGCCGCATGGCCGCGGCGATGCGCGGCGCGCGCATGTTCGCCGCCACGATTTCCGACAGCCTCGGAAGCTCCTCGTCCGAAGGAAGCGGAGCGACCGTCAGCGATCCCGAATAGTGATGCGAATTGAAGCCGCGGCCCTCTCCGTCGCGTTGCCTTTTGGGGACTTTCGGCAGTCCCTTGACGTTGGCGACGATGATCGACTTGCGATGGGCGTCGACGACCAGCGCGGCGGGATACCAACCGACCGGGAACATGCCCCGCAGCCGCGACTCGCCTTTGTCCTGGGGATCGAAGTCGAACACGGCGACGGCGTTCTGCGAGCCGTTCGCCGCGTAGAGCGTCTTGCCGGAGGGGTCGAACGCTACGGCGTTGGGCGCGGCGCCGAGCAAGTCCGAGGGCTTGGGCTTGGCCCACACGGTCTCCACGACTTTGTCGGCCGCGACGTCGATGATGCTCAAATGATCGCTGCCGGCGTTGGCGCAGACGACGTACCGCTTGTCGGGCGAGACGGCCAGGCCGCAGGCGTGCAGGCCGGTTACGATCTCGTCGAGCAGCTTGCCGGCCGCGAGGTCGATGACGCTGACGGACCCTTCGCTGGCGATGTGGCGCACGGGATCGACGCGGACTTCCGTGCCGCGGCCCGCCGGTCCGGTGAGATCGCCGGACTGGGGCCGCCGCCCGCCCCAGTTGCTGACGTAAGCCTTTTCGCCCACGAGCACGACGTCGTAGGGCGCCACGCCGACGGCAAAGGCGCGAAGCACCTTGCCGGTGGCGACGTCCAGCTCCAACAACTGGTTGGAGAGGTTGCCGCAGACGTACAGTCGCCCGCCGTCGCTCGACAGCGCCAGGCCGCTGGGTATTTCGGCGTCCCGCCGCGGCGCGTTGGCCGGCGGCAGCGGCCAGGAGTGGGACGGCTTCACCGAGCCGTCGGCCGCCACGGCGAAGACCTTGATCGAGCCTTCGACGTTGCTCATGAAGATCCGCCGCCCGTCGTGCGAGTAGATGAGACCGGTGAAGCTCACCTGGCCTTCGTCATCGGGGTGCAGGATGTTCGGCGAAGCGACGTCGGCTTCGGGCAACTGCTGCTTCTCGTTGGGCAGCGCCACGCGCTGGGCGATCTCGGCGGCGGCGGCGTCGATGATCACCAGTTCGCTCGTCTTGCCGGCTGCCGCCAGCCGCGAGCCATCGGGCGATAGCGCCAGGGCCTGGGGCCGCATTCCAGGCAAGTCGAGCTGCCGGCCCACGGGCGTGAGGATCTGGTTGACCGGCGTGACGGCTCGGCCGTCGCCCGTGTGGCCCACGCGCTCCTGGTCGCCCAGCGCGCCGGGGGGCTCCTGTGCAATCGCTTTCGAGTTCGCCCCGGCCAGGAGAAGTCCCGCAGCGGCGACGATAGGAAATAAGCTTATCGGGTGTTTCATGTGCATCAGCATAAGCGGAAATCTCCGCGGAGCAACCTCGGCAGACGGCGACCGGCCGTTTGCCGCCCGGCGCCGCCGCTGCCGTCTTTCGCCCGCCTGCACAACTCGCCACAATAACGGAGCGGCGTGATACAGCCTTATCTTTCCCGCAAGGACGAATGCCATGCGACGCATCAGCCTGCTCGGCACGGGCCTTATCGGCATGTTCTACACGATGGCCTTGCACCGGCATCGCGGTCAGGATCGGGTGCACATGGTTTACTCGCGGTCTCGGGAACGAGCTAGCAACTTCGCCGTGCAGTGGGGCATCCCGCGGCACACGACGAATTTGGAGGAGGCTATCCGCAATGACGAGTCGGACGTCATCATCGTTGCGTTGCCGAACCATTTGCATGAAGAAGCGGTCATCGCCGCTGCGGAAGCCCGCAAGGCGGTGCTCTGCACCAAGCCGCTGGGCCGCAACGCCGCTGAGGCCCGGCGGATGCTCGAGGCGGTCGAGAAGGCGGGCGTCTTTCACGGCTATCTGGAGGACCTGTGCTATACGCCCAAAACCCTCAATGCCTTGGAAGCGACCCGCCGCGGCTCGATCGGCAAAGTGCTGTGGGTCCGCTCGCGCGAAACGCACTCCGGACCGCACAGCGACTGGTTCTGGAATAAGGACCTTTCCGGCGGCGGCGCGGTGATCGACCTGGGGTGCCACTGCATCGAGATCGCCCGCAGCTTCATCGGCAAGGACGTGCGGCCGCTGGAAGTCGTCTGCTGGGGCGATACGCAAGTCCACCCGATCGAGGCCGAGGACCACGCCATCGGGCTGGTCCGTTACGAGAACGGCGCCATCGGTCAATTTGAAGTGAGCTGGAACTTCCGCGGCGGCATGGACCTGCGGGATGAGGTCGCCGGCACTGAGGGAACCGTCTGGCTCAACCACTGGCTCCGCACGGGCATCGAGATGTACACGGCCGTCAACAAAGGGGGGTACGTTTCGGAGAAGGCCGAGTCCAATACCGGTTGGCTTTTCCCGGTGGGGGACGAGCCGGGCGCCCTGGGGTACGTCGACATGTTCACCGACATGCTCAACGCGCTGGACGACGGCCGCAGCCCCCGTGAGACGTTTTACGACGGCTACGTGGTGAACGCCATCATCGACGCCGCATACGCTGCGATGGCCAGCAAGCAATGGCAATCCGTGGAGCTGCCGATCTGGCGGGGCAGCGGCGCCGCGGCCGACGGAGCGAACCTGCGCGACTTCGACGCCGAGCACGTGTTGCTGAAGGAAGAGCAGATGATGGACGGCTCGACGAAGTACATCTTGCGGAACAAGCGCACCGGCCAGATCGTGCAGCGGACACAGCCGTAGGCATGTTTCGTTAAGCGCATGGCGTGTACCCACATCAGCCCCGACCTAGCTAGGTCGGGGCTGGCGCATTACTTCGATGCTAGGCCGTCGAGCGACTTTGCTTCGCACGAGGCCGCTGGCGGCGCCAGGGACCGCTCGTCCTTCAGCGCTACGCCGCTGATGTTGCGACGGCGCGCCTCGGTGAGCAGGTACCGTAGCGTATTGGCGGCCGCGGCCCAAGGAAGCCCTTCGGGCCGAATGTTCGACACGCAGTTGCGATGGGCGTCGGTGTTGCCGATCTTCGGGCGATGGACCAGGTACGCGCCCATGCTATCGGGCGAACCGAGGCCGGGCCGTTCGCCGATCAGCATCAGAGCCAGTTGAGCCCGCAGCAGTTCGCCGATTTCGTCTTGTAAGGCCACGCGACCGTAGCGGGCGACGATCACCGGAGCTAGCCGCCAACCGTCGCTAACCAGTGCCGGCACGAGCCCCGCGAGAATGCCGTTCGCCTGTCGGTGTACGGCGAGAGCGGACAACCCGTCGCTGACGATGATCGCCAAGTCCGGTTGCTGGCCGCCGCCGGCGTATTGCTGCAAGCGGCTGCGGGACGCCGCGTCCAACCGCCGGCCTGAATCGGGCCGCTGGAGATACGCCGATCGATCGGCGGCCGCACTGGCGACGACGAGCGTCTCGACGCCGATCGTCGCAATTTCTGCGGCGAGTGCGTCGGCGTCGAAGCGGTTGTGGACGGCGTCGCGGGCGGCCGCATGGGCTGCCTTGAACGCCAGCCACTCGCGGGTCGGCAAGCTGCCGCCGCTGCGCCCCAAGGCAATGCGAGCCTGCGTAACGCTCCGCAGTGCATGCCAGGGGTCGATCGTAACCGGTGATTCGCTCGCCATAAGCGCCGCCTCAACGCAAAAAAACCAACGTAAACGCCCGCGCGCGGGCCGAGGCCCGCGGCTAAATTTCGTTGGTCGAGGCCCGCGGCTGAATTCCGCTTGCCGACGCCGCGTCTTGCAATAGTCGATGCCGCGGTTCAATCGCCAGCAGCCGGTTGCCATCGCCGGTAATCCGCATCGTTTCCAGCCAGGCCTCGAACTCGGGCGCCGGCCGCAATCCCAGCACTTGGCGCAGGTACTGGCTGTCGTGGAACGACGTGGACTGGTAGTTCAGCATGATGTCGTCAGCGCCTGGCACGCCCATGAAGTAGTTGCAGCCGGCCACGGCCAGCAGCGTCAGCAGGTTGTCCATGTCGTCCTGGTCAGCCTCGGCGTGATTGGTGTAACAGACGTCGCAGCCCATCGGCACGCCGAGCAGCTTGCCGCAGAAGTGGTCCTCGAGCCCCGCGCGGATGATCTGCTTGCCGTCGTACAGGTATTCCGGCCCGATGAACCCGACGACCGTATTCACCAGCAGCGGCTCGAAGCGGCGGGCAACGCCGTAGGCTCGGGCTTCCAGCGTCTGCTGATCGACGCCGTGATGCGCTTCGGCCGACAGGCAGGAGCCCTGGCCGGTCTCGAAATACATGACGTTATTGCCAACCGTGCCGCGCCGTAGCGCTAGCGCAGCGTCGCGGGCTTCGCCCAGGAGGCGGAGATTCACGCCGAAGCTGGCATTGGCTCTTTCCGTGCCGGCGATCGACTGAAACACGAGATCGACCGGGGCCCCTTGCTCGATCGCGGCCAGTTGCGTAGTGACATGGGCCAGCACGCACGACTGCGTGGGGACGCCGTACCTCTCAATCAACTCCGCCAACATGCCGAGCAGCCGGTGGACGGTTTCGATGGAATCCGTCGCCGGGTTGATGCCAATGACCGCGTCGCCGCAGCCGTAGAGTAGGCCGTCGAGGATCGAAGCGCCGATGCCCGCGGGATCGTCGGTCGGGTGGTTGGGCTGGAGCCGAATGGCCAACCGGCCGGGCAGCCCGATCGTGTTGCGGAACCGGCTGACGACGCGGCGCTTGCTGGCCACGAGGATCAGGTCTTGGTTTCGCATGAGCTTGCTGACGGCCGCGACCATCTCGGGCGTCAGGCCTGGGGCAAGCGCGGCCAGCGCGTCGCCGTCGGTCTCATAGCGCAACAGCCAGTCGCGGAACTGGCCCACCGTCAGGTCGGCGATCGGGGCGAATGCCTGCCTGTCGTGGGAGTCGAGAATCAGCCGCGTAATTTCGTCCTCTTCGTAGGGGATCAGCGGTTGGTCCAGGAAGGCCGCCAGCGGTACGTCGGCCAAGACCAGTTGCGCGGCGACGCGCTGCTGGTCGTTTTCGGCGGCAATGCCGGCAAGCGCGTCGCCGCTCCGCGCCGGCGAGGCCTTCGCCAGCAACGTCTTGAGATCGCCGAAGGCGTGCGACCGATTTCGAAGCGTGATCGAGTAGCCCGGCATGCCAACGGTTCCTGTGGGCGAGCATTCTCAACGGCCGCACGTTTGCCGCCGATGATACTCGCTTCCGCTGGATTTGCCCACTCAGGCGCGTTAATCGTCGGGCGTTGTGCGCACACGGTGCTTTTCGCGCAGCGCCCGGCGGAAAACTCTGTTCAACTGCTCGGCCGTTGCGTAGCCTGAAGAAAAGGGTTTCCATTCCTTGGCCGTCAGTGAACTATGTCCCGATCGCTGAAGGTCGCCGTACGCGCCGTCGCGGTAATGCTCTCGGCGATGTTCGCCCGTTCGCCGGCTGCCGCCGACGAACTGGCGGAGCGAGCGGCCGCGATTCTCCAAGCGCGCTGCCTCGAGTGCCACGAGGGCGCTCAGGCCGAGGGCGGACTGTCGCTCGCGACGCGCGAGGCGCTGCTGAAGGGCGGCGACAGCGGCCCCGCGGTCGTCCCCGGCGATGCCGAGGCGAGCCTGCTGGTCGAATACATCTCCGGAACCGACCCGCGCATGCCGCAGGAAGGCGAGCCGCTCGGGTCGACCGAGACGGAGGCGATCCGGAGCTGGGTCGCGGCCGGCGCGCCATGGCCCGAAGGCCGCGAGCTTTCCACGCGCCTTCAGTACGACTACCGCTGGTGGTCGCTTCGGCCGCTGACGTTGCCGGAGCCGCCCGCGGTCGAGTCGGCTTGGATTCGCACGCCGATTGACGCCTTCATACTGGCCCGGCTCAACGAGCGGGGCCTCGTCCCCTCGCCGGAGGCGGATCGCCGGACGCTGATTCGGCGGCTCTACTTCGACCTGGCGGGTTTGCCGCCGACGCCGGAGGAAGTGGCGGCGTTCGTTGCCGACGCCGACCCGCGCGCTTACGACGCGCTGGTCGATCGGTTGTTGGCGTCTCCTCACTACGGCGAGCGCTGGGGCCGGCACTGGCTCGACGTCGCCCACTACGGCGACACGCATGGTTACGACAAGGACAAGGTTCGCCCCAACTCCTGGCCGTACCGCGACTATGTGATCCGCGCGCTTAACGAAGACCGCCCCTACGCGCGCTTCGTCCAAGAACAAATCGCCGGCGACGTGTTCTATCCAGGCACGGCTGACGGCGTCATCGCGACGGGGTTTCTCGTCGCCGGACCGTTCGACTACGTCGGTCAGATCGAAGTGGCCGAAGGGACGCTGCAGAAGGCGATCACGCGCAATCTCGATCGCGACGACGTCGTGGCGACGACGCTGGGCGCCTTCAACAGCATGACCGTCCATTGCGCCCGGTGCCACGACCATAAATTCGATCCGATCACGCAGCAGGACTACTACGGCCTGCAGGCCGTGTTCGCGGGGATCGATCGCGCCGATCGACCGTATGGCGGCCGCCTGGGGCAGCCGAGCGGCGTGGTGTTCGCCGCGGCGAGCGACTTCACGCCGGAAGGCGCTTTTACGCCCACCAAAGGAAAACCGCGCGCGGTGCGCGTCCTCAAGCGAGGCAACGAAAAAGACCCCGGCGACGAAGCGCTTCCCCGCGCATGCGGCTACTTGCCGCACCTGGCTGGCCGGTTCGACGACCTGCCGCCCGATGATGAAGCCGCTCGCCGCGCGGCGCTCGCCCATTGGATCGTCGACCGCCGCAATCCGCTCACATGGCGGTCGATCGTGAATCGCGTGTGGCAACACCACTTCGGCCGCGGCATTGTGGATACGCCCAACGACTTCGGCCGCATGGGCGCCTTGCCGACGCATCCGGAACTGCTCGACTGGCTGGCATCGACGTTCCGCGACGGAGGACAATCGCTCAAGAAACTGCACCGACTCATTTGCACCAGCGCCGTCTATCGGCAATCATCGGCCGGCGTCACGGCCAGCGAAGCGCTCGACGCCGATAATCGTCTTCTATGGAGAATGAACCGCCGGCGGCTCGACGCGGAGTGCGTCCGCGACGCGGTTCTCGCCGTGGCCGGCAAGCTCGATCCGACGCCCGGCGGCCCGCCCTTTCGGACGTTCGGCTTTAAAGACGACCATTCGCCCCATTACAACTACGACCAGTACGATCCGGATGATCCGGCGACCCACCGCCGCAGCGTGTATCGCATGATCGTTCGCAGCGTGCCCGACCCATTCATGACGACGTTCGACTGCGCCGATTCCTCGGCGGTCGTCCCGAAGCGAAACGAGACGGTGACGCCGCTGCAAGCGCTTGCGCTGATGAACAATCCGTTTATGCTGCGCATGGCCGAGCACTTCGCGGCGCGCGTCGAGCCGGCTGGCCCGTCGAGCGCCCAGCGCCTTGCCGCCGCGTGGCGGCTGGCATGCGGCCGCGATCCCAGCGCCGAGGAACTGGCGCCGCTGGCGGCGTACGCCGACAAGCACGGGCTCCCGGCCGCTTGCCGCGTGATTTTCAACCTCAACGAGTTCGTGTTTGTCGACTAATTGCGGGCGAGCGCCTGGTGATGCTCGCATGGAATCGACATGCCAAGCCTACCGAACACACGCCGCCGCCCGACCCGTTCCGACGCGCCGCCGCCGTACCACGCGCGGCGCGACTTCCTGTGGTCGTTCGGCGGCGGGCTGGGCGGCGTCGCCTTGGCAAGCCTGTTGCACAATGACGGCTTGCTTGCGGCCAGCGCGCCCGCCGGGTGGCGCCGTTCCGTTGTTGTGCATCATCCGCCCAGGGCCGCCCGCGTCGTTCAGCTTTTCATGTCGGGCGCTGCCAGCCAGTGCGATCTGTTCGACTACAAGCCGGCGCTTGAGCAACAGCACGGTCTGAAGTTCGACCCCGGCGAGGCCGTCGAGTTGTTTCAATCTTCGCCCGACAAGGTCATGCGGTCTCCGTTCGCCTGGCGGCGACACGGCCAGTGCGGCAAGTGGCTGAGCGAACCAGTCGCTCCGTTGGGGGCGTGCGTTGACGACATCGCCTTCATCCATTCGATGGCGTCGAAGTCCAATGTCCATGGCCCCGCGACGTTCATGCAGGCCACGGGCTTCATCTTGCCCGGCTTTCCGGGAGCGGGCGCCTGGGTCAGCTACGGCCTCGGGAGCATGAACGACGACCTACCGGCTTTCGTCGTGCTGCCCGATCCCCGCGGCTTCGCGCCCAACGGCCCGAAGAATTGGGCCAGCGGCTTTCTCCCCGCCGAACATCAGGGGACGATGATTCAGCCGAACAGCTCCCGGCCCATTGCCGACCTCTTCCCGCCGGACGGTTACGTCACCCCTGGCGGAGAGCGCGACGCCGTGGCCGTGCTCGCCGAACTGAACCGTAGACACGCGCTTGCCCGCGAGGGCGATTCGCGGCTCGAGGCCCGCATTCGCTCGTACGAGCTGGCGGCCCGCATGCAACTGAGCGCTCCGGCGGTGCTCGACCTCCGACGTGAACCGGAGCATATTTTGCGGATGTACGGCCTGGATCGCGACAATACAATCACCGCGCCGACGGGCGAAATCAATACCGCCCAGGAAATCGAGTATTTTGGCCGCAATTGCCTGACGGCGCGGCGGCTGCTGGAGCAGGGCGTTCGCTTCGTGCAGGTCTGGAGCGGGGCCGACAACGGTTTCCCGCGCCGCAACTGGGATTCCCACGAAGACGTCCAGCGCGACCACGGCCCGCTGGGGAGGGCGCTAGGCGTCGGCGCCGCGGCGCTGATTATCGATCTGAAGCAGCGGGGCATGCTCGATGACACGATCGTGCTCTGGACGACGGAGTTCGGCCGCATGCCGTGCAACCAAGGCGCCGCTGGTCGCGATCACAACCCGTTCGTGTTCACCAACTGGCTCGCCGGGGGCGGCGTCAAAGGGGGCGTCACCTACGGCGAAAGCGACGAGTGGTCGTACAAACCGCTCGACCGCAGCCAACCGACGTACTGCTACGACGTCCACGCCACGCTCTTGCATTTGCTCGGCATCGACCACGAGCGACTCACCTATCGCCACGACGGCATCGACCGCCGACTGACCGACGTCCACGGCCGCGTCCTCCGCGAGATACTGGCCTAGCCCGGGACGCGAGTTCTTCACGGCATTCGTTTGAAACGGTTTCTCACGGAAGGTCCTGTAATCCGGGCGTCGCCGACGGCCTGGCAGACGCTGCGGCAACACGCGAGGGGCGCAAGTTCCGGCCGGCGCCAGCGCCACGGTATAATGCCGCGCAGCGCAGACCTGTAGTCCGGTTAAAACAGGCGCCTCAACAGCACGATTTCGAGGAATTACCATGGCGGCTTTGACTCCTCGCTGGTCGCGTCGCGACCTGCTCAAGACCACAGCGGCGGCTCTCCCGGCGTGGTTCGTCGAAAGCTCCGTGCGGCCGGCGCTGGCCGCTGAAAAATCCCCGAACGCTCGTCCTCGCGTCGCGCTGGTGGGATGCGGCGGCATGGGCCAGCACGACGCGCGGCTGGCCAAGAGGTTCGGCGACGTTGTGGCCGTCTGCGACGTCGACGCCGCGCATCTCGCCGCCGCCGCCAAAGCCTTTAAGGGCGCTGAAAAATTTAGCGACTACCGCAAGGTGTGCGACGCGCCAAACGTGGACGTGATCATCAACGCCACGCCCGACCATTGGCACACGCTGATCAACCTTCGCGCCGTCCGCAGCGGCAAGGACGTGTACGCCGAGAAGCCGCTGACGCTCACCATTGACGAGGGCAAGCGGCTCGTCGCCGCGGTGAAAGAATCGGGCCGCATCCTTCAGGTAGGCAGCCAGCAACGCAGCGACGCCACGTTCCGGCTAGCGTGCGAACTGGTCCGCAACGGCCGGCTGGGGAAGATCGAGCGGGTCCGTACCTGGCTTCCCAGCGGGCTGCACGATGGGCCGTTCGCCACGGCGCCGGCGCCGCCGGGACTCGACTGGGATTTCTGGCAGGGTCAGACTCAGCCGGTCGATTACGTCCCCCAGCGGTGCCACCAGACATTCCGCTACTGGTACGACTACTCCGGCGGGACGATGACCGACTGGGGCGCCCATCACAACGACATCGCCCTGTGGGGCCTGGGCAAGGATCGCAGCGGGCCGGTCAGCGCCGAAGGCCGCCCGCTGGTCGATCCGATTCCCGGCGGCTACACCGCTCCCAGCCAGTACGAGGTGAAGTTCGTCTACGATGATGGCGTTGAGCACTTCTGTCGCAGCACCTCGGCCAATACCTGGGGCGGCGGCGTGCAAGGCCGGCCTGGCCCCGGCGAGAAATATCACGGCGTGCAATTCGAGGGCGCCGATGGATGGCTCTACGTCACCCGCGGCGGAAAGCTCGAAGCGAGCGATCCGGACCTCATCAAAACGCCGCTGCCGTCCGACGCCCAGCGGCTGTACGCCAGCGACGACCATATGGCCAACTTTTTCGAGTGCATCGCCACGCGCGACGCGCCCATTTGCGACGTCGAGATCGGTCATCGCAGCGTTTCCTGCTGCCACGTCGGGGTGATTGCCATCCGGCTCGGCCGGCAGGTCCATTGGAACCCCGATAGCGAGCAGTTCGTCGATGACGACGAGGCCAACGCGATGGTCGCCCGCGAGCAGCGCCAGGCATACTCCTACGAGACGATGTAGTCCCGCGGAGGCCCGCCCGGTTACGTCGCCTCGCTGCCCGTCGGGGCGATTTGCCTCAGGCCACGGCGCACTTGCTCCGCGTCGTCGGGGCGAACGGCGCGGGCGACTTCCTCTCCGTCGCGAAGGAAAACGAGCGTCGGCCAAAGCTTCACGCGGAACGAACGCCCTAGCCGCCGGCCCGGGCCGTCTTCAACCTTGACGCGCCTGACGCTCGGGAAGTCCGCCAGCGCCTGCGAGACGGCCGGCGCTGCGGCTTGGCAGTAGCCGCACCAGCTTGTGCCGAACTCCAGCACGACGGGCCCGGACATGGCGTCGACTTCTTCCCGCGAAGGACCTGGGTTTTGGTAGTCGTCGGTCAACATGGGCTCCTCGGAGACGTCTGCTGCGCGTGCAGTCGCCGTGCCGTTTTGGCGCCAAGCTGCGGTAGGCGCGTTGCAATGGCGCCGGATTTGCCAGCAGGCAAATCGCCGATTGGTAGTCTACACCTGCTCTTTGCCCGCAGCCCAGCATGGCCACGCTTGCGCTTATCCGCCGAGATCATCGGGCGGAGCTAATGGACCAACCCGGCGTGGATGAGCGCGAGCATGGCCGCGCGCTGGCCGCCCTGGGGCGACTCAACCTGGCGAGCGGCACGTGCCGGCAGCTTTGGCGAAGGATCGCGGCGTTCGCCGGGCGTCGCCGGCGGCGGAGGCTGCGCGTTCTCGATGTCGCCAGCGGCGGCGGCGACGTGGCCTTCGGCCTATGGAAAACCGCCCGCCGCCATGGCGTCGAACTAGAAATCGTGGGACTCGACTTCAGCCCGACGGCATGCCAGTTTGCCGCCAAGCGATGCGAGGGCGCCGGCCCGGCCATCCAATTTCGCACCGCCGACGTGGTCCACCACGAACTGCCCGGTGGCTTTGACGTCGCCGTCTGCTCGCTGTTCCTTCATCACTTGTCGCTCGAGGAGGCCGCGGCCCTGCTGCGTACCATGGTCGCGTCCGCCGAACTGACGTTAGTCAGCGACCTCCGCCGATGCGCGGCCGGATACGTGCTCGCCTGGGCGGCGTGCCGACTGGCGACCCGGTCGCCCCTCGTCCGCGCCGATGGGCCGCAATCGGTCCGAAACGCCTTTTCGCTCACTGAAATGCGCGAGCTCTGCGACGCCGCTCGCTTGCCGCAGGCGACGGTCGAGCGCGTCTGGCCGTGCCGCCTGTTGGTCCAGCATTGGCGGCGCTCGTAACCCCCTTGGACAGCTTGTGACAAGATGATCGCTAACAGTGAGGCAATCGAACAAGCGCGACACGGGCCGTGGGACGTGATCGTCCTGGGCGCAGGGCCCGCGGGCGCCGTCGCGGCCCGGCGCCTGGCGCTTGCCGGGCGAGGCGTGCTACTGGTCGAGAAAAGTCGCTGGCCGCGGGAAAAAGCCTGCGGGGGTTGCCTGGGCGCCGCGGCGCTAGGCGTTTTGGATGAGGTTGGACTAGCCCGTTTGCCGGCCGAGTGCGGGGGCGTACGGCTTTCGGCGATGGAATTGGCGTGCCGCGGTTCGAAGGCGGTCTTTCCAATTGATCGTCGCGTTGCCGTTGCTCGCCAGCGGTTCGACGCCGCTCTGGTCAGCGCAGCGACTGACGCTGGCGCCGTGTTCATCGACCAGGCGCTTGGCCGAGTGCTGACGCCTGCGCAAAGGGCGTATCGCGCCGTGCAAATCCACCGCGGCGGCGACGCATGGGTGGCCCGCGCGCGGGCGGTGATCGTCGCCACGGGACTCGGCGGCCGCGAGACGGGCGCGGCTATTCGGTCCGGTTCCCGGATCGGCCTCGGCGCGATCGTGCCGCACGCATCGCCGGCGGGCGAGCGGATCCAGATGGCATTAGGCCGTGCCGGTTATGCGGGAGTCGCCCCGTTGGGCGGGGGGCTGCTCGACGTGGCGGCGGCCGTGGATCGGCGGGCGCTGGCCGCGGCGGGCTCGCCGGCCGCGCTGGTTGGCTCGATCTTCGCTGAGGCGGGCGTCGCCCTTCCGCCCGGGTTGGACGACGCCCAGTGGCGCGGCACTCCACCGCTCACGCAGCATGCGGTGCAACTCGCATCGCACCGCACGCTGCTCGTGGGCGACGCCGCCGGTTACGTGGAGCCGTTCACCGGCGAAGGGATCGGTTGGGCCATGCACACGGCGCTCGTCGCCAGTGCGATTGTTGACGCCAATCTCCAGCGCTGGTCGACTGCCTGCGAGCGGCTGTACGAATTGCAGTATCGTCACGCCCTCGGCCGGCGGCAACGCTGCTGCTACGGCATCACGCGGCTGTTGCGCCATCGGCTGGTGCGGACCGCGACGGTCGGCGCCCTGCGGCGACTGCCGGCCCTGGCTCGACCCTTGGTGAGCCAATTGGAGCGGCCTCTGGCACGCAGTCGTCAATAACCTGCATTCTGGATCTTCCTCTGCAAACCTACGGTGGGACGCCCATGTCGCCTGCGATTCTCGGACTGGCCACGGCCGTGCCGCCGCACGCGGTGGACCAAGACGCCGCCTTGGAGCTGGCCCGCAGCATCTGCTGCCGCAACGAACGGCACGACCGCGTCGCCAGCGTCCTCTACCGGCACAGCGGCATCAATACCCGTCATAGCGTGCTGCCGCCCAGCGAAGCCTATCGCTATGCGAATGCCGGCGCCCAGCGCGGCGTCGGCGCACCGAACCACGGCCCGACGACTGCCCAGCGAATGGCGTATTACCAGGAGCATGCGCTGCCGCTGGCCGCTCGAGCCGCGGGCGACGCCCTGGCGCGGTCCGGCGTCGAAGGCCGCGAGATCGCGCATGTGGTGACGGCCTCCTGCACCGGCTTCACGGCGCCTGGCGTCGATAGCGGCCTCATTGAGCGTCTCGGACTTCGCCGCACCACGCAGCGCATTCATGTCGGGTTCATGGGCTGCCACGCCGCGGTGAACGCCTTACGCACCGCGCGGGCCTTGGCGCTGGCCGATGCCCACGGGCATGTCCTGGCCTGCTGCGTGGAACTGTGCAGCCTCCATTACTCATTCCACTGGGACAACGAGCGGATGCTCGGCAATGCGCTGTTCGCCGACGGCGCGGCTGCGGCAGTTGTGTCGGCCATGCCTCGGAAAAACAGCGGCGCCTCGCCGGGCGCCGACGGTCAATCGCGGTGGCGAATCGCCGCCACCGGCTCGTTCCTCTTTCCAGATACGTCCGAAGCCATGACGTGGAACATCGGCGACCATGGCTTCGCGATGACGATCTCCTCCGAATTGCCGCGGCTGATTGCGCAGGGCGTCGCTCCGTGGCTCACTGGCTGGCTCAAGCAGAACGGCCTGGCGCCGGGCGACGTAAACTCATGGGCGATCCACCCTGGCGGACCGAGGATCGTCGAAGCCGTCGAATCGGCGATGGCCATCCCCGCCGCCAAGACGGAGGTTTCCCGGGAGATTCTGGCCGAATTTGGAAACATGTCCTCGGCCACCGTCTTGTTCATCCTCCAACGGCTTACCGAGCGCCGCGCGGCGCCGCCTTGCGTCATGCTGGCCTTCGGCCCCGGCCTGATCGCCGAAGCCGTCCTCTTCCGCTAGCCGCCCCCCGGCCGCTTGACGCTTGCGGCTTAGCGCTCCTCTTGCGAACCTGCCCGAACGATTTTCCTCAAAACAACATCCCTCCTGGATAAGTCACCGCCCCGGCCGCCACCCGTGCAAACTCTGGCAGCGCATGCTCGCGGACGCTCCGCGGCCCGATGATATCGAGCACCGTCCAGCCCTGTGCAACCATCGCATCGGCAATCAGGCGCCGATGGCAGCGCCATGGCAACGCCTCGGAGCACATGATCGCGGTCCGGTGTGCTCCGGCTAGCGTCGCCAGTTGCGCGGCTGCCGCTTTGAAGTCGTCGGTCTGCATATAGTCGGCGTAGGCGTTGAACGCTTCGACCCGCCATGCCGTGTTTGGCGAGTTCTCGGCGCGAGTGGAACGTCGGCCGCCGAGGGCCGGAAAGTGCTGATACTCCAAGCCGACGCGGCTCAGCGCTTCGGCAAGCGCCTCTTGCCCGAATTGCGGATGGCGTCGCGAGCCGGGAAACCGCCGCACATCGGCCACGAGTTCGATGCCGGCGCTCGTCAGCAGTTCAATGAACGCCGCGATCTCGCGATTCGAGTGGCCGATGGTCCACAGCGTCTGATCCATGGCGCCTCGCTCCTGCTTCGTTATGCTGCGTATGCTCGGTCCCGCCCTCGCCTCAGCGCCTTCCACCCATCCCCAACCTATTCCCAACCTAGCTAGGTTGGGGATGGCGGCGGGTACGCGGTCCGGGTTTTCTACAAACACACATCCCCTCCATCACCGTGCCACCCATGCGCTACGCACAACCTGCGCCGCATTGACCGATAGCCCGCCGCGCTTCAAGCTTACCTGCGACTATACCGCTGCACTGACGCAATGGCCGCCG
This sequence comes from Planctomycetota bacterium, assembly GCA_003576855.1. Classification (GTDB taxonomy): domain Bacteria; phylum Planctomycetota; class Planctomycetia; order Pirellulales; family Lacipirellulaceae; genus Lacipirellula. The sequence continues at coordinate 17,249 of QEVI01000001.1, forward strand.
CATGTCGCCTGCTGAACTACTTACGCCAGACCTCCCCGTCGCCGGAATCCTTGCCGAAGTCGTCGCGGCGGCGCGCGGCGGCGCCGTCGTGGTCACCGCCCCGCCTGGCTCGGGCAAGACGATGCTCGTTCCCGCCGCCGTGTTGGACGACTTGCCGACGTCGCAGAGCGTCGTCCTCGTGCAGCCTCGCCGGTTGGCGGCGCGGGCCGTCGCCCGCCGCATCGCCCAGCTTCGCTCCAGCCGCGTCGGCGGCGAAGTCGGCTATCAAGTTCGCTTCGACAACTGCACCAGCCGCGACACCCGCTTGAACGTCGTCACCAGCGGCGTCCTGCTGCGCCGGCTGCTCGATGACATCGCCCTGGAGGGCGTCGGCGCCGTCGTGCTGGACGAATTCCATGAACGAACCATCGAAATGGACCTGTTGCTGGGCCTGGCCGTTCGGATTCGCCAGACGCTGCGGCCGGAGCTGCGGATCGTCGTCATGAGCGCGACGCTGGCCGCCGAACCGGTCGCCCGCCTGCTGGGCGGCTGCCCGATCATCCACGCGGAAGGACGCCGCTATCCCGTTGATATTCGCTACCAGCGCCGCGGAGAGCAACGGCCGCTCACCGACCTCGTCGCGGCGGCCATGCCCGAAGCGCTCCGCGAGACCGCCGGCCACGTATTGGCGTTTTTGCCCGGCGTCGGGGAAATCAAGCGGTTGTCCGAAGCGCTGGCCCCGTTGGCCGAGCGCCACGGACACGCCCTGCTGCCGCTGTTCGGCGATTTGCCGCCCGAGGAGCAGGACCGGGCCCTGGCGGACCTGGGACGCCGCAAGATCATCCTGGCGACGAACGTCGCCGAAACGTCGCTGACGATCGAGGGCGTCACGGCCGTGATCGACTCAGGGCAAGCCCGGCAAATGCGAGTCGCGTCCTCGACGGGTCTGCCGCGGCTGGAACTCGTGGCGATCTCGCAAGCCTCGGCCGATCAACGCGCCGGCCGCGCTGGCCGCACGGCTCCCGGGATCTGCTGGCGGCTGTGGGACGAGCGTTCGCATCATGGCCGGCCGGTTGCTGAAACGCCCGAAGCGCTGCGGAGCGATCTGGCCGAGCCGCTGCTCGAGCTGCTGGCGCTGGGCGAGTACGCCGATTTTCCGTGGCTCGACGCGCCGCCGCCGGAGGCCATCGAGAATGCCCGCAGCCTGCTGCATCTGCTCGGCGCCATCGACGCGGGTGATCGCGTCACGCCGCTGGGGCGGAAGTTGGCACGGCTGCCCGCGCATCCGCGCCTCGGCCGGCTGCTGCTGGCCGGGGCGCGCCGGGGCGTACTTCGCGAGACGTCGATCGCCGCCGCACTGCTCTCGGAGCGCGATCTGTTTCGAACCGCCGAGCACGGGCGCCGCGGCCCGCGCGACTACGGCGCCACGCGCAGCCGCAGCGACGTGGTTGATCGCGTGCTGGCGTTGCAGGCGTTCCACGCCGGCGCAGCGAGCCCCGCGCCTGACCTGGAGCTTCATCCGGGCGGGGCGCGAAACGTTTTGCGGGCCGCCGAGCAGCTTTTTCGACTCGCGGAATTCCCGCGGGCCGAGCGAGCCGAGCAGGCGGACGTCGCCCTCATGCGGGCCCTGCTGGAAGCTTTCCCCGACCGGCTGGCCAGGCTTCGCAGCGGCACGCAGGATCGGGCGCTGATGGTCGGCGGCCGCGGCGTGCGGCTCGACGCCGGCACGCGCGTCCGCGGCGAACCGCTGCTGCTGGCCATCGAGATCAACGATGCCGGCGGCGAGGCCCGCGCGCGGCTCGTCTCGGCCGTCGAGCGCTCTTGGCTGCCGTCGGAAATGCTGCGCTCGGCCGAAGAACAGTTCTTCAATCCGACGCGCGGCCAGGTTGAAGCACGAAATCGCACCTATTGGGGCGATTTGCTGATCGAAGAATCGCCGGCCGCCATCAGCGACCAGGCCGGGGCGGCCCGGTTGCTGGCCGACGAGGCCCGCCGCCAGCTTGACCGCGTGACGCCGCCGGCCGATTCCGCCGCCGGGCGGTTCCTGGCTCGCGTCCGCTGGTTGGCCGCCGCGATGCCGGAACTTGGCCTGCCGCGGCTGGATCGCGACGACCTGGCAGCCATGCTGCCGGAGGCTTGCTATGGGCTTCGATCGTTGGACGAGCTTCGCGGCGCCGACTGGCTTTCGCTCTTGCAGGCCCGCGTCGGCTACGATCGCCTTGCGGAAGTCGATCGCCTCGCCCCGCCGGAACTGGAAGTTCCCAGCGGCAACCGTCACCGCCTGAAGTACGAGGCCGACAAGGCGCCGGTGCTCGCCGTGCGGATTCAAGAGCTTTTCGGAATGAAGGAAACGCCGCGCATCGCCGGCGGCCGCGTCGCCGTGCTGCTGCACCTGTTGGGGCCGAATTACCGCCCGCAGCAAGTCACCGCGGACCTGACCAGCTTTTGGGCGAATACCTATCCAGCGGTGAAGAAGGAACTTCGCCGCCGCTACCCGAAGCACGCTTGGCCCGACGACCCGCTTGCGGCCGCCCCGACGCGCACCGGTCTGGAGCGCCATGGCAAGTAAATGAGCCGAGGCGGCGCTCGCCGGCCTCGGCTCATAAACACTTGCACGGCTGGCGGTGTGGTCGATCAGGCGTCCTGCCGCGCGGTCCTGCGGGTGCGGGCTGCTTGCACCAGCGCGGCCGCACACGCTAGGGCGAGACCGGCGCTGGCGGGCTCCGGAACGGCGCCGGCGGCGGCTGTTGCGCTGGCGCCGAAAGCGCTCTTCCACGCCGCCAGGTCCGCCGCGTCGTAGGTGGCCGGAAAGCCCCGCTGCCAGACGAGCAGGTCGTTGCCGTCGACATCGCTATCGGCGTCGAAATCGGCCGACGGGGTCTGGCCCGTGGCCGCATTCCACAGACCGACGGCTTCTTGCACCGTAAGTTGCCGGCCGATCCACAAGGCCATTTCGTCGATCCATCCGTTCCAGGTGTGGTCGTGCGGCGCGGTCGTGCGGGTGCCGATCCGCGCATCGAACGGAGCCGTGATGCCCCAGCTATCGGTGCTGTCGGCGTAGCGGTCGGTGGTGATGTGTTCGCCGTCGATGACCAGGATCACATCGTTGATGTCGTCGCCGTTGCGGGAGACGACAATGTGGTGCCAGCTATTATCCTTCACGGCGAAGCCCGAGCCGGGGCCGGCCGGTCCGAACGGACCTGGGTGGTTGTCGCGATGAGGAATTTGGAAATTCGACTTCAGCGGATCGGCGAATCGATTGTCGAGGCTGACGACCAGGTTGGCCCCCGCGCCGAGGTCAATCTGGAAGTGGCCGCGGTCGTCGACGTCAGACGTATCCAGGGCGCTACTACCGGGCAGGTCTTCGCCCTCGAAGTTGTTGGTGAACAGCCGCTCGCCGCCACCGCTGGAGACGCCGAACTGAACCTCGCTTTCCGCCGGCGCGAACGGGTCGGCCGGCACCTTGAACCACGCGGCGACGGTCATCGTGGTGTGGGCGAAGCGGTTTTCGCCGCCCGGCCCGAAGGGGGCGCCGAGATTCACGGCCAGCGCGTTATTGGTGAACAGCGACTTGTTTCCGGCATTGAACCCTGGCAGCGGAATCGTGGTCAGGTTGGCGCCGTCCCACTTGTACACGGCGTCCGGTCCCGCGGAGCCGGCGTAGCCGAGCAGGTCGCCGACCTGCGGTTCGGTGTTCGGCGCGCCGACGCCGAGGCCCTCGTGCGTGCCGTTGAGCCCGCTAGAACCGGTGTTGATTACGGTTCCGATGCTCGTTTCATCGAGGCGGTAGTAGTGGGTCGGATTCAGGGCGGTCACTGCGGCGGCATAGTCGCCCCGAGCGGAATCGCCGTGCAAACACAGCGCGGCGACGACCAGTAGCGGCACGACGCGCAACGGTCTGTTGGTCATGAAATGAAACATGCGGGCCCCCTCGAAAGTGGTACAAGTGGTGGCGATCACGGCGAGTCGAACGGCTTAAACGAGAAGCGAGCGCGGCGCGCTTCCAGACGAGCAATCCCTATGCGATAACCCTCGGTAGCGGGAATGTCAACCGTGCGAGCCACGTCCTGGCCGATTTTTCGGTCGAGATTGGCGCCGCCGGCCGCCCCTGTGCGGTACCATGGCGGGGGCTCTGTGTCGCCCGTCCTGCATTCCTTAACGGTCGCAGTCGCTCGACCGCGCTTGCGCTTCGACTTGCGACGAAGGTACGAGGAGTTCCATGACTCAATCCCGCCGAACGTTTTTGAGTTCCGCCGCAACCGTGGCCGGGGCTGGGGCCGGCTGGGCCGCCCAGCGTGGACGCGCTGCGGAAAGCACTGAAGGCGCCGCCACGGCCCCGCCGCGAGGCAACCCGATCGCCGTTTCCACGTACTCCTTCTGGCGCTTCAAGGACGACTCGAAGCTGTCGATCGAAGCGTGCATCGATGAAGCCGCGAAGATGGGCTTCGACGCCGTCGAACTGCTCCACATCCAGATGGAAAGCGAAGACGACGCTTACCTGCAAAAGCTCAAGCAGCGGGCGTTCGTCAACGGCATGAGCCTGTGCGGGCTAAGCACGCATCAAGGCTTCGTTTCCCCCGACAAGGCCAAGCGTCAGGAAAACATCGACCACACCAACCGCGTGATCGAACTGGCCTACAAGCTCGGCATCCCGACGATGCGCGTCAACACCGGCCGGTGGGGCACCTCGAAGGACTTCGACGAGCTGATGGTCAACCGCGGCATCGAGCCGCGGCTCGAAGGCTACACCGATGAGGATGGGTTCAAGTGGGTCATCGACTCGCTCAGCCAGTGCCTGCCGACGGCCGAGAAGTGCGGCGTCACGCTCGGCCTGGAAAACCACTGGGGGCTGGGGCGCACGGCCGAAGGCGTACTGCGCATCGTCAAGGCGATTGACTCGCCCTGGCTGAAATGCACCCTCGACACGGGAAACTTTTTGGAGGACCCTTACGATCAACTGGAAATGATGGCGCCCCAGACCGTCTTCGTGCAGGCGAAGACGTACTTCGGCGGCGGCATCTGGTACACGCTGGACCTGGATTACCCGCGGATCGCCGAGATGCTCCGCCGCCATAACTACCGCGGATACATCTCGCTGGAATTCGAAGGGAACGAAGACTGGCGAACCGCCATCCCCAGAAGCTTGTCGCTACTGCGTGAGGCGTTCCAAGCGTGAACTGGCGGCATCCGACTCGCCTTGCGCGAGCGTTTAGCAGTCGGGGGCGCGGCTCGGCCCGCAAGCGGGCCGGCTAAATCTCCGACCCGGAAAAGACTGTTTAGCCGCAGCGCTAGGGCGCACGCCAAATCTCAAATCATAAATCAGAAATCCTAAATCCCAAATCCCCCCTCGCTCATGTCCGCCGCCAGCCGCGCCGTCACGCCCGGTCACCAGTTCGCCAGCGACAACACGGCCGGCGTTTGTCCGGAAGCGCTGGCGGCCTTGATTGAAGCCAACGCCGATTTCGCGCCCTCCTATGGCAACGACCTGCACACGGCCGCCGTCGCCGATCGCCTGCGCGAGATATTCGAAACCCGCTGTGAAGTGTTTTTCGTATTCAACGGCACGGCCGCCAATTCGCTGGCCGTTTCGACCTGTTGCATGCCGTACCACAGCGTCGTGTGCAGCGACGCGGCGCACCTGGAGACCGATGAATGCGGCGGTCCGGAGTTCTTCTCCGGCGGGGCGAAGATCCTGCTGGCGCCGTCGCGCAACGGCAAGCTCGATCCGGCGGCCGTGGAGGAACTGGCCACGCGGCGCACCGACATCCACTTCCCCAAGCCGCGGCTGCTAAGCCTCACGCTCCCGACCGAACTGGGCGGCGTGTATTCGCTGGATGAACTAGAAGCGCTGGGCCGATTGGCCGAGCGCCTCCGCCTGCGCGTCCACATGGACGGCGCCCGCTTCGCCAACGCCGTGGCGGCGCTCGGCGCGTCGCCGGCGGAAATCGTCCGCCGCGGCCGCGTCGACGTGTTGTGCCTTGGCGGCACGAAGATCGGCTTGCCGGTCGGCGAAGCGGTCGTCTTCTTCGATTGCGACCTGGCGCAGGAGTTCGCCTATCGTTGCAAGCAAGCCGGCCAGCTTGCCTCGAAGATGCGGTTCCTGACGGCGCCTTGGCTCGGCATACTGCGGGACGGCGCCTGGCTGCGGCACGCCGCCCATGCCAACGCCATGGCGCGGCGACTATCGGCCGGGCTGGCCGACATTCCCGGCGTAAAACTGCTCCACCCGACCGAGGCCAACGCCGTCTTCGCGGCGCTGCCGCCGGCGGTTCACCAGCGTCTCGTGGCTCGCGGCTGGCAATACTATACCTTCATCGGCCAAGGCGCCGCGCGATTCATGTGCTGCTGGGCAACGACGGCCGAGGACGTCGCCGCCTTGCTGCGTGACGCGGCGTCTGCGGAGAACGATTGACGAGAGCGAAGCTTTGGCTGCGGCAGTCGCCGCCGGCGCATCTCAACCGCTTGCCGTGGACAACGACGGTTCGTTGAGCTTCACCAGCACGCGTTCGATGGTTTCTTCCTCCGCCATGACCAGTTCGCGGAACGAAGGCGTCCGCGTGCGGTGCTCTTCGACCCGTTTCTCCTTGAGAACCTGGCGCAGAATAGCGCCGAGCAACCGGCGCTCTTCTTCAGAGAGCGTCATGTGAAAATCGTTCATGGCAACCTCCGGCAATCCGCGGTCGATATCCCACGGGGCGTCGTGCTCCTGGACTACTTGCATTATACGGAGCAGACCGGCGACGCTGAAAACAACTGGTGCAATCCAGCTACGCCGACCGCCATGTTCGCCGCACTGCGCGAGGCGATCCATTGCAATACGGGGCGGAGTTATGTACATTAGTACATTTGTCGGCATTTGCGCGCCCGATCCCCGGTTCTAGCCTATGGAGGAAAGCGTCATGACCTACGCGGAACTGCTGTCGCCGGAGTTTGTTTACGAGATGCAGAACACCCGTAAAGTCCTGGAGCGCGTGCCGGACGACAAGCTCGACTGGCGTGCGCACCCCAAAAGCAACACCATCGGCTGGGTCGCCAGCCATCTGGTCGAGATTCCCGGTTGGGTCGAGGGAACGCTCACGCAGCCGACGTGGGAGATGCAGCCGGAAGGGGGCGAGCGCTATCGCACGCCGCTGCTCGGCAGCCGTGACGAGATGCTCGAGGCGTTTGACCGGAACGTGAAAGCGGCCCGCAAGGCGCTGTCGCAGACCAGCGACGAGGCGATGAAGCAGTCGTGGTCGCTGCTCGACCAGGGCAAGCCGGTGCTCACGATGCCCCGGGCCGACGTCTTACGGTACTTCATTCTTAACCACACCGTGCATCATCGCGCCATTCTTACGGTGTACCTGCGGCTGAACGATATCCCCGTGCCGGGCATGTACGGCCCGTCGGGCGACGAGTAACGGAAGGCACTTGCGCTGTGCGGACGAATGTCGTGCTGTTGTTGCAGTTTCCCGGCGCGCGAATCACTCGCATAAGCGCGAAAAGGGAAGGACAAGTGATGTTCACATCAGTTTTTCGCGATCGCGTTTTGGGTCGCTGCATGTGGCAATAGCCCAATTCCTCGACCTTTCACGCTAATTCGCGTGCTTCGCGGGCCATCAAGATGCAACGACTGACTTAGCAGCCAGCGGTCCGAGGGCGGACATCGTCGCGGCGACGAGCCACGCTAGCGCAAAGGCCGCCGGCTCCGGCACGGCGGCGGCCGGCGAAGCCGGCGCCCGTTGCCGTTGCCAGACCAAGAAGTCGGCGCCGTCGACATCGCCGTCGGCGTCGGCGTCGCCGTGCGACTTCAGGGCGCCGGCGGCGATCGGGAACCCCTGTCGCCATGCGGCCAGGTCGGCGCCGTCCACGTCACCGTCTTCGTCGAAGTCGGCGGCGGCATGCACCGGGCAGTAGCCGGGCTTCGCCAAGCCTTGCTGGCAGACCAGGTCGAGCGCGGCCAGAATGTCGAGCTTCCCGAAGCCCCAGCGGGGATTGGGCGTCGGGCCGGTGTGGCTATCGGCGACGGCGCTGGCGTGAAGCAGCTCGCGGACTTGGGTGGCCGTCAACTGCGGCGCCGCCTCCAACATCAAGGCGACGGCGCCGACGACGATCGGCGCCGACCCGCTGGTCGCCCCGCCGCGTCCGTACCAGCCGGCGCCCCCTTCGGCGAGGTTGAACCGGAACGTCGACCAATACGACTCCGCGGCATAAGCGGCGAAGGCGTTGTGGCCGGGCGCCGTCACGTCCACGCCGGGGGATCGCCCGTCGCGCGTCGGCCCGCCGGACGAGCCGGGCCACAACTCGCCCGGTTGGCCTTCGCCGACCACCTCGCGCGGTAGGCCGTCCACGTCGACATACTCGGTCTGCAGCACATGAGCCCCGGCCACGATGGCCGACGTGGTCGACGCGAAGTCCGTCAAGCGGCCCGGCGCCAGGTGGCTTTGAAACGGCATCGGCGTGGTGAGAGTCCCGTCGATGGGCGTGTAGAGGTCGATCGTGCCTGGCGCCGGCGTCGAGCCGCGGATTCGCACTCGGCCGGGCGACTGGTGGCCGCTGACGTCGACGTACACGAAGTGGTCGCCGCTGGTCGAGTCGTGGAACTCCCCGAGGTTCGCGTCCGGCGGGTAGTGGAATAGCGTCACGCCTTGGTCAGCCAGGTACTCGTCGGGGCCGGCCGGGCCCACGATCGTTCCGTCGTCGAACTCGATGGTGATTTCGGCCGGCGCGGCGCCGCTGTACCACATCTGCAGGTATGCCGTTTCGGAACGGACCTTGTCGAACTCGACGATCGAATCCTGGGCGTCGCTGAACATGGCGCGGGCGTGATTGGGCGCCTCGCCTTCGTCCCCGGAGGCCGCCACGTAGACCCGCCCCGGACGGCTCGCGCCGAAGACCTCGTCGATCTTCCGGCTGACGGCCGAGGTGCCGTCGATCGGCCCCCATTGCGTGCCGCTGTTGAACAGCCCCACCGCGGGTTGATTGAGCGCGGTCAGCTTGTCGTCGAGCCAGTCCAGGGCGGCGACATAACTGGCGTTGAACGGCGTCTCGGCGGGTTGGTCGCCGTGCGCCGGCGCCCCTTCACTGGTGACTTTGATGATCACCAGGTCCGCTTCCGGCGCCATGCCGCGGAATGCGCCGCCGGGCACGGCGCGACCATTGCCGGCCGCCAACCCCGTCGTGACCGTGCCATGGCCGACGGCATCGCGAGACGCGATGGGCGGACCTCCCGTGAGCGCGGCGTTGATTTGCGCCTGGGAGAATTCGACCGGCTGCGAATGGTCGGGGCTCATGTCGTAGAGCCACTTGATCCGCGTGGTTCCGTCGGGCTTGATGAAATCAGGATGGTCCCAATCGATGCCGCGGTCCATGATGACGACCGTCACGCCGGCGCCCGAGGCTCCATATTTCGCCTCCGCGGCGTCGGCGCCGGTCTCGGCGCGGAAGCTGAGCGGCTCGGCGATGCACGGCGCCGTCGCCAGCACTGCCGCCACCTGCGCCCAGATTAATCGGGCTGACCGGAACACGCTCCAAAAAGGGCCGGCCATGAAACGCTCCCCGCTGGTGCAGCGCGCAGAAATGCAACGTGCGGCGAATGCTTGGGCACGCGAGAACAAACGACGGCGATTTCAAAATACCGCCACAGGGCCGCAGGGTCAAAATAATGCTTCGAGCCGCGGCAGGCGTCGTTTTTGCGCGGCGACTGAAATAGCATCAAGCTGCGTCGCCGCGAAGTTCATTGATCAGGCCTCAAACTCCAGCGCGCCGCGGCTTATGATACATTGAATCGAACAGCCGTAACGCGTCGAACACGCTGCCGATCGCCCGAAATCATGTGGCCCGATGAAGATGAAACGCTCGCCTTGCTGCGCGGTGCGCAACGGGGCGACTCCGCCGCCGTCGAGGGGCTGCTGGAGCGCCATCGCGACTCGCTGCACCGCATGATCGAGTGCCGACTGCACGCCGGCGTCGCGCGGCGCATCGGCGCCAGCGACATCGTGCAAGAGACGCTGCTGACGGCGAGCCGGCGGCTGGCCGAGTACCTGCAGAACCCGTCGATGCCGTTCCACGCCTGGCTGCGGCAGTTGGCGCGCGATCGGCTGGCCGACGTCTACCGCCGGCAGCTCGCCGAAAAGCGCGACGTCTCGCGCGAACGGGCCCTCGACGCGGGACGCGAATCGTCGTACGGCGCCGCTGCCGAGCTTCGCGACGACCAGTTGACGCCGGCCGCCATGATGCTCCGCCAGGAGCTCGCCGCGCGCTTCAGACAGGCCGTCGCCCAGCTTGAGGAAACCTCTCGCGAGATCATCCTCATGCGGCACGCCGAACAGCTCACCAATTCGCAGGCCGCCGAGGTGCTGGGGCTGAGCGAACCGGCGGCGTCGATGCGGTACCTCCGCGCCCTGCGGCAACTACGGGCGATCCTCGGCGAATCGGCCGCTCACTGGTTAGGGTGAAGCCGATGTCCGCGGAGCCACAGCCGACGCTCGCCGACGCCCAGGCCAGCCGCGCGGTGCGCGTCGCAGCGCTCGTCGAGGAAATGCTCGCCCAAGTCCGCTCCGGCGGACCCGCGGACGTCGAACGAATTGCCGCTGATCATCCCGATCTGGCCGCCGAGCTTCGCGAGCTTTGGCCTGTGGCGGCGCTGGCCGACGCCCTGGGCAGTACGCCAGTCCTCGACGGGCGCGACGGCGGAGCCGACGCTACGCCGACTCCCCGCTCCGCTGGCGCTGCCGCCGCGGTCGCCAGCGGCCTGGACGGCTATGAGATCCTCGACCAACTTGGCCGCGGCGGCATGGGCGTCGTGTTTCGCGCACGGCAGAAAAGCCTGGACCGCATCGTGGCGCTGAAGATCGTGCTCCGCGGCGAGGCGGCCAGCGAAGCGGACCTGGCTCGTTTTCGCGCCGAAGCCGAAACGGCCGCCCGGCTCAGCCACCCGCACGTCGTACCGGTCTACGAGGTCGGCGAGCACGACGGCCTGCCATATTTCACGATGAAGTACGTGCCGGGCAAAACGCTGGCGCAGCGGCTGGCGGAAGGGCCGCTATCGGGCCGCGAGGCAGCCCGGCTGCTGGCGCCGGTGGCGCGGGCGATCGCCGATGCGCACCGGCAGGGCGTGCTGCACCGCGATCTGAAGCCGTCGAATATCCTCATCGACGCTGAAGGGCGGGCGTATGTCAGCGACTTCGGCCTGGCGAAACGGCTGCTGGCCACGTCCGACGAGGGCGGAGCGAGCCTGGCGTCGCTGACGCAAACCGGCGCGATTCTCGGCACGCCTGGTTACATGAGCCCGGAGCAAGCTGCCGGCAGTCGCGGCGTCGTCGGCCCGGCGAGCGACGTGTACAGTCTGGGCGCTATTCTGTACGCCATGCTCACCGGCCGGCCGCCGTTTCAAGCCGCCTCGCCGGTCGATACGGTGCTCATGGTGCTGGAGCAGGACCCGGTGTCGCCCGAAGTGCTCAATCCCCGCGTGGACCGCGATCTGGAGATGGTGGCCCTCAAGTGCCTGCAGAAGCCCGTCGAGCTTCGTTATCGCACGGCGGACGAACTGGCGGACGACCTCGAGGCCTACCTGGCCAACGAGCCCCTGCTCGCGCGATCGTCGCGCTTTACGCAGATCGTCGCCCGGGCGCTGCGCGAAACGCATCACGCGGCGATCCTCGAGAACTGGGGACTGCTGTGGATCCTGCACGCGGCGGTGTTGCTGGTGCTGTCGATCGTGACCAACGCCTTCCAACTGGCCGGCGTCACCACCCGCTGGCCCTACGTGGGGCTGTGGACGCTCGGCCTCGGCGGCTGGGCGGCGATCTTCTGGAACCTCCGCCATCGCAGCGGCCCGATCACCTTCGTCGAGCGGCAGATCGCGCATGTCTGGGCCGGGGCCATGGTCGTCGACACGCTGATGTACGCCATCGAATGGCAGCTCCGCTTGCCCGTGCTCACGCTCTCGCCGCTGTTGGGACCGATCGGCGGATCGGTGTTCCTCGCCAAGGCCGCGATGCTCTCCGGCAAGTTCTACGTGCATGCCGCCGCGTTGTGTCTCACCGGGCTGGCCATGGCCTGGCTGCAACAGCAATCGGTGATGCCCAACATCGGGCTGACGCTGTTTGGCATCGTCTGTTCGTGTTGCTTCTTCGTGCCCGGATGGAAGTACTACCGGCAGGTACGGCAAGTCGGCCGGTAGGAATGCTAGGGCCCGCCCAGTGCAGGGGCGGGCGGCGGTTCCGTCGGCGGTGCGTCGGCCTGATGCCGCCACAGCCGCAAGAACGCCAGCAAGTCGGCCATCTGGTCGACGGACACTTGTTGTTCGAATCCGTCCGGCATCAGCGACTGCCCGCCGGCGAGCGATTCGATTTCGCTCCGCCGTATCGTCACGCTGTTTCCTTCGGCGTCGGCCAGGACGATTCCCTGGTCGTTCTCCGCCCGAATGACGCCTTGGTATCCCAAGCCCGCCGTCGTAATCACCGAATAGCTGATGTAGTTGGCATCGACGGCGCGGTTGGGATCCAGGATATCGGTGAGCAACTGCTCAGGAGACTTCATCGCCGCATCGCCGATGTCAGGGCCGACCGGCGTTCCCAGATCGCCCACGCGATGGCAGTTGGCGCAGTGGGCCGCGAAGAGCTGCCGGCCCCGCCCTACGTCGCCGACTCGCTGCAGCGCGGGCCGATACCGATCGGCCACCGCTTGTCGGTCCCGCGCCGGTCCCGCCAGCAGCTTGGCGGCGGCAGTGCGGACCGTTTCGTCGCGGTGCTGGACGAGCGCCGCGCGGCGCACGGGATCGACGTCCGTAGCGCCGATGTCGCCGCGGGCCACGGCCTCCACCAGCGCCAAGGCGGACTGCGGATGCTCGGCCAGCCACGCCAGCGCCGCCGACCGGACTGCCGGAAGCTGGTCGCGAAATCGTGCCAGCAGCGTCTGCGCAAGGCCCGCATGGTACCGCCCGCGCAGCGCCGCCAACACGCCGATTTGAACCGCCGGCGGCATGTCCGGCTCCCGCTCCAAGAGGGCCGCCATGGTTTCCGCGGCGTGGGGCCGGCCGTCGCAGCGTTCGAGCCGGGCCGCCTCGAGCCGGGCCCCGTCCGACGCCGACGCATCAGCCAACGTGGCCAGCGCGGCGTCGAACAAGTCCTCCATAGCGCTGCCGACGCTCGCGTTCGACTCTGCCAATTCCCGGCGGACTTCGTCAAGCGAGCTGCCGCGTTCGTCGAGCGCGGCTGCCGCGGCCAGTAGCAATTCCCGTTGCTCGGCTCGGTCCACCGACGTGAAATGGGCCAACGACCGCGCGACGCTGGCCGGACCCTGAGCGGCCAGCGCTCGCATGACTTCTGCGACGAAATGCGAATTCGGGCCGAGTGCGTCGCGCCGGATCGGACTATCCATAATGGACGCCAGGAGGTCTGCCGCCCGATCGCGGGAAGCGAGCGCTACCGCCCGGCACGTCCACTGGTCCGCGAAGTCTGCAAGAACAATCTCTTTGAGCGCCGACAGCGCCGCTGCCGGCGGCAGCGACATCGAGCTCAGGGCGGATTGAAACCTGACGCGAGGATCGGCGTCGCCGGCCGACTTCAACACGGACGCGGCAAGTTCAGGCAAGTCGGCAAGCCTCGATTCCGCCAGAATCAGCGCGGACTGGCGGATGTTCGGGTCCGGATCGTCGAGCGCTGTCCGAATCACCGCGGCAGGCAGCGCGCCCAGTCGGTCGAGCAGCATCAGCGCCAAATAGCGCGATGTTGCTGGCGAGCCGGGGGCGGCCGCCGTTCGAAGCCGCTCGATGCACTCGGCCGGCGCCATCGAGCCCGCCTCGAGCAGCAGCCGCAAGGCCGTTTCGCGGCGCCAGGCGTTGGCGTCGGCCAGCAGCGAGACGAACGCTGCAGGCGACCGGGCGTCGATCGGCCGGCAGCGGTTCCCACGGGGAGCATCGGCGCGGACGATGCGGTAGATCCGGCCGCGGTCGTCGCCGTGTCGCAAGTCGGGCCGGCTGCGCAGCTCCTCGGGCATCCATTCCGGATGCTCGATGACGGCCCGGTACATGTCCACGACGTACAGGGCGCCGTCCGGACCTACATGCAAGTTGACCGGTCGAAACCACTCATCGCTGGCCGACAGGAATTCGCCTCGGTCGATGGCAGGCCGGCCGACGGCGGCTGCTCCGGCCGGGGTCAGCCGCTGCTGGTGGACGAGGTTCGCCGTCGGTTCGCAGACCAGCGCCGTGCCGTAGTCGCCGGCGGGCAGTGCATCCCCGCGGTAGATGATCCCGCTGCAGGCGGCGGTAAACTGCCCCGCATGCTGCGCCGAGGTCGTCATGGCCCGCGAGCGAGGGTAGAGCCGCGAATCGGCGCCTGCGGCGATCACGTCGTGCACCGCCAGGGGCACGACGACCTGCGGATTAAGCTTCTGGTAGCGCTCGTCGATCATCACCTGGTACAGCGGATTACGATTGCTCGAGGCGAAGCGGCGCCCGAAGTCGTCGAATGTCAGACCGAACTGGCCGTTGCCCGTGACCGCCCGCGCCTCGCCGCCAACGGGATCGAAGGCGAAATCGCGTCCGTTGATGGCCACGGTCGGCAAGTCCGGCCGGCGGAGGTTTTCAATCGTCCCGCCGCGCAGGCCGCCGGCGACGTACACCCAGCCATCGGCCGCCAGGCGGGGGTGGTTAGCCCGCAGTTGCTCGTTGGCCGTGGCAAACCCGCGATACCATAGCTCTTGCCGATCGGCCCGGCCGTCGCCGTCGTCATCGGGGAAGTAGGCGACGGCGCCGGCGAGCGTCACGATCACGCCGCCACGCCACGGCTGCAAGCCGGTGGGAAACAGCAGGTCGTCCGCAAACGTCTGGCCGGTTTCATAGCGGCCGTCATGGTCGCCGTCGGTGAGAATGCGAATGCGCGACGTCGGCGCGCGACCCGGAGCCAGGGTCGGGTAATCGCGCATTTCGACGACCCAGAGACGCGCTTGCTCGTCAAAAGCGATCGCCACCGGGTCGACGACAGCCGGTTCCGCCGCCGCTAGTTCCACGCGGTAGCCAGCCGGCGCCTGCAAGTCGGCCAGCGCGGCGGCCGGCTCCAACGGACCCCGCCCCGCCACGCCTGCCGACGCCCTGGCGGCGACGACGGCCGTATGCGCGAGAAGGGCCACCGCAATTCGGCGGCGCCCCAATGCACTCGTATCGGCCGCACGACTCATGAAATTCGCTCGCTGCCGACGGCCGGCGACGACTACTTGCGGTTGCTCGGCAGGAAGCGAACTTCCACGGTAGCGCCTGCCGCGAACTCGTGCTCCGCAGGAAGGGCGACCCGCACCGGCCAACCGGTTTCCGGGACTACCACATCGGGCGTACGCGGCGGTCGAGTCTCCACGGCCGGTCCCACGGCTTGGATAGTCGAGCGGACCCACTCGGCCCCCGGGGCCTTGGACCTGACGGCGACCGGTTCGCCCGGCCGCGGCGGCGCCGGGGCGCTTTCCGGAAAGCTGCACACGATGTACTTCGGCACGCCCGAGGTGATCGTCAAGATGACGTCCCCTTTGGATAAGAATTGCCCGGTCGGCGCCGGCGGGCCGGAGATCACGCCCGACAGCGGCGCGACGACTTCAACGACTTGGGCCGCGTCGTCGCCGCGGGCGACGCGGGCGCACACGGCATCGCGCTCGATGCGGGCGAGCGTCGGCGTGGCGGCGCTCGAGTCCCCGCCGGCCATCAGCAGCCGGCCGTCGACGGGGCTGCGGACTTCGACGACGTCGCCGTAAACATGCCCCACCACCAGCGGCGCCATGCTCGATTGCGCTCGCCAAAGCCAGGCGCAGGCCGCCGCCGTCGCCACAAAGCAAATCGCCGGAATCGCGCGTTCACGGATGGTTTCCCACCGCTGCGGCCACGGGATCGGAATACGTTCGGGTCGGCTCGGCATGGCACTGGCGCAAGCGGGCGATCTCAATACGGGTCCTTGGCGACGCGCTTATGCGGGATGTACGACACCTCGTGCAGGGCTGGCGACGACGCCAATTCGTCGCGCAGGTCGTTGACCCGCTGCCGGTCCCGCAGGTGAATCTCGTAGGTTACGACGCGCCCCTGGCCGGGCATGTGCTGGTCCGAGACCAGGTCCCACCGGTTCGCATGCCGATACAGCAGCGCATTCAGGGAGGCGCGGCCATCCGGGGCGTCGTCTTCGATTTCAACGGACAGCGACCCGTCGGCCAGCCGCCGCGCGCCGAAATTGCTGAACCGCAAATAGACGAGCACCACGCCGACGGCCATCGCCCCCATGACCGCGGTCGAGAAGCGGAGCGTCCCCGCCGCCATGCCCTCCACGATCGACCAGAGGATGAAAACCGTGTCCCGCGTATCGCGCAGCACATTGCGGAATCGCACCACGGCCAGCACCGCCAGCAGGCCGAATGCCACCATGAAGCTGCCGGCCATCAGCAGCATCAAGAGCGCAACGATCACCGGCAGCACGACCAGGGCGCTCACGAACGACCGCGAATGGTCGGGCTCGGTGTTGGTCGCCAGATACAAAAAGCCGACGAACTGGCCGATCGCAAACGCCATCAACAGCGTGAACAGCAGCAACAACGGCTGCGAGGCCCCTCCCTGATCTCCGTAGAGGAGCATGTCGGTCCAGACGCGGATATCCATCGACGCTAGCCCGCCTTCTTGCTGCCCTTCTTCGACGGTCGCCGCCAATGGGGATGCGGCTGCGGGCCGCAGAGTTGAAGTGCGTCGATGCACTCGGCGAACTTGGAAAACGAGGTCCGCTTCAGCGTCAGCTTCTGCCTGATCTCCGTAAACCATTCCGGCGGCTGGCCCGTGTACTTGACCTCGAGCAACACGTTCAGGCCGCCGACGCTCGAACCGTACCGGGGCGCGTCCAGGCGGATGCTTCGCCCGCAGGCAACCGTCTTGATGCGGCGATCGAACGTCAGCCGCACCTTCGGCTCGCCGGACGAGTTATACGCCTCGCGCTCGTAGCCCACGAGCAGCTTGGGCGTCGCGCCAAGCGACAGTCGTCGCTGGCAGAATTCCTCGAGCGCCGTGCCGGCGGCGCCGTTGGTCAACGCGTGCTGCAAGGCCTCGCCATCGGGATGGTGTAGCAGCGCTTCGGCGAGGGCTTTATCCGCGGCGTAGCGGCGCTTGAACACCTGGCCCTTGATCTTCTCCTTCACCTCGACGAAGGCCAGGGTGTCGGGCCGGTCGTCGTAGTAGCGCAGCCGCAATTTGAACCGCCGCGCCGCCCCTTGCCGGGTCTGCCGATACAGGTCGAGATTCGGCGTGTCGTAGTACACGCTGTACACGGCGTAGCCCCGCGTGCTCGCCGGCGGCATGTGCACGTCGCGCTCCAGGTAGGGCTGGATGGCCTCGCGAACGGCGACGGCGACGCTGTCGGTGACGAGAAACTTGCGTTCAAACCGACCGCTGGGGAAATCGTCGACTTGTTCCATGACTCCTATCCGGCGCGGTCCGCGACCGCGCTAAAAGGGCAACTCGGAGATCGCCTCTTCGCCGTCGCGCGAGCAGAGGCTCATGATGAGCTGTTCATCCGTCTCGTCCGGCACGAAATGCACCGAGGCGTCGCACATCAGGAAGTTGGCGCCGCCGGGATGGTCGGAAATAATCGCTTCCTGATACCAGGCGTCCGGGACCGGCACCTGGTTGACGCCTTCGGTGATGTGGCTGACATTGCTCCCGGAGGCCCAGGCGCCGTTGAGCGACTTGATCTGGCCATTGTCAAATTCCACGCCCCGACCGCTGCACTCGGCCACGCACAGCGTGTTGGACATCCCGTCGGTCACCTGCTCGACGCGGACCGGCGGCGGCTCGACCATCGTGTCTTCATTGGGGAAGCCCTTGGTCCCGATCAGCACGCCCCGCTGCCGGCCGTACTCGGTCGTCGAGCCGGGAGGCTCGGAGTCCTTATCGGGGCCGGACGAGCCCAGGTAGTCTATGCACCCCATCCCGCTGCCGGGGACGTCCAGCGAGATGAGCCGGTGATCCTCCCCCCGGTGCTCCTCGTGGCGCGACGTGCTCGGACAGATGTACACCGAGATCACCTGGCCCGTGGCGGTCAGGTTCGCCGGGTCGGTAAGCGGGATCTTGAAATTGATCTTCGACAGCGTGGCGCTCTGCTCGAGGTAATCCAGCAGAAACGCCGACCACGCCAGTTGGTACGAGCCAGGGTCGGTCCGCGGCCCCGACCACTTCTTCCCCGCCGGGAACTTCTTGTGCTGGCCGATGTAGTTCTGGATGCCCAGCCCGATTTGCCGGAGGCGGTTTTGGCATTCCGTCCGCCGCGACGCCTCGCGCGACGCCTGAATCGCCGGCAGCAGCAAGGCAATCAGTACGCCGATGATGGCGATCACCACCAAGAGTTCCACAAGCGTGAAACCGCGCCGTTTCGTCGGGCCGCGCCCGCCGGCGGGGGCAACAGCCGATCGTCGGCCCTTGCCGGGCCGCTGAGGTGCATCGTCGCGCATGGCCAATCCTCCGCTTGAGCGCGTCGGACAGGTAACTGGCGGCGCCCGCCATGCGGGTAGAGAAGGCCCCGCGCCGCCCAGTCGTCCAAAAGCCACTCTACCTGTCTTCTTAACAAGATACAAGCAATAGATTAACCAGACATTAGCATGCCCGTCGAACTGAACCAAGGCGCCGCCGCATTGCGCGTAGCCGCAGGGGCCAGGCAGCGGCGGGACGACATCGGGCGCGCCGCAATTGGGGCGGCTTATTGCGTCAGTTAGCGTACGCTTCTAGTGCAACGAGCGCTGCCGCGGCGGCCCAACGCCCTAAGCACAAGCGACGGAACAGTTTCCCGGCGGGGCCGGCGCCGCCGCCCCGCGTTTACCGCCCGCGGCAGGCGGCAAGGATTGCCTGACCGCCAAGCTTCGCCAGCTACCGGCGATGCCCTTGCCCCGCTTCCCCGCCCACGCCGACCTTGCGGGTTTTCCAGCCCTCCGCGTCGACATCGCAGGAATTCTTTTTGGACGCCGATATCCACTTCGCCCAACCGGCCGGGGGGCTCAGCCGGGGCGGGCTTGGTCGAGAGGCATGGAAAAGGCGGCGGCCGCTGGCCATTCGGAGATGCGCACTAGTGCCGGCCACACCTCCGCCCTGCCCCGCCCCGCAGCCCGCCTCGGTCGACAGGGCGAAACCTTCGGCGGGAAAGAGCGGCCGTTGCCCTGTTCGAAAGCCGCTTGGAGACTCCTGGGAGCTTGAATCCCTATTGATCCATTAGCCTGCTAACTACGCGCAGCGAGACCGCCAACTCACGCTGAAACGAGTCAACTGCACCTTTGAAGAGTTTACGCCCTATGTTGAAGTGTTCGGCTAGCCTGCCAACGGTAGACGATCTGGTGCGTTACATCGCCGATACGCTCAGCCAGTTGGAAATGCTCAAGAGCGACCAGTTCAAGCTGGCGCGGCGGGTCATCCGCCGTGGCGGGCGGCCTTGCGGCCTGTATTTCGCCTTGCACGGCCCGCGGTCGCTCTGTCTCAGCGCCGTGTGGGAAACCGCCGGCAACGTGATTTACTTCTACGGCTCCTGCGGCCGCCGCGTGCAGTGCACCACGCTGCTGGCCGCGCCGCCAGTGCAACTGGCCGTCGACATGGCTGGCTGAAGCCGGCAATCGGTCCGTTCCGTTCCCGACCAACGGCGGCGCCTGCAAGCGGGGCGGACGGGCGCGTTTCGGCGGAGGGCCGGCCGAACTGCGACGCATAGCGTCTGTTGGTGTGCGCGTCGCGCATTCGCAGAGCCTGCATTTCGCCGGTATAATTCCCAAATCAGGGGTTACGAAAGCGACTTCAACGCTGGAAGCGGCCGCCATAGCCCTTCTTCGCTTATGCGGAGCAGGCGGGCAAGGGCGAGCCGGTCGCGTCGCTGTGTCCTACTTCCGTGGTCGGACTGATCGCTGTAGCGCGAACCCCTTGACTCACCGCCGAGCCGGCGCAATCCTTTTCCGGTTTTTACTGTTTTCTGGCGAATACGGAGCAGACGTACTCATATGTTGTCTCATTCTGCGGGGCTCGCTTCGCGCTCGACGCGGCCCTACGAGCGGACGAAGCGACTTGCCGGTTTCACGTTGGTGGAGCTTTTGGTCGTGATCGCCATCATCGGCGTGTTGGTGGCCCTGTTGCTGCCCGCTGTGCAAGCGGCCCGCGAAGCCGCCCGGCGCTCGCAATGCCAGAACAATCTCAAGCAAATAGGTCTGGGCATGCAGAACTACCACGGCGTGTTCGATCGATTCCCTTGGGGCGCCATCAACGGCGAGGGGTCGATGTGGTCCTACTACATCATGCCCTATATGGAGCAACAGACGACCCAGAGCCTCGTGACCCTCGGCGCCCGCGACGGCGTGCAGACGACCGACGACCTCAATTGGGCGCATCCCGGCCCCTATCGCCGCGAAGACATCGCCAGCAAGAGAGAGTTCAAGAACCTGATCGCTTGCGAGACGCCGGCGCCCGTCTACCAGTGCCCCTCGGCCGGCTTTAGCGGCGGCCAGTACGACGTCTCCCAGGATTCGTGGGTCGTGATGCAGCGGCAGCCGTCGTCGTATATCGGCTGCGCTTCCGGCCTGGTGTTGAACCAGAACGGCCCGGAGACAGAACCGCTCAATCGCCACACCAAGATGCGCGAGCTCGACGGCGTGCTGTTCGGGCAAAGCGAAATCGGCATCAAGGACATTCTCGACGGCACGTCGAATACGATGCTTGGCGGCGAGGCCGCTCACGATTTCGCCGAAGTCGAGCGGGCCGGCGGGACCAAGGAAAGCTCCTTCGGCAGCCGCAAGGACCACTGGTACTTCGGCAGCGACGACATCGACACGACCGCCAGCTTCGACCTCTCTGAGGCGATGGGTTCGACGGCCGTGCCGATCAACTTCCAGAAGCAAGTCACGAGCGACGTGTGCACCGTCGCGGCGTCGGCCGATTGCCAGAAGCTGCAACTCGCCTTCGGCAGCGCCCATCCGGGCGGCATGAACATGGTGCTCTGCGACGGCTCGGTGCAGTTCACCAGCGAAGACGTCGATGCGCCGGTGTGGCGCGACCTGGGCACGCGGGCATCGCAGGTCTACGTCAAGCAATAAGCGACGGCGCAGCGCGACTTGACGCACTCTCGGTCCGTTCTCTTTCGCAAGCGCGGTATGCCTCCAATGCGCGGATTAACGACTCACCCGGCTCGGACGTTCGGACTCGCTTTGGGCGCCGGCCGCCTGTGGCGCCCGCTGCTTGTGGGCGTCGTTATGGCCTGCTACGGTTGCGGCGGACCGGCCCAATCGAAGACGCCGCCCTCGGCCACGTTGCTGCTCGACGCGCAAGAAGCGATTCGGCAGGGGGACGACGCCAAGGCCCTGGAGCTGCTCAACGCGTCGATCGAGAGCCAGCCGACCGTTTGGAATCTTATGGAGCGGGCGCGTCTCAACGCCCGCCTGGGGAATGACGAGGCCGCCAAGGCCGATTGCCAGCAGATGCTCCAGGTCGAGCCGACGACGCCCGACGCCGCCTGGATCGAGGCGGAACTGAAGAAGCCGGTAGGCAAGCGCTTCGAAGGCAAGTTCGCCTCGCCGCCCAGCCATCGCGAAGCGATGTAAGGCCGCCCCGTTCTCGCGGCACGCCCCCATCTTCAACCGCTCCACGGCGGCCGTGTGCGACAGGTTGTCGCATCGGGCGCATCTTCGCACGCAAGCGCCGCCGGCCGCGTACCCACGCGCCCAGCCGCGCGGAAGAAATATTGGACATCCCATGGCGAAATTGTTAGCCTTCGGCAGTGTAGTCGGGCCGTTGCTCGTCTTTTCCCCGACCTTGCTCCATCAGCTTCACTTTTCCAACGGGGGTGCCTAATGACGCGACTCGTCAAGCTTGCAGGCGTGCTGGCGATCATGCTAGCGATCAGCGCCGACGGTACGGCGGCCATCAAGGACTTCGACGGCGGCGCCGCCGACGGCAACCTGTTTCTCACGCCGGCCAATTGGAACGACGCCATCGGCGCCGACGACGACACGGTCCCCGGCCCTGCCGACCGGGCCATCATCAACGCCGGCTATACCGTGCAGTACCTCACCGCGGACGTCACCACGCTGGGCAGTCTCATCATCGGCGCCGATTGGCCCACTACCGGCGACGTCGGCACCACGGGCCGGCTCGACATGAACGACGGCAAGATCATCGTCACCGGCGGCGGCGACAACTTCCAACTCGGCCGCGCCTGCTGCAACGGCGACGGCATCCTGGTCATGTTCGACGACGCCGAACTGGAAATCGGCGGCTCCGACCCGGTCGTCGGCACCCGCGACAACGGCGTGCTCGACATCGGCGGCACGGCCGCCGTCTACTCCACGCAGGGAGTCGACAGCTATTGGCGTCTCGGCAACTACGGGCCCAGCTTCGATCAGACCCCTGCCAACCCCGGCGGCTTGCAGGGCAATGGCCTGCTGAGCGTACACGACAACGGGTCGTTCCGCGCCCACGTCATTTTCATTGCCGATAACGATGCCACCGGTGAAATCCGCGTGGCCGACAACGGGTCGGTAACCTTGACCGGCAATCTCATGCCGCGGCCGTCCGGTTTTCAAGCTGGCGGCGCCGCCCGCGTCCACATGATCGGCTCCAATGCCACGCTCTCGGCCTTCAACCTGGAGTCGGAAAGCCTGCCCGGCGAAGTCCCCACCTCCTACACGTTCGAGGCCGACGTCTCGGGGGTCTCGCCCATCGTGCTGCAGGACGCCATCAACATCACGGGCAACGCCCTGACCGTGAGTCTCACCGCCTTCGCGCTGCCGCCGCTGACCAAGTTGACGTTGTTCGACGGCGACCAGGCCCTGGCCGGCAATCGCATCTTTGGCACGTTCAGCAGCGTGACGGTCAACGGCGTGCTCAATCCGGCGAATTACACCGTCATCTACGACCAGGCGATCGGCGACATCCAACTGATGAGGATTCCCGAACCGGCGACGGCGCTGCTGTTGGGCCTCGCGCTGGCGGCGGCATGCGGCGTGCAGCAAGCTCGCCGTCGGTCGCCGCAATCGGCGTAACCGCCGTCCCAGCCGAGACGCGAGAAGCCGCCGCGGCGCCGGCCCGGCCTGGACCCTTCCCGTGCGACCGGCGCCGCTCGCCGCTTAGCGCCCCCCGCCCCCCTCCCCTAAGGCGCCCAGTCATGATGGCCCCACGCACTCCCGCCCAGTTCGCTATCCTACTTGGCGCCCTGGCGATGGTCGCCGCCCACCGCGCCGCCTGGTCGCAGACTGTCTACTTCGACGGCAGCGTGAGCAGCGATTTCCACAACCCTGCCAACTGGGAATTCGACACCCCGCCCGGCGCCAATCCAGACGACGTCACGTCCATCGAGGACGGCCTGACCGCCGTTTACTCGACCGGTACGACGACGCTGGGCTATCTTCGCGTCGGCACGGCCGACAAGGGCCGCATCAACGACGCCACGGCCTTTGGCCGCCTGCTGATGACCGGGGGCACGATCGAGGTCATCAACGTCAACACGCTGGCCATTGGCCGCGAAAACCTCAACCACTACTCCCCGCCGCTCGGCGCCGACTACGACGTCTCCAGCCTCGTCGACGGCGGCGATATGCTCCTCTGGCAACGGCAATTCGGCTCGACGACCGAGCTGGCCGCCGACGGCAGCAACAACGGGACCGTCGACGCCGCCGACTTGGTCGTTTGGAAGAACGGCTACGGCGACATCGTCTACGGCGGCGAGATCGTCATGACGGGCGCGTCGACGATCAAGTCCAACGGCATTCTCGTCGGCGAGCGGACCAAAGGCCTGCTTGACATCGGCCCCGAAGCGGTCGTCGAAGTCCGCATCTTCGACGGCGCGACGTTTGGCGGTACGGAGGATTTGCGCGTCGGTACCTGGGGGCCCGCCTACGAAACCTTCGGCGGCGAGCCCGGGCTCAACGGCGACGGCCTGGTCATCGTCGAAGGCACGCTCAACGCCAAGGACCTCTACCTCTCGGAGCACGGCGCCAAAGGCGAAATCCGCCTCGAGGGGGGCACGGTCAATCTCAACGGCGAACTGATCATGGACTTCTGCGCCGGCTGCGTCTCCGATCCGGTGCTCCTCGCTCAGCAGTCGGCCAAGGTCACGATCGTCGGCTCCGGCGGCGCGTTCAACGTCGGCCTCGACCCTGATCCCGCGGTCATCGATCCCAATCCCCCGCCGCGGAGCATCCGCGCCGCGGCGCCGACGGCCAGGTTCTCGTTCATCGCCGATGCCGGCGGCGTCACCCCCATCACCGTCGTCAACAACCCGGACGAGACGTCCGGCACGGCGAACATCGCCACGGCGAAGCTCGACGTGAACCTCGACGCCTACACGTCGTCAGCCCCGCTAACGCTCATCGACGCCCCTCCGGGAGGGCTCCTGGGAACGTTCGGCGCCGTGACGTTCCTCGGCAGCCGTACGGCGACGGTGACTTACGACGCCCTCAACGGCGACGTGCTGCTGACCAATTTCACGTCCGCCGGCGCCGCAGCGCGCGCAATCGCGGCCGCCATTCCGGAGCCTGCCGCCTGGCTTTCCGCGGCCGCCGCCCTCGTCGGGCTGCGCAGCCTACGGTGCCGAGCAGCGGACGGCCACGCGACGTAAACGGCGAGTCGTCCGCCGCTTATTGGTCGACGCGGTTGAATCGCTGTACCAGCGCTACGAGCCACGCCGCCACAAACGCCAGGTACGATAGCACGATCGCCAGGAGGCCCAGCGGCGACAAGAACCGCGGCTGCGGCGCCAGGTTCGCCGTCAGCAAGAAATGCAACAGGGCGGCCATGAAAATGATCGTCGCCGCGTAAAGCCAGCCCATCCGTTGGGCGATCATGCTCCGCGTCGCTGCCTCGCGCGCCGGGGCCAGCCAGTAATCGCAGTGCGGCAGCTTGATCGACGATCGAGGAACCCGTCGCGCCACAAAGAGCATCGGTAGCAACACCACAACGACCGCCAGCAAAACCAGCAGCGACGACGCGACCAGTTCCTGCTTCGTCCCCCAGCGGTCCGGCCGACCGGCGAAATCAAAATGCAGGGCGACCCGCGCCGGCAGGCGCGGATAGCAGTACGCCAGCTCGCCGAGGTGCACCAGCACCGCTAAACCGGCCGCATACGGCCAAAGTCGCGCCATGTTCATCGCATTGGGGCGCCGGCCGCACCGCCGCTAGCGGCCTAGCCCCACCATGCCAGGTTCGACCACTGAATCACCGAACACTCAGGGTATTGGTGCTTGGCGGTGTGCGCCGTTTCGATTAGGTTTGCGCCGGCGTCGACTCTTCTGGCGTCATCCTCGTACGTGTACAACCTATCCGAGGGACGCGCACGACGCAAATGTCGCCAATGTGTATTTGCAGGTCTCCCTGCCCTCCGCGCCTCTATGGTTTCAACTTCGAACCTAAACGGCACGCCTGCGGTCGGCTGGCGGAGCAATTGCCGCCCGGCACGCCTTGAGGCATAAGGGTAAGCTGTCCCTTCACGCCGAGAGGTTCTGCTATGCCGCTGATTCTCACGTACTTTGGCCGCGCCTGGGCGTTTCGCCGGTTGGCCACGCTGTTGGCGTTCTGCTGTTGGGCCCACCGCGCGGCGGGCGAGGCGCCGGCCCCGCTGTTCAATCGGGCGCCGCTGCAAGAAAAACCGTACGCCGAGTTGCCGCTTGGCGCCATCCGGCCGGAAGGCTGGCTCCGCGACGAGTTGGAGCGCATGGCCGCCGGCATGACCGGCCATCTCGACCAATGGTATCCCGAAGCCTGCGGGCCGCGCAACGCCTGGCTGGGCGGAGACGGTGATACCTGGGAACGCGGCCCGTACTGGATCGACGGCCTGTATCCGCTGGCCAAGCTGCTGGGCGACGCGGCCCTGGAGGCGAAGGCCATGGCCTGGATCGAGTGGACGCTCGCCCATCAGCGCCCCGATGGGCAGATCGGGCCCGAGCCGCTGGCGGCGGAGCAGCGGAAGCAGCCGCCGCCGGCCGGCGCCCAGATCGAAAAGCCGGACGACTGGTGGCCGCGGATGGTCATGCTCAAAGTGCTCCAGCAGCACTACCTGGCCACAGGCGATCCGCGGGTGATCGACTGCCTCGCCAAGTACTTCCGCTACCAGCTCAAAGAACTCCCTCAGCGGCCGCTGCACGATCCGGCCAATCCACGGAGCGGTTCGTGGTGGGCGGCCCAGCGGGGCGGCGACAACCTGCTGGTGGTTCTTTGGCTGTACAACGTCACGGGCGAGCCGTGGCTGTTGGAACTGGCCGACCTGGTTCATCGCCAGACGATCCCCGTCGCCGAGTGGTTCACGCCCGGCCCGGAAGCGCGGATCCCGCTCCGCGCCGACCGGCGGAGCCTGCGGCCCGACGCCGATCGAATCCAGCCTTTGCACTGCGTGAATCTGGCGCAAATGATGAAGACGCCGATCGTCCGCTGGCAGCAGGACGGCGACGGGCGCTCGTTGGCGGCCGTCGAGCACGCCTTCGCCGACATCCACTTGTTTCACGGTCAGCCGCATGGGCTCTACGGCGGCGACGAATCAATGCACGGCGATGCGCCCGATCGCGGCTCGGAACTGTGCACTGCCGTCGAGATGATGTACTCGCTGGAGAAGATGTTCGAGATCACCGGTAATCCAGCGTTCGGCGACCGCCTGGAGCGAATCGCCTTCAACGCCCTGCCGACGCAGTGCACGGACGATTATCGCGGCCGCCAGTACTTCCAGCAGACGAACCAGGTGACATGCACGTTTGGCGATCGCGATTTCTTTGAGGACAACGGCGACCGCATTGTTTTCGGCCTGACTAATGGCTACCCCTGCTGTACCTGCAACCTCCACCAAGGTTGGCCGAAGTTCACGCAGCATCTGTGGCTGGCGTCGAACGACGGCGGCCTGGCCATGCTGGCCTATGCCCCCTCGCGCGTGGAGGCGCGCGTGGCCGGCGGCCAAACGGTCCGCCTGCGGCAATCCGGCGGCTATCCGTTCCACGAGCAGGTCGTCGTGACCGTCGCGGCCGAGCAGTCGGCGCAGTTTCCGCTGCACCTGCGGATCCCGGCCTGGGCCGCCGGGGCCGAACTGCGCGTCAACGGCGAGCCGCTCGCCGCGCCGCGGCCAGGTTCCATGCACGTCGTGAAGCGCACCTGGCAGAACGGCGACGAACTGACGCTGCGGCTGCCGATGCTGCTGCGCAGCAGCGATTGGTACGCGCGATCGAAGGCGATCGAGCGGGGCCCGCTGGTCTTTGCGCTCGACATCGCGGAACAGTGGCACGAGGTCGCCGGCCCGCAGGCCGAGGGGACGCCGCCGTCGGCGCCGCATCGAGGTTACCGGGAAGTCCGGCCGGAGGGGCCGTGGAATTTCGCGCTCACCGAGCTCGCCGCCCAGCGGCCGCAGGAAAACGTGCAAGTGGACGTCGCCGCGGAGGTTCCCGACAATCCGTGGCGGCGCGATGCGGCGCCGGTCAAGCTCCGCGCCGCCGCGATGCGACTCCCTTATTGGACGATGAACCGCCACTCGGCGGCTCTGCCGCCCCTGAGCCCGGCGGAAGTTCCCGCCGGGTCGGCCATCGAACAGATCACGCTCATTCCTTACGGGGCGACCACGCTCCGCATCGCCGCCTTTCCGTGGGCGCCGGTCCCGTAGCGACTTCCTCGGCGGCGGTTCGGATTGTCGAATCGTTGAAGCGGAAACGCCGTGGCACGAAAAAGGCCGCCGTGGCCGCCCATCGTAAGCGGCCGCAGCGGCGACGGGTCATCCCGGGAAAAACGGCGGCCCCGTGTTGCGGGGCACGAAAGCGAATCCTGGGGCCGCCGGAGAAATGACGCCTGAAGAATACGCCAGGCGCCGCAGGCGGCAAGTGAGTGGATTGCCGCAACGAGAGCGTCGCCAGAAACGAACTCCGGGCCGATCGCCGCGGGGCGGCCGCCCGTGCGAGCCGATCACGCGTCACGCGGGCGGCTGTTACAACGCCGGGAACTCGACGCCGTCAAACGGAATGACCTTAATTGCGCCGCTTGCGCCGTGCAGCTCGACGGCGCGGTTTTCCGGCACCTTGACCGGCGGTCCTTCAGCCGGCTGCTTGGGAATGAGATCGACCAAGCCGGAGAACACAAACAACCGCAAGGAACGCGGCGCCTGTAGCTCGACGATGAATTCCGTTCCAAGATCGACGAGGCGTCCCAGCGGCGTGTCCACCTCAAAGCCCCGCGCCGGGCCGGAAGCCGTCGCGGCCAACGAGCCGGCGTCGAGCCGCACGCTGTTCGGGCCGGTGATGGTCGCCCTTGCGGGGCCCTCGATGGCAACAGCCGCGCCGCTGAAGTACGAGATTACGGCGCGGCCGCGCTTTAGTTCGAGGGGCTGCCCTACCCGCAAGAGCTGACCGGCGGCTAACGGGACGGCGTCGCTGGTCCAACCGGCGCCGGCGGTCGCGTCGGCGATCTTGGCCGCCAGCGGCGACGAGGAATCTCCGAGGCCCGCAAAATGCCGCACGGCAAACACCAAGGCGACCGCTGCGGCGATGCTGACCACCCATTGCCAGCGGGCTTCCCAGCGCCCGCCGGCGCGCCGGGGCGGATTGGCATGCGCGGGCCGCGATCTGCCGTGGGCGTCGGCTTCGTGCTGAACGCGTGCGCGCAGCGAATCGCGGCGCATCAAATCGAACAGCATCCGGTGCAAGAAGGCCCCTTCGACGAATCGCCGGAGGCGGTCGTCGTCCGTGCGAATCTGCTCGCATAGCTGGCGCGCCTGCTCGTCTTTCAGGTCGCCCTCGACGAATCCATCGACGAGTTGTTCCATGTCGTCGTCGAGTTGCATGAGGTGCGTCTCCGGAAGGTCACGCGTCGCCCAGGGCTTGCACCCGGCGCTCGATGCACGATCGCAAGGACTGGCGAATGCGGCAGAGCAGCATGCGCGCGGCGCCGGGCTTCATCCGCAATTCCCGGCCGACGCCGTGGAAATCGAGCCCCGTGGCGTATCGCAGCTCGACGGCCCGCCGCGACCGGCCTTCCAGCTTCTGAACACAGTGCTCCAGGGCCTCGCGGTAATGATTGGTCTCGGCGGCGAAGCGTTGGTACCCCTGCGAAATCCGTTCGACTAATTCGTCGTCGAACAGGTGCCGGTCGCTGGCGCACTGGCGCCGATAATACAGTACTTCGTACTTCGCTACGCCAACAGCCCAGGCCGCAAACGGCCGCGACGCATCGTAGCGATCGAACTTGCGAACCAGCGCCACGGCGACCCGCTGGACGATTTCCTCGGCTTCATGGAAATCGCGAACCACCGACCACACAAACGCGCTGATCGTGGGCTGGGCGGCGGCCCATAGCACGGCGAATTCTTCGGCCTTCTGGTTGTCCACTGGGGGACCTCGTTTGACGGCGCGTGCGAAGCGGCGCCAGCCTCGCCGGGGTTCCATGGCTCTCTCTGCGGCATTGCGGCGCCCATGTCACGGAAAAGCCGGCGAGTTGGCGCATTTTCGAGCTTTTTGGTCGCCGGCCGCGGGGTGCGGACGCGTCTCGACGAGCGGCCGCACCGCCCCGGGCGTTTCAGCACGGTCGGTTTTTCAGTTTGCGCATTTGGCTGCAGGGGTTGCTCCGTTCGGCCCGCGAGCGGGCCGGCTAAATCTCGTACACGAAAGAACTGCTTTGACGCAGCGCTAGCGGAGGATCCGCAGCCCCGGCCGCCGCTGCTCGAGCCGCGCGACGCCTGCCGGCGAGACGCGGGCGCCGACGACCTCGACCTGTTGCAGCCGGGGCAAGTCGGCCAGCAACGCGAGGCCCTCGTCCGAGACGTCGGTGTAGTGGAGCCACAGCGTCTCCAGGTTCTTTAGACGCCGCAAGGAGCCCAAACCGGCGTCGGTGATGCGGGTGTGGTTCAGCGCCAGCAGTTGCAGCCGCTCCAGCCGGGCGACGTGAACGAGGCCGTCGTCGGAGATGTTCGTGTCACGCAGGTAAAGCCGTCGCAGCGACGTGTTTTGCGCCAGGCACGCCAGGCCCTGGTCGCCTACGTCGACGCCGCCCAGATCGAGGCTGATCAACGAGAGCCGCCGAGCCAGTCGGCTCACGCCGGCGTCGGTGACCCGCGTCCCGGCTAGCCGCAGGTCCTCCAGGTCTGTAAAACGCTCGATGGACTCGATGGCCGCATCGGTGACTTGCGTCCCGCTGAGCGAGAGATAACGCAATTCGCGCAGCGGCGCCAGCTTTGCCAGACCGGCGTCGGTCACGGCGGCGTCCTGCAAATCGAGCCACTTCAGGCGCGGCAGCCGAGCGACGTGCGACAGGTCGGCGTCGGTCGCTCGCGACCGGGCCAGCGACAGCAGCACGACGTCGCCGGAATGGACGGCGGCGCCGGGCGACAGCGGCCCCAGCGCGGCCAGCGCCTCGCGCTGGCGCAGCACCTCGCGGTGCCGCGCACCGGCCAATGCCGCGGCGGCCCCGCATACCGTACAGAACGCCAGAAGCGACCGAATGCCGAAGCGAACCGGGGCGCGGCGCTTGCCGCGCGGAGCGGAAACCGCGGAGAGCGGCTGCGCGGCATACGGCGCCGGCGGTTCGGCGCGCGGAACAGAGTCGGTTTTTTCCATGGGCGTACGCATGGGTCGCCAAGCAGGGACGCGCGACCGGCTTTGGAGTCGCTAACGGCGCTAGACGGCCAGTCTAGCAGGTCGCTTCGGCCGGCTCCAACGCGCGGTGACAGTCCTGCTGCTTCGCCGCTATGCGAGAAGGTTTCATCTTGCGGAGCAAGATGACTACATTGAGCTGACTCAACCGGCTTGGCGCGTCGCTACATGCAGCATGCCGGTTTCGCGGTTTGGCAAATTCACGGTAGGGCGGCGGGCTGGCCGTCGGCTTTGCCGCCGAGGCGGTTGTAGGCGTAGGCGTCGATCGTCTCGGCGATGAACTGCACCGAGGCGTCGCCCATGGAGAAGTGGGCCCCGCCGGCGTGCGCGGACTTGAATCCCAATTCGGTGCTCCAGTTGCACCATTGCCGGCAGCGGTCGGGGTCGGTCTGGCTGCATGTGTCGTAGTTGATCGGGATGAGCGTGCTGATCAGGCCGTTGCCGTTGTTGGTCTCCGACCAGCCGCGGGCGGCGTGCGTAGAGCACTCCGGGCGGACTTCGCCCAGGAAAAACGTGTTCGACAGGCCGTCGGTGATCTGGCTCTGCTTGACCTGGATCGAAACACGGGTGAACGGGCCGCCGAACTCCGGCCACAGGTGCGGTTGGAAGTCCGGATACGCGTAGGCTTCGCTCCCGATGAGTCCGTTGAACGTGTTCCATTGCGGACAGCTACATCCCGGGGCGCTGATGTGCTTGGTGGGACCGCGGCTGGCGGCGTAGTTGAACATCTTCAGCGACGCCAACGCCGGATCGCTGTGGTACGCCTCGCTGGGATGGACGCTAGTGGGGCAGATGAACGAGGCCACCATCGCGCTGCCGATGGGCTGGCCGTCGGGCCGGAGTTGGCCGTCGATGACCCGCTTGAAGTCGAACTGGTTGTAGAGCGCCTGTTGCTCGATGTAGGGTAGAATCCAGATGAGGAGGTTGCCCCGCAAGTCTTCGCAGGGGTTGCTGGTCGAGCCCGGCTGGCAGGTGACGTCGCCGTCGGCCCATTGGGCGCCGGCAGGATAAACCTTGCGGACGTCGTGGTAGAGCGCGATCGCGGTTCCCAACTGCTTGAGGTTGTTGATGCAGGTCGAGCGGCGCGCCGCCTCGCGCGCCGCCTGCACCGCCGGCAACAGCAGCGCCACCAGTACGCCAATGATGGCAATCACCACCAAGAGCTCCACAAGCGTGAAACCATGCAGGGGCCGAGGGAGGCGATTAACCTTCGCGATTGTTCGGGAACCATCCATCGCTGGCCTCGTTACGAAGGCCCGGAATGCGCTGTGCGCCTGAACGCCAGTCGGCTACTACCGGGGATTGCTCGAAAGCGTAAATTCAAATCGGTTGTCGCCCGACTCGACGACATTAGCGGTGAGCCCGGAGGCTTCGAGGTCGCCGTACCGCTCAGGAATGAAATGCTTGGCGCGATACGCGCGAAGGCCGCGGCGGCGGGCGAAGTCGGGGTCCTCCAACTGCACCGGCGGGATCTCTTCGCCGAAGGCGTCTGCCTTGGAAATGGCGACGCGATGCTGGCCCACAGCGGCGCCTTCCTCGTTGGCGGTCATCAGCGTAAAGCGGCCGGCGGCGTCGGTGGTCCCGGAGGCCGGCGGACCGGCGCCCACGGGGGCGAACAGCACGCCGGCGTTTTCCACCGGCGCGCCGTCGAGCGTCACCACCCCCTCGACGGGAACCAGGTTCAGACCGCGGCCGCCGCACCCTGCCAAGGCGACGCAGGCGCTGGCGGCTGCCAGCGCCCTGGTGAAGATCGTTAAACCCATCGACGACTGCCGTGTTTTCGTGTTTCCCGCCGCGCGGGGTGCGAACGGAGGAGAATCGCAGCCGGGAGGCGCCTCGTTGCGCCCGGGCCGACGTTACCCGTCTGACCGCACTGGCTCGCGACGCCGCCAGCAGAGGCGGAGCCCGGCTGCAGCGGCGCAGCCCAAGGCCAGGCCGCCCGGCTCGGGTACGGCGTCAATGGAGGCGCCGGCGCCGCCGAATTGCGCTTTCCACACCGCGAGGTCGCCGGCGTCGACGTCGCCGTCGGCGTTGGCATCGCCGTCGCCCAGGGTCGCGCCGCTCATGCGGCCGAAGCCGCGCTGCCAGGCAAGCAGATCGGCGCCGTCGACGTCGCCATCGTCGTCGAAGTCGCCGGTGTCGGCTCCGGGGCCGGTGATTTCCAGACTTTTGATGTAAAAGTCCGTAGCAATCGCGTCGTTCGAGGGGCGGCCGAAGTGCAGGAACTCGATCCAGTCGATGGACCCGGCATCGGCGTTGTCCAAAGCGCCCGAGGTCGTAAAAGCTGCGCCGGGATTGTCCAGCGGCGTAGCGGTCACGGTATACGTGTCAGGGCCGGTGAGGGTGAAGTCGACGCGGACGCCCTGATCGGTGCCGGCGGCGCCCTGCGGGAACTCGGAGTGCTCGCCCGGACCCTTGTCGACGTTGAACAGCGTGGTATTGCCAACGGTGCTGACGGTCCAGCGGCCCCAGTTCTCCATATCGGTCCAGTTGAAGAAGCTGAACGCGAAGCGGGGGAGCGGCGCGGCGCCCGGCGAGCAGCCCAGGCCCCCATAGCAAATGCTGCCGCCGCCGGTGTTGAGGCGGATCGTTTCAATGTCGAAGAAAGCCGTTTCGCTGGGCGGGTCGACCACCACGCTCAGCGTTTGGCCGACGGCTAGCGGCGACGAGAGGCCTCGCCCCACTCGAACGATGTCCTTGCCTTCGCTCAAGTAGTTCAAGCCGAGGCGCCAGGCGGTTCCCAATTGGTTGAACGGCGAACTGGAGTTGATGTCGCGAATGCCCTCCACGTGGAACGACGTGTCGTTATCGAAATTCCAGGGGAGGAAGCCGAAGCCGCCGTTGTCGCCGGCTTGCCAGCCGTCGGCATAGGGGCGGCCGTCGCGCTGTCGGCGGCCAGTTGCGCCGCATAGCAGATCGCAGAAAATGCACTCGCCGAGCCGATCGCTCCGGCGACGCAACAGACACGGACCATGCTGCGGTAAAAACGCCGCCAAGACGCCTTCATACTACCTGCTCCTAACCACGGAACGTCCGCCGCGGCGGCGCGATGCGGACCGACGCGGCGAGCCGATGTCGTGTAACGGCGAAAACGAGATCTAACGGCGTGGCGACCCCGCTCCGCGTCGGCCCGTCAAGCGAGAACGGCCGAGGACGGCCCGGGGAAGCCAGCGCGGCCTATCGGGCCGCAAGCCTCAATAAGATGCATCTGCGCGACGGCCGCGCAATGTCACCGGGATTGAGCGGTCGTCTCCCTCGGCGAGCCTGGAACGCCTCTCGCGCAGCGATCGGTCTACCATTTTGCGGCCTAACTGATTCTATACTCCGCAACTGCCCCGAAATACGCACAGGCCGGGCTGTCGAGCCCGGCCTGCAGCGCTGGTTTCGTGGCGATTCTGCTTAGCGGCGTCGCCTGCGGGCGACTGCCAGCGCTCCCCCTGCCCCGGCGAGCAGCATGGCCGCCGAAGCCGGTTCGGGCACAAAGGAAATCTGCATGTAGCTGGCGTAAAAATCGGTCTCGGCGCCGGGCACGGCCGGAGCTGGGTAGTAGTCGGAGTCGGTGTTGTACAGCTCGATCTCCACCCAGTCGATCGCGCTGCCAGCCGGGCCGTCGAGGACGCCCGACTTCGTAAAGGCAGCCGCCGGATTGTCGAGCGGCGTCATCTTCAGGGTGAAGGCGTCGACGGCGGTCAGCGTCAGGTCGATTCGCAGGCCGTTGTTGGTATCGCCGTCAAATAGGGTGGAGTTGCCGCCAGTGCCGGTGGCGTACCACCGGCCATTGGTGAAGTACTCAAACGTCCCGACGGCGAGGCGGGATTGCGGCGTGCCGGCAAACACGGTGTTTCCGCCGCCGGTGTTAAACCGCACGTTGTAGCCGCGGAAGAACTGCCGTTCGGTCGGGTTATCGACCACGACCGAGACGGTCTGTCCAACGGACAATCCGCCGGGAATCGCGCGCCCGGCCTGGGCGATGTCGGTTCCGCTGCCCGGGCCCGGCGGGGCGTCGGCGTTGAAGAGCGTCCAGGCGCGGCCTAGATCGTTGGGATCGGAGAAGATGTCGATGGTCTGGCCGACGGGCGTGTTGTAGGTGCCGGTGAAGTCCCACGGGCCCCAGCCGAAGCCGCCATTGTCGCCGGCCTGCCAACCGTCGTCGTAAGCGGCGTTGGTGGCGCTATCGGCCGCCAATAGGGCGGCGTAACTGACGGCGGACGACCAGGCCGTGGCCGTACCGACCATGCATACCGCCCCTACGCGGCGCAAGAAGCGGCCCCAAGTCGTTCTCATTAGACATGCCCTCCCAGTTCGACCATCAAGGAAGTAAACGGCGTTCAGCGAAGCGCTGGGGTAGATAAGGTCGCCGCCGCGCGGCGCCGCACAGGCGCCGGCGTGGTCGGCTGCCATCATTCTGCTGTCATTTAGGGGCGTTGTCACGCATTTTTGCAGATTAATGGCAAAAAACCGTCGCGCCGGTTCGCCCGCGCGGCGGGCGTGCGTCGCAACCTTTTGGCATTTGCGGGATTGCGGTCGCCTTGCAAGGATATAGGGAGCGGCGGTCGCCGAGACCTTCGGCGGCGATTCTCATCGGCCGGCGACGATCATCCTGCGAGGCGGTTCAGGTGGCGCCCAAAAAACATCGCCGCAGCGAGTCCAAGGCCCCGGCGGCTTCCGAACGGATGAACCGCCTCAAGGCCAAGGCCCTCGCCCAGGTCGCCGGGCAAGCCTGGGGCGCCAACCAGCGGCACACCACGATCGTGCTGCTCGCCGAGGCACTGCGACGCGAGCCGACGAACACGGAGACCATGGTGCAACTGGCGGCCGCGTACGGTCGCCAACGGTTCTACGACAAGGCGGAGGCGATCCTGTCGCGGCTGTTGGAACTGGCGCCCCGCAAGGCCCGCATCTGGCGGCAGGCAGCCCAGACCTACGCCTTGATCGATCGGCCGGAGCGGGCCGTGGAGTGTTATCGCCGCTGTTTGCAGCTTTACGGGGACAAGGCCGAGGGCGTGCCGGCGCTGGTGGAACTGGCGGCTCTGGAGGAACGGCGGCACGAGCTGGAGGCGGCTCAGGCGTCGTTGTCCGAGGCGCTGCGGCTGGCCCCGGGCCACGAGGAGGCCTTGCTGCAGCAGGCGTTTCTGTGGCGCCGCAGCGGTCGCACCACGCAGGCGGAAGTCGTGCTGCGGGACTTGGCGGGCGATCCGTCGCGAACGCCGAGCACCCGCACGCAGGCGTGGTATGAACTGGCCCAGGTGCTCGACGACGCCGAGCAATACGACGAGGCCCATCGAGCGCTGGTCGCCGCGAAGGAGATCGCGCGGAAGTTCGCCGGCGCCCATCACCGCGAAAACGAGCTGACGCTGCAGAAGAACCGCGAGATGGTCGCGCAGCTCGGTCAGGAGCACTACCAGCGGTGGCGCGCCGCGGCCCATCAGGATTCGCCGTACCGGCTAGCGATCTTGACTGGGCATCCCCGGAGCGGAACCACGCTGGTCGAACAGGTGCTCGATGGGCACGCGGAGGCGGTCTCGGCCGACGAGTTCGACGTGCTGACGCACTGGATCTACCTGCCGATTATGAGCAGGTTTCCCATCACTCAATCGGTGCTTTCGATCGTGGATCGCGTTCCACCGGCCGTTCGACAGCAGGCTCGCGCGGCCTACTGGCAGCAAACCGAGGCGATTCTCGCCGCGCCGATCGGCAGCCGGCTATTGATCGACAAGAATCCGGCGATGACGCTGCTGCTACCGGTCGTCAACTGGGCGCTGCCCGAAGCGAAAATGCTGATCGCGCTGCGCGATCCCCGCGACGTCGTGCTGAGCTGCTTCATGCAGCGGCTGCAACCGAACCCGATCACGGTCAACTGGCTGTCGCTGGAGTCGGCCGCGGCGTTCTACGCCCAGATGATGAACACGTGGCTGGCCGTGCGGCGGTGGACCGAAGGCCAGTGGCTCCAGTTCCGCTACGAGGACGTGGTGGCCGATCTGGCGGGGCAGGCGCGGAGAATTCTGGACTTTCTCGGATTGCCGTGGAACGACCAGGTGCTGGACTTCCAAAAGCATGCCCGCGACAAGATCGTGCGGTCGCCGACTTACCAGGACGTCACCAAGCCGCTGTATCAATCCTCCGTCGGTCGCTGGCGGCGGTACGAGAAGTACCTGGCGCCGGCGGCCAAGGCGCTTGCCCCCTTCGTCCAGGAGTTCGGATACGATGCGACGTAGGCGACGCGGGCTCGCTCAGTCGGCCAACGTGTAGACGCCATGCCAGTGGTAGCGGTAGGCCCTGCCGTGCGTCACCAGTTCACCGTCGAGCGCGACGGCGTCGCCGGGGCGCAGCTCCGCACGCCCCATTTGCGCGGCCGGAATCTCGACCACGGCGATCAACCGGGGGATGTTATCGACGCCGGAGTAACTCTCCACGCGCAGCCCCGGCAGGTCGGCGGCGGGCGGCTGGCCGCTGCCGAGGCGAATCGTCGCCGTGCATCGATCATCGAGCTTGAGGCGCCACAGGGCGCGGTCCTCGGCGGCGGGCGGCCCGCCGCCGTAATAGCTCCGCTCCACGGGGTCGATCGCGTACAGGCCCACGTACAGCGCTTCGCGCATCCAGCATAAGTACAAGTCGGCCAGCGGCGCGTCGCTCGCCGCGGGGACGAAGCCCCGCTCGCGGTCCCAGTGCTCCAGGCCGGTCATGTAGCCCAGCACGCCGAAGGGGTCGGCCGGCGCCGGCGGCACTCCCGCCCCGGCGTCAGGCCGTACGGCGCGGCGACGCTGGCCGAGGCGATCAAAGTCGAACTCGGCGAACACGGCCGTAAGCTCGTCGTACGGTCGATCGTCGATGTCCACCAGTCCGAAATCGTAGTCCTCGCCGTCGAAACGGCCGTGCGGCGGCTCGTCGAAATACTGGAACCACTCGACGCCGACGACGTAGGGCTTGCTGGTCAGCTCGGCGAGCGACCTGGTCACGGCGGCCGCCCGCGCACGTTGGTCGCTAACGACCGGAAAGCCGTGGCCGGTGTTCTTGTTGCCGCTGCGGTTCTGCGCGGCGGCCATGTAGAACTCGCTCACCAGCAGGGGTTTGCCGGAGAGCCGGTGGAGAGAATCCAGGTAGCAGCGCAGAAATCCGCCGTCGTTCCAGCTTGCGCTGAGGTTGGTAGACGCCACGTCGGCGTACTTGCCGCACGCCCGCGCCACTTCGGGATAATAGAACGACTGGTAGCGGTCGCCCAGAAAGAGGGCGTCGGGGTCATGTCGGCGGATGGTTTCGGCCATGACCTGGTAATAGCGATCGGCGGCCAGCGCCAGGAATCGCCGCATGGTGCGAATGCCGTCGCTGCCGGGGCGATGGCGCAGCCCGCCGCCGCGGCTGAGCGACTGCCAATCGCCGACGCCGTCGCTGGGAACGAAGTCTTTCGTCAGCTCGCTCCAATCGTCGTGATAGTCGCGCTTGAGCATTTCGATCAGCGCCATTCGTTGGCGGCTGTCGGGGGGCTGCTCCAAGGTGAGCCGCCAAAGTTCGGCGTTCCACCAACCCCGTTCGTTGTCGCAGTAGTAGCCGATGACCCGCGGGTCGTCGCGCCAGGGGGCGATCTCCTGGCGGGCGAGCTGGTCGATGGCCGCCAGCCGCTCTGGGTCCCACATATTCAGCCAGGGCGCCCCGCCCGCCGCCCCCAGCGGCACGACGGGCGTCATCCACAGGTCATGTTCAGCCGAGCGATGGAGCGCGTCCAGGTCGGCCCAGCCGCCAATGGTCGTGAACTGCCAGAACTTGAGCCGCTTCAAGCTGCTGTCGGCCCAGGCGTTCAGCGAGTCGTAATGGCGCAGCGCCGCGTAGGAGGGCTTCGAAGCGTCAAACGCCGCGACTGGCGTTCCGGGCGACAATACGCCCACGCCGCGGGAAAAGAACCGCCGACCTTGGGAATCGACGAACCACCACCCGTCGGGGAAGTTCGCCACGGTCGTCGTCGCACGATTCGATGCAGTCGCGTGCCGAGACGCGGCAACGGCGGCGGCCGGTACGGGCATCTCCTTGGAGAGCGCCAGCGGCGCAAGCGCCGCAGTCCAGACCGCCACGACGACCAGGCAGACGGCCCGCAAGCAATAGCCGGTCGCATGGTGTTTCATGGACTACACCCAGGCGATCTGAACATCAGGTTTGTTGGTTGAAACGCTCACCGCGACCTCTCCGCGAGACGCTCAGGCGTTGATCTGCAGGCTCACCAACCGTGAAACCAAGACGGCCAGGTAAAGTTGGCCTGCCACCGCTTCAACGATCGCCACGCCCCGCGCCGCATCGCTGCGGAGTGTGATATCGCCGCAGCCGAGCGTGCCCAACGTCACGAAGCTGAAATAGATGCCGTCGGCGGCGGAGAACGTACTACTGGCCGCGGCTGCGTAGTCGAGCGAGCCGGGCGCCTGCCGCTCGAGCGTCCAGAAGAAAACGCCCAGGAAGACGCCGACGAGCAGGTACGCGTCCAACGCGGCGTACAGGTGTTCGCTATCCACGGTTCTTGCTCGTAAGGCGAACCGAAACGCGCTGGCGGCCGCCGTTAAGCCGATGATGGTCCAGACGTCGAAGGCCATGGTTGACACCGACTCGACTTCGAGCCGCGCAGCAAGGCCCCGCGTAAACACGACGGCCGCGACGAGCGCGACGAGCAAGCGGCGCTGTCCGCCGCGGGCGATTGGCGCGACGGCAGCCACCAGATTAAGCGCCAACAACCCTTCCAGGACGCCGGCGCTCAGGCCGGCGCTTTCGAGCAGCGGACCCGCGGCAAGCGTTGCCAGGAGCGTGTAAAACAGCACGGCGTAGCGGTGGTCAGAGTACGCCCGCAGCATGGACGATATGCCGCGCGGCGCCACCGAGTGATGTCGCCTCGTCATCGGTATCGCGGTCCCTATTCGCAGAATCGCAGGTTGGACGGATCGAGGCGCTCGCGGCGTTTGCCCGCAAGGCCGGCAGCCCGCCGTGTCTGCGCGGCCCCGCGGTTAGCTAACTCGCCAATTCGTCACTCGTCGAAGCCTTCTTTAAAGGCCTTTTCCTGGTAGATGGGCAGCAGGCGGTAGTAGACTTCGAGCGTCATGCAGTTGAGCGCGGTGGCGTAGAGCCGGCCGCCCTTGTCGCGGCCATGGTCGCCTTGCCGCGGCTGCCAACTGCCGCGGGCATGGCCCTCGGCGTCGCGGGTCTCGATCAACATGTCGCGCATCTTCTTGTTCCAGCGGTCCCACATTTTGCCTTCGCCGCCGGTGTACTGAAAGACGACTTGCGTGGCGTAGTAGTTGTAATACGCATCGTTGGTCGAGGGGCCCGCGTCGGCCAGTCGCTGCACGCCGCGGCGCAGCACCGGGTGCTGGTGGTCGGTGCCCAGGTACATGCGGCACAGGAGGCCGATCGCACTGGTGGCGCCGCGGTACTCGAGCTTTTGCTGTTCGTAGGCGTAACCTTCGCCCTGGTCGACTTGCACCGAGTCGAGGAAGTAGCTGGCCTTGGCGGGCGTGACGGCCGGTACAGCCAGGCCGGCCAGAAAAGCGCTTTTCAGCGCGGCGACCTGCCATCCGGCGACGGACGTATCGCCCCGTTGCCGCGGCTCGTAGCGCCAACCGCCCCCCTGCGGGTCTTGGGCATAGCAGATGAAATTGACGGCCGCCTGCGCCGGGCCGGCGAGCCGCTCGTCGCCGGTCATTGCGTAGGCCTCGCACAGGGCCATCGCCGCGATGCCGTGCGAGTACATCTGGCCGCCGTCGTAGAACGATCCGCCGTGGCGCGTCGGCTCCATCATGGCGACCAGCGCGTCCAATCCGCGGGCCACGACTCGCCGGCGGCTGCCCTCCAGCGGCGTGTTCCCGGCGCCCAAGAACGGCAACAGCGCCAGCGCCGTGGCGCCCTTGGCGCCGTTGAGCAGCGTGCCCGCGTGGTCGCACTGGCCCTGGCACTCGCCGTAGCGATGGTCGAAGCTCCAACTGCCGTCGTCGAGTTGATGGCGAGCGAGCCAGTCGAGGGACTCTTCAACGGCCTTTTCGCTTTGGGCCGAACCGCCGGCCCGCCGGACAAGCTCGGCCCTCCCGGCGGCCGAGCGGCCGCCATACCCGCCAGCCAGGAACTCCGCAGGGCTGGTACTGGCGACTTCGAGCAAGCCGACCTCCGCCACCAGCGGCGCTAGCGAATCGCTGGACTCGGCAATGGCCATCTCGGTGACCGAAGCCAGGTCGACGGGCGTCGCGGCGGCGGCGACGTCCGCCGACACGGTCTCAACCAGCGGCGCATCGACGTCGAGTTCCTCGGCTGCTAACTCGACGTCGAGCGGCGCGTCGTGCAGCGGGTCGTCGAGGGCTTCGGCGATGCGGGCCGTCAGCGCCAGCGGCGGCTCAACAGCAGCCGGCAGGTCGGACGCCGCCAACAGCAGCACGGCCAGCAAGTGCACCACCAGGCTCGCCAGCCAGGACGGAATCGCGGCGGCGGGCGCCTCGCCGCTGGCGGCCGGAGACGGCGCTGGGCTGGCGACGCCGAGCGCGGCCGGGACATCGTCCATCAGCATGGGTTCGGACACGGCAGTGGCACGGCAGCGAGGAGACGCTTGCAGCGAGCGAAAAGACGCCCTCACTATCGCATGCGGTGACGGAAAAGTCTACATTCACACCACCTGCGATAGGGCCAACGAGGTTGTTCAGCCGCCGCCCCTCCGCGGAGGGCGCCGCCGACGCCGACATCGGCCCCCTTGTCATCGCCAGGGTGATTTCTCCTCCACGCCGCGAGCTGCACAGGGCGCCGATGAACGACCGTCTCGCTTCAACGTCCTCGCCGTTGGCGTGCGCCGGGGGCGGCCCGTCGCTGGCGGTTACGCTGGTCCTCACCGCCGCGGCCGGCGGCATGGGCTGGGGAATCCGCGGGCAGTACGGGCACGAATCGGGGGCGATGATCGCCGGCCTGCTTGTGGCGCTTGTCGTCGGCGGGCTGTACTGCCGAGGGTTCTCCTCGCTGGCGGTCGCCCGGATGGCGGCGCTGGCGGCTGTGGGGGTTTCGTTTGGCGGGGCGATGACCTACGGCCAGACAGTCGGCCTGACGCATGACGCGGACGTCGTCGGCAATTGGGCCGCGTTGCGCTGGGGCATGCTGGGGCTGGCGATCAAAGGGGGCGTGTGGATCGGGTTTGCGGGGTTGCTGATGGGCGTCGGGCTGGGGGGCAAACGCTATGACGCGCTGGAAATGCTGCTGGTGTTTTTCGTGCTGATGGGATTGCACCTTTTGGGCGTTTATCTGCTGAACGAGCCGTTCCATCCCGAAGCGCGGCAATTGCCGCGGGTGTTTTTCAGCGGCGATTGGCGATGGTTTCCGCAACGCGTCGATCTGGAGCCGCGGCGAGAATGCTGGGGCGGCTACGTGTTCTCCCTGGCCGGGCTGTGGGCGTACGTCGCCTTCGTGAAGCGGGACGCCGTGGCTCGGAATCTCGCGCTGTGTGCGG
Organism: Planctomycetota bacterium; assembly: GCA_003576855.1. Classification (GTDB taxonomy): domain Bacteria; phylum Planctomycetota; class Planctomycetia; order Pirellulales; family Lacipirellulaceae; genus Lacipirellula. Next base: position 59,238 of record QEVI01000001.1, read on the forward strand.
TGCTGGCGGGCGCGGTCGGCTTTCCCTTGGGACAGAGCGTGCAGGCCTACCACGCGTGGAACCGCGACGCGTTTCAGACCGGCTGGCTGGGCGCCATCGAGCCGTACATGAACTGGTGGAACACGATGGAAACCATCTTCGGCATGACGGCGGGGGCGGGGCTGGGGCTGGGCGTGTGGCTTTGCCGCGCGCGGATTGCGCTAAGCCGCGAGCGGCTGGGGGCGGGTGCAGAAGGGGTTGATTTGAGGCCGGCGGCGGAGGTGGTGCTGGCGTTGACGCACGTGGCGGCGATCACGGTTTGGAATTTCGCGTACTTTCCGCCGCTCGATCGGCTGGCCGATGGAACGCTGGCGATGGGAATGTTGCCGCTGGCGATGATCCTGGGCGGCCGGTACGGGCCGTACTTGATGGCGCTGCCGATCGTGGCGCTGCCAATCTGCGGCAAGACGCTGCGTGAGTTGGCTTACTACAACGCTGAGATATCGCGCGGCGCGGGTTGGCTGGTGTTCGTGCTGCTGCCGCTGGCGGCGACGACAGGGCTTGCCCTGTATTGGGCCAAGAACGATCGCGGCGGTCAGCGGGGCCAGCAATTCGCCCGGCAGGGCCTGCTGCTGGCGAGTTGGCTCTACTTCTGGCTCAACTTCGGCTTCTTCCGCTTCCCGTGGCCGTGGATGGCGCCTACGCCGCGCACGCCGTCGGCGATCGTGTTCTCGGCGTGCCTGCTGTTGCTCACGGCGGCGTGCTTCGCGGGACGACTGGGCGGGCCGGGCGCTAAGCCGCCAGCGGCTGGCGGCTTTGCGCCGTCAGGCGGCTGACAGGCAGGTGATGCGGAGCTTGCCGTCGTGATGGGCGGTAGCGATGCGGAGGCCGTCGGGATGCACGTCCATGTCGCGGGCCAGCACGGGCAGGCCGAAGCGGTGGAACTCCTTGTCCTTATCCGATTTCCAGAACAACAGGAAACCGCCGCTGCTGCCGCCGCTGGCGGCCATCAGCGTGTTGTCGCCCAGCAGCACGGCTCGCCACAGCACGCCGCCGGTAATCCCTTCGGCGATGTGCGACTGGAGCAGCTTTTGGGTTTCCCATTCCCACAGCAGGGCCAGCGGCTCGTGGACGGCTCCCAGCGGGTTGGTCGCCTTATGGAGTCCCGCGGCGGCCACGAGCGTTCCATCGGGGCTGACCGCCAGGGATCGCACCCCGCCGAAATCGACTTGCTGCCCCCCTTCGTAGGTGTGCAGCGGCTTGGCGTCGAACGTGCGCACCGCCTGGCCCGTGGCGACGTCCCACTGTTTGACGACGCCGACCAGGTCGCCCGACAGGAGCCACTGGCCGCTGGGATGGAACTGGACGGAGTAGACGTGCCGCTCGTGGCCCGCCAGCTCGCGCACCAGGCTGCCGTCCTGGATGTTCCAGAGCCGCACCGCGTGATCGTTGCCGCCGGTGGCCAGCAGGGCGCCGTCGGGACTGGTGCACGCCGAGCGAACCCAACCTTGGTGCGCGTCGAGGCTGCGAATCGGTTCGGGCTTCTCGGCGTCGGTAGGCCACCAGACGAGCCGGCCGTCGTAGCCGGCGGTGATCGTCTGGGCGCCGTCCTTGGTGAACGCGATCGCCTTGACCCAGCTTTCATGGCCGGCCACCGACGCCTTGGCGCCGTCGGCGAGCGACCAGCGAACCACCGTCCGGTCTTCGGACCCGGCGAACACGAAGCGGCCTTGGGGCTCGAACCGGCAGGAGACGAGCGGCCGGTCGTGGGCATGCTCGGGCAGGGAGCGGGTTTGCTTGACATCGAGCGTGGTAGTCATCGCGTGGCGTGGGATGTGGGTATGCGGGGATTGCGCGCCCGTTTTGGGGCGCTAAGCCGCAAGCGGCGGGGTTATGCCGTGGCAACCGCTGCGGCGGGGTTTCGTCATGCCAGGAGGGCGCGGATGGGCTCGGCGGCGGGGTCGGCGATGGGCATTTCGCGGCCGTCGATGCTGAACGACCCGGTCGAATCGACGCCGACCGATTGCAGGTACGTGTGAAAAAGCTGCCCGTGATCGACCTGGCCGTCGGTGACTTCCGTCCCGTCGGCGTTGGTGGCCCCGTACGCCGCGCCGCGCGGCGTACGGCATCCGGCCATGACGATCGACCAGGCCTTCGACCAGTGGTCGCGGCCGTAGTACAGGTTGATGTGCGGGGTGCGGCCGAATTCCGAGAGCACGACGATCAGCGTCGAGTCGAGCATGCCGCGGTCGGCAACGTCTTGCACGAAGTTCGAGAACCCAAGATCGAACTCCGCAAGCTGCTCGAGGTGGAAATCGAAGTTCTCGTTGTGCGTATCGTAATTCGAGTGGGACACCTGGACGAACGTGACGCCCTGTTCGAGCAGCCGCCGGGCGAGTAGGCAGTGGCGGCTGAAGTCGTATTTGCCGTAGCGCTCTTGGTCGGCGGCCGGTTCCTTGGTCACGTCGAATACGTCGCGCCGCTGCATGAGCAACTGCGCCTGCTCGTAGCTGGCGGCGTACGCGTCGGTCATGGCCGATCGGCGGCGGCTCTGGAAGCGCTCGTTGGCGCGGCGGCGGAAGTCGTGGCGGCACTGGTCGGCCTGTTCGCCGATCGAGTCGGGGCGGGCGGTGTACTGCGGCGGGTTGCCGTTGCCCAGCACGACGCTGGCGTACTTCGGCTCCAAATACGCCGAGTCACTGCCCGATCCCCCGCCGCCGCCGGGGGTGATGATGATGTGGCCGGGCAGCGCATCGTCCGACGGCGCCAGCGACTTGGCGGCCACGGCGCCGAACCGCGGATAGTCGGCGGCCGCGGTTTGCCGCCGTCCGGTGAGCATCAGGTAGATTCCCTTGGCGTGATCGTCCTCGGCCGTGTTCACGCTGAGGTCGGC
>QEVI01000123.1 GCA_003576855.1 Planctomycetota bacterium
GGATGTTCCTTGCGGATCTGGTCAAGCCACTTGGGTACGGACCCGCCCATGCGCTCCAGCAGCGTCGCCGGCGTCTTGTCCCCAACCGCGACGATGAAGTAGTCGTCCTTCCAGCCGAAGCGGACCGCCGGCGCGTTGGGCGGCGTCGGCGCGCGGCGCCACTGGACGCCGGCGACCGTCTCCGTCGTGATTTGCGGCTTGTCGGGTGGAATGAGGGCCAGCAAATCCTTAATGGTGGCTTCCACCTCCGCGCGGCGCTCGCCGGCGCTAAGGACCAACGCCGCGGCGACGTCGGCGCCCTGCCGGCCCCCGTCGATGAGCTGCACGTCTTCAACATAAACGGCCAGCGGCCGGGTAAGTACGACCTTGGCCAGCTTCGGAAGGTGCTCCGCCAACACCCGCTCTTCCCGCCCGGGACCGGCGGCGCGACGCACCGCTTGCATGATCTGCGACTCAACTTCCTTCAGGAACCGCTCGACCTGAGGCTCGGCGAACAACTGCTCGGTGTGGTTAGCGCTCTTCGGATCGGCCGCCCCTTGCCCCGAGTACGCCGCGTACCACAGGCATTCGGGCGGGGCGATGTTCGACAGCACTGGATCGAGCGGCAGCGGCGGCCCCAAGGGCGCCGCGCCGGCGCCGCCCAGCAGCACGAGCCAAATCCAACCGACGGCGAAGCTCATGGCGACCATATCGTTGCCTCCGTTTGCTAATTCCTTGCGGGGGCGTTTGCCGCACACCGCTGCACAACGCATTTCGCTCGACCGGCCTCATTATTGTGCGCTTTTGGCGCGGGCGCCAATTCTTTTCGAGTCCGCCTGATCCTGCGGTGCGTGTTATTGACCACCGAGGCACGGAGGGCACGGAGAAAGGAACGCGTTTTCGTGCCGTTCCGTTCAGGTTATGGCCAGCAGCTTAGATGTCCGGGGCATCGAGCTCGTAATGGTGTAGCCGGATTCGAGGGACAGAAGGAGTGAACAGCGCCGCTTTGCAGCTCTCCGTGGCCCCCGTGGCCCTGTGGTTTAATACCCGACTCAGCGCTGTGACGCTGGTGTCCCGGCTCAGTCATGTTTTCGGGTAGCGCCCCTTTAGCAGTAGGGAATGCCCGGCTCGGCCCGCAAGCGGGCCGGCTAAATCCCGTACGGCCAAGAGAACTGCTATGACGCAGCCCTAGTCGCCGTCACGCACGGGGAACGAGTCGGCCGCCGTCGAGTTCGAAGCGGCGCTGCAGACGCTCGGCCAGTGCCTGGCTGTGCGTCACCACGATCAGAATAGCGTTGTACTCCCGCTGCAATTCGAGCATCAAGTCGGAGATCAAGGCGGCCGTCGTCCGATCCAGATTGCCGGTCGGCTCATCGGCCAGCAGCAGCGTCGGACCGCGGAAGAGCGCCCGGGCAATGGCCGCCCGCTGCCGTTCGCCCCCGGAGAGCTGCGCCGGGCGATGGTCGCGCCGATGGGCCAGCCCGACGCGGTCCAAGAGGAATTCGGCGCGGCCCACGTCGCTGGAGCTTGCACGGCCATCGGCCAGCAGCGGCGCCAGTACGTTCTCCAGCACCGAGCATTGCGGAAGCAAGTGATGGTCCTGAAAGATAAACCCGATGTGGCGACTCCGGAAAGCAGCCAGCTCGGCCTCGGCAAGCGCGAACGGCGCCGTACCGCACAGCTCGTAGACGCCGGCCGTGGGGCTTTCGAGCGTCCCCAGGATCGACAGCAGCGTGCTTTTGCCCGATCCGCTAGGCCCGATGACGGCGGCGTTCTCCCCTCGCTCCAGGCTCAGCGAAACGCCCGCGAGCACGGGCAACTCGCCGCCGGCGGACGGGTACGACTTGGTCAGCGACTGGGCGACGAGCGTTGGCATCGACTTCAAGGCGTCGAGGCATATCGCGTCGAAACCTGCCGGCCTGGTAGCACGTCCGTTTACCGCTCCGGCGTCACGGCGTAGGCCCGGAGCTTGTCGGCGATCTCGACGGGAATGGAGCGGGATACGGGCGGATGGCCGGGCCGGACGCGGCAGCAGACCGCCGTCATCTTGCCCACGGCGATCTCTCGCCCGCCATGCGTGAAGCGAAACTCGTAACTGACGCTCTTGCCGCCGATCCGCGTGACGGCGACCGCGATATCGAGAACGTCCTCGCATCGGGCCGGCGAAAAGAACTCGCAGCTCGCGCTGACCCGGGGGAAACTGATGTGCTCGTCTTCGACGATCGCGTGGATGCTCATGCCGAGCGAACGATAGAGCTCATGCTCGGCCGACTCCATGTACACCAGAAACGAGGCGAAGTGCATAATGCCCGCCATGTCGGTGTCGTGGAACTCGACGAGGCGCGACGTTCGGAACGGCTCGGGCATAAGGCGGCCGGCTATTGGCGGAAGGGGCCGAGGCTGCTCAGGAGAGAACCTAACAAGTTCCTTGTACGCGGCATCTTCCTTGTGCGAGGGCGCCTTCCTCGTGGGAGGGGTCTCCGCCGCCGATTCCGCTGCAGATAAGCAAACGGCGCTCGATCGCCTAGCCGCCGATATACGGCATGAGGGCCATGAACCGGGCCCGCTTGATCGCCTTGGCCACGGCATGCTGGCTGGCGGCGTGGCAACCTGTTTTGCGGCGGCTGACAATGCGGCCGTGGCGGTTCACCAGCTTGCTCAACAGGTCGAGGTCCTTGTAGTCGATGAACATCGGCCGCGGGCGCACCCCATCGACCATGATCGGGTCTTTCTTGACGACGCGGCGAGTGCTGGACGGCTTGCGCTCCGGCTGAGTGAACTGCGACATAATTACGCGGCTAGGGGTGTTGGAAGGCGGTAGGCTCTTCGGGACGGAGCCAGCGGACGGTCGATTGGCATGTCCCCTGCGAGCCGTGTATTGTAGCGGCGGCCGGCCAAGACGCAAGCGGCTTAAGGAACAAGACTTAGGGCACCCGCACGGCGACGCGCCCGCCGTCGGCAGCGGGGCTGCGGAACAGAAGACCCGCGGTCCCTGCGGGCTTCTCGAGCCGTTGGCCGCCGCAAGGGGCCGGCGGCGTTAGAAGTTCGCTCGGTAGTCGATGGGTGGCCCTACGCCACCCGCTCGAAAGGGAGCGTCAACCACGCCTCGCCGCTTGGCGCCGTGGGCGGGAGCCGATGCTCGAACTCCACGACCATGCGCGTCAGCTCCGCGACCGAGTCGGCCTGCATCATGTCGAACACCCGGCGACGCCGGTTTTCGATGGTTCGCAGGCTGACGTCGAGTCGCTTGGCCATGGTGCGGTTCTTGCACCCTTCAAGAATGAGCTGCAGCACTTGCCGGTCCTGGTGCGACAGCCGCATGAACCGCTCCAGCAGCTCTCGCTGCCGCTCGTTGCGGGCGACCTCTTGCTCGCTGCGGGCGAGGGCTTCCTGAACGAAGCTCCATAGCTCGTCGTCGCGGAACGGTTTGTCGAGCACGGCGACCGCGCCCCGCCGCAGCGCCCGCACCGTCACGGCCGTCTCGGCATACGCCGTTACCAGGATGACCGGCAGGGCCACCTCGCGGTCGAGGATGCGTTGCAGCACCTCCATGCCGTCCACGCCGCTCATGCGAAGGTCGGTGATCACGCAGCCAACCTGCTGGGGATGAATGCCGGCAAGCTGATCGACGAACTCGCGCGGGTTCTGAAACGTCTCGACCTGGTGACCGAAGGTGCGAACCAGTTCGGCCACGGCCCGGCCAGATTGCGCGTCGTCGTCGATTACGAAAACCTTGGGATCGGAATATGCCGTCATGAGAAAGGTATGAACGCTGGGCAGGGGACCCCAGTCGCTTGGCGTGCGAAGCCGGCAGTCCAATACAAAACAGAAGCCCGCAGGAGCGGCCATCATCGTCAGCTACTGCCCTAGCTGATGCACCTGCGGAAGAAATCGAGCCGAGGGTGTTACCCTGGCTGCGGAATACTACGTGTATCGGCAACGGGCAAGAACCCGCAGTAACCGATGAGGGGCTGCGGAAAACCGAACGGAGGGACCCGCTTCGACGGAAATGGACGCGTTGGCTACCGCCAGCCGCCTGCCGCTTGCGGCTTAACGCAACGCCGGCTACGGCGCGACAGGGGGGCCGCCGATCACGCCGGGGCCGACTTGTTCTCGCCTTCCAGCGCGACGACCATCCGCACCAGTTCGGCCAGCGAGTCGGCGCCCATCTTCTGGAAGACGCTTTGGCGGTGCAATTCCACCGTGCGAAGGCTGACGCCCATCCGGCGAGCGACGATCTTGTTGGCGTCCCCCGCCGAGATGTGCTTGAGCACCTCGCGTTCCTTGGCCGTGAGCGTCGCGTAGCGACGCCGCAGCTCGTCGACGGTCTGCCCCTCGGCCAAGGCCTCGCGGTCGGCCGCCAGGCCGTTGCGAATCGCCTCCCACAGCTCGTCGTCGCGACAGGGCTTCTCCAGGAGCGTCAGCGCGCCGTTTTTCATGGCGCGAACCGTGCCCGGCGTATTGGCAAAGCCGGTCATGACGATGACCGACATCGGCTTGCCCTGCCGAATGAGCTCTTCCTGCAGCTCCAGCCCGCTCATGCCCATCATGCGGACGTCGGTCACCAGGCAGGCCGGGCGGCGGCCATCGTACGCGGCCAGAAAATCCTCGGCCGACCCGTAGCTTTGCACCGGCAGGCCCATTGCCTCGACCAGCGTGGCGACTGCCTTGCGGGCCTGGGCATCGTCATCGACAACGTAAACAACGGCTTGATCGCTCACGAACAGGAAGCTCCGGTGGTGGGAATGGTGAGGACGAACGTCAGGCCCGCGCCCCCTTCGTTCACTTCAAATCGTAAATCGGCGTTGTGGGCTTCCGCAATACTCTTGCAGAGTGAAAGTCCCATGCCCATTCCTTCCTTTTTGGTCGTGTAAAAAGCGTCGAACAGCCGGTGGGCGTCGGCGTCCCGCAGACCGCTGCCGGAATCCCGAATGCGGACGGTCGCCTCGCCGTCGGCCGCGGCCGTGGTGATCGTCAACTGCCGCTCGCCCGGCGGCGTCTGCGACATCGCCTCGCAGGCGTTAACCAGTAAATTGACGAAGAGCTGCTCAAGCTGGATCCGGTCCCCGCAGATCGCCGGCATTCGCTCGGCCAGGCGGCGGCGAACGGTCGCCCCGGAGCGGCGAATTTCGTAGGCCGTCAAATCGACGGCCTCGCGGAGCACGACGTTGAGGTCCAGCCGTTCCAACTCGACCGGCTTGGACTTGGTGAACTCGCGCAACCGGCGAATGATCTGCACCGTGCGGGAGATGGCTTCTGAAATCTCCGCGGTGCACTCAATGGCCGTGGCGATCCGCTCTTCGCCGCCGGCCTGCAGATTGCGGCGGGCGGCCTCGGCGAACGTCTTCGCCGCGTGCAGCGGCTGGTTGATTTCGTGCGCAATGCCGGCCACCATTTCACCCGCGGTGGCCAGCCGCGAAAGATGGGCCAGGTGGTTTTCCTTCTGTCGCAACAGGTCGGCCGCCTCCCGCAGCTCGGTCACATCCCGGCCCACCGATTGGTACTCGACGGGCTTGCCCTCGGAGTCGAAGAACGCTCGCGACGTCCACTGCATCCAGGCCATGGCGCCGTCGGGCCGCGGGCCGCGGACTTCATACGTCGCCGACGGATTGGCCGGCGTGATCGACGCGATGGCGTTGTCGAAGGTGGTCCAGTCCTCGCTGTACACCCGCGGGAAGAAGCTCTCGCCGATCAGTTCCGACGCCGGCCGGCCGAGATATCGTGCGTAGGCTTCGTTGACGAATGTCCGCGTGCCGTCGGGAAGCCAGCGGATGATGAACTCGGTCTGCGTCTCCACTACCCCGCGGTAGCGGGATTCGCTCGCCCGCAACTCCTCGTTGATGCGCGAAAGCTGCTCCGTGCGATGGGCCACGCGGCGTTCCAGCTCTTCCTTGAGCTCGCGGATCTCGCGGGCGGCCGCGGCGGCGTCGGTGACATCCTTGGCGATTCCCTCCATGCCGGCGTAGCGACCGTCGGCCCCGAACACGGGCCGCTCTTGAATCTCCAGGATTCGCAGGCCGCCGTCGCGGTGCCGGAACTCGCCCGCAAAGTTGTGAACCAGCTTGCCGGCCTCGGAATCGCGTTTGAACCTTTCCAGCACCGAGTCGCCGACGCTGCGACTGCCGTACAGATTGGCCGCCGGCTGGCCGATCATTTCCGCGACGGCATACCCCAGCACCCGCTCGATCGACGGGCTGACGTACGTGATCCGATTATGGGCGTCGCGGGCATAGATGATGTACTCGCTCTTCAGGCCTTCGACGAGCCGGCGGTACTTGCGCTCGCTCTGCCGCAACGACAGCTCGGCTTCGACGCGGGCCGTAATGTCCTGCCCCATGACCTCGCGATCGACGACGCCGAACGCGCTGTGGACCCGCCGCTCGCGCAGGGAGAAGAACGCCAGCTCGCCGTTCTGCCGGCGGGCGACGCAGCGGTGCGCGTCGGGCGGCTCGCCGACCATCATCCGCGCCGACAATTCTTGAAGCTGCAGTTGCAGCGGATCGTCGATGTCGAAGTACTCGCGGTAATCGCGGCCCAGCATCTCGTCGGGCTCGTAGCCCAGGATGTCGCGGACCGACGGCGCCATGTAGTTGATCCGCCCCCGCGCGTCGATGCGAAAGAACACGTACTCCCGCTGCCAGGCGGCCAGCCAGGCGTGGTAATCAAACGGCCGCGTCGCCGCAAACGATAGCTCGTACTCCGGAGAATCGGGAACCGCTTCCACGCGCATAATCGGCCCGCTAAGAAGGTGGCGCGGCCAGAGGGCTCCGCTGGCCGGGGCTAACGGTGTATTGTAGCCAACGCCCCGCGGCCATGGCGAGGGCGAGCCTATCGCCTCGCACCGCGGCGTCGAGCGGCCGGGCGATCACTTCTGCATCGCCACGTCGGGCGCGGCGGAATCGGCGACTACAGGCGCCGGCGCCGTTGTGAGAAGCTCCGCATAGAGCCGGCGCGTCGCTTCCGCCATGGCCGCCGCGTGGAACCGCTCGTGGACCACCCGCTGCCCGGCGCGGCCCAGCCGATCGACCAGCGGCGGGTCGCGGAGCAGTTGCGTAAGCTTCTCGGCCAGGTCCGCGGCGCCGGCCGGCTCGTGCAGCAAGCCGCCGCCGGTGGCGCCAAGCAGCTCGGGAAAAGCCCCATGCGCCGGGGCCACCACCGGCACGCCGTTGGCCAGCGCCTCGAGCACCGGCCGCCCCTTGCTCTCGCGGTACACTGTCGGCAGGGCGAATATATCAAGCGATTGAAGGAACGCGATCTTCGCCGGACGATCCAGTTCGCCATGATAGGTGAATCGGCCAGCCAGCGGCCCGGCGGCGATGCGTCGCTCCAAGTTGTACAAGTACTTGCGGTCGCCGGCGCCCAGGTAGCCGGCCGCGTGAAGTTCGAACGCCGGTACATCGCTTCCCGACGCCAGCCGCTCGCAGGCGTCGACCAGCACGTGGAGCCCCTTGTCCGGACAAATGCGGGCCAAAAAGCCGATGCGGCGGCGGCCCTCCGGCGGCGGCGCTTGTCGCGCGCCATGGCCCTCGAGGTTCAACCCATGCGGAATGACGCGGATTCGCTGGCGAGCCACGGCGAGGTAATCGCTCATGAAGTCGGCGTAGTAGCCATTGAGCGCTACAAATGCTCGTACATCGGCGGCCCCCTGGCGCAACAGCCGGCGGGCCTGCTCGTAGTACGGCGGCCTTAGCTTCTCCAGGAAGACGTCTTCGCCGGAAAGCGTGCAGACGACCGGCGGGCCGCCGCGCCGCACGATGCTGCCCGCCACGCCGAGCATGAGCGCGTTGGAAAGGTGGATCACGTCCGGCTTGACGTCTTCAAGCAGCCAATCGACGAGCCTGAGCAGTTCTTTCCGCTGGCTCCCCTCGTCGCCGCGAAGCATCGAGACGGTCATATCGCCCAGCCTGGCGGCGTCCACGCTCGCCGCGCGGCTCGTCGCCAGCCGCAGCAGCCAGGGATGGTCGAGCCATCGGTCGAGCCAGGCAGGCGTATGGCGAAACAGCGGCAGCTTCTGCTGCAAGTACGCATTGATGCCGCCAATGAACACGCGCGGCACGCTGACGTCGTCCTCGTCGGTCCGCAGCGGCGTATAGATCGGAGCGAGAACGACGTCCTCGCCCAGCCTCAGCAGCGCCGCGGCCAGCGTGTTGTCATGCAGGCAACTGCCGCAGTACATCCCGGCGGCCCCAGCGGCAAGGTAAGCAACGCGCATACCCCCTATATAGCCGAGCCATCCTGGCTCGGCGAGCGCTATCCGGCGTCGTCGAATCCCATCCCGGCTTGGCGGCGGGTTTCACGCAGCGACTGGAGACCTGCGGCAGGCGGTCGTCGGAACAGCGGGCAGGGTTTTTTGGGCGCCGGCCAGGATGGCCGGGCTATTTAGGCGATGGCGGGGACGTTCTAGGCGATAGCGGGGACGCTGGCATCTTCCGGTTCAGCGTTCGGGTCGTCGGGCGGCAGCTCGTGCTTCATCCGCTCCAGGAAGGGGTCGAGGTCCGCAAACACCTTGCCGACCCGGTCGTTGAAGACCCGTCCGATCAACAGGTCGGTGAGCTCGCCTCGATGGTGCGGGAACTCCTTGACGAACTTCCCGACGCGGAACCCGCCCGAGTAAAAGGCGTGGACCAGCTTACGAATCCAGTTGGTCTTCTCGCTGAATTCCGGGACCCAGCGACCGAGCGTCGCCGCGGTGAGATCGCCCGTGCGGAGGGCCTCGACGATGCAGTCGGCCGCCATCTGCCCCGATTTGAGCGCGAAGAAGACCCCGGACGAATAGACCGGGTCGATGAAACCCCACGCGTCGCCCACCAGCACCCAGCCGTCGCCTGCGGAACGGTCCGTGAGGTAGGAGAACTCCTTGGCGACGATGAGCTCGTCGACCTGCTCGGAGCCTTCCAGCCGTTGGGCCACGGCTGCGCACTTGGCCACTTCTTCGAAGAACACCTCCCTGGGCGTGCCGCGCCCCTTGAGCATGTAGTCGTTATCGCCGACGACGCCGACGCTGACGACGTCGTCCGCCTGCGGGATGTACCAGAACCAGCTCTTCCGCTGGTTGGTGTGGAGGACGATCGTATACACGCCGCCGTCGCTCGTCTCGCGTTTCGCGCCGCGGAAATGGCCCCAGATGGCGGCTTTCTTCAGCGCCGGGTTGACCCGTCGCAGCCCCAGCTTGTTGGAAAGAATCGCCGATTGACCGGTGGCGTCGACCACGACTCGCGCCGCAACGTCGCGGGTGAGCGGTTCGCCGTTCTGGCCCTCGTACTGGAGCTTTACGCCCGTGGCGCGATCGCCGTCCATCAGCACGTCGAGCACGCGCACGCCCTGGTGCGCCTCGGCGCCGTGCTGGGCGGCATTTTCGAACATCATCTGGTCGAACTCGGGCCGCGGAATGTGCCAGGTGTCGCTCCATTCGTGGGGATCGTTCCAGCGGAACAGAAACGGCGCCGACTCCCGCCCCATGTGATTGACGAACTGCACGCCGACCTTCCTGGCGAAGCCGCTCGCCTTGAGCTTCTCCAGCATGCCGAGCCGCTGAAACACGAAATAGCTGTCGGGCATCAGCGATTCGCCGACGTGCCGGCGGGGGAACTGCTCCCGCTCGACCAGCAGCGTGCGGAAGCCGGCCTGGGCGACCAAAGCGGCGACGGTCGAGCCGGCTGGCCCGCCGCCAATGACTATGCAGTCGTATGAATCGGCGATCGGTTTCATGGGAAGTTCTAGGGTCCAGTGCAGGAGCCGAAGCACATTGCCTCTCCCGGAGAGGAGAGGTTGGCAAGGGGGGTGGCCGAGTTTCTCCGAAACTCGGATGAAGCGTGATGGCGTCGATTGCCGAATCGCTCTAATTCAACAACTAGCCTTTTTCCGCAGTCGATCCCCCTTGCCCCTCCCTTCGAGGGTGATAGGGAGGGGATACCATTCACTCATACCTTGACGATCTCCAGTAGTCGCGCCGCAGGGCAATTCTCCACGACGATCCGCGCGGTGCGACCGTAGATGAAAGGCGGCTGGCCGGCCGCCGGCGTCTCGATCCGCAGGTGCTCGCACAGCACCGGGCCCGGCGTGATTCGCCACAGGCGCCGCAATTCTACCCGCCGCAAGACGTTGTGGCGAATGAGCACGCGGCCTAACGGCGTCTGCCGGCTCTCGATTTCACGGCGAACGGCGTCCGACACCATCGCCATGTCGAGGCAGATGCACCCAAACTGCACGATCTGGCCGTTGGATTGGCATACGAGCAAGCTTGTACGGCGGTATAGAAGGTCCTCGCGGCGTTCCTCCAACACACGGACATCGACCAGGCTGCCGAAAAACGCCTCCACGGCGACCGTCATGTGGTCATCGTGCGCCAGCAGCGTTTGATAATCCGCCGGCAACTCGCTGGCGCCGACGACCTCCAATTGGCCGATGTCAGCCAAGCGGTGGAACGGTGCGACGATAGATTCAAGTTCAAGCACGCGAACGGCGCGGGAAGGGCGGCGGGCGGGGAGGCCATGGGCGGCGGGGCAGGCCGGCGCCGGCTGGGCACGTCATTGTTTGCGGGAACGCGCCGTTTCGCAAGCGATCTCCGCCGATGGCGGCGGGGAGGGGGGGCGGCGAGGCTGTTTCGCAGTTTCCCTAATCGGTACGACCGGCCGCGGCAATGGCGACTGCGGACTCCCCGGTCGGAATAGCCGATGTGCCACGGGGGGAGTCCCCCGCGCGACCTGCATCTGCTAGCGGACGAAGCATCCGCTGGACATTTGCCGATTTATTTACCAGCTTCCTATCCCCAGACAGCATATGGCATTGAGCATGGCGCGCGGCCGGCGGCGGCGGGTGTTGAACGAAGAGCTGCTCAGCGGCGCTACCTTGAGTTTGACGGCGGCTGACCGCGACGATCAAACCACGGGCGAGGCCCCTCGCTATGGCGAGATGGCGTGCATCGAGCACCATCCGCAAGTGAGCGATTTCGTCCCACGACGCAAACGGGCGGCGGCCTTCGCCGTGCTGGCCGGGTGGGGCGTCGCCGCGGCGGCCGAGCTGCTGGCGCACTACGCCGAGCGCATCGCCGGCGCTATGCCAGCGGTCGCCTCGGCAGCGGCGGTGCGCCAAATCGCCGCCGGCGGCGCGGCGTGGGCGTCGGGCGTGTATTTGCTCGCGGCGGCGCTGCTGGCGAGGCTCATTTTCTCGCTGCGGCGTCATCGCGTGGACGATTACGAGGGGAGTTATCGCGTTTGGCGACTCATCGCCTGGCTTTGCGTGCTGGCCAGCGCCAATTCCGTCATCCGTCTTCAGCAACCTGTGGCGCAGGCGCTCAAGTCGGCGACCGGCTGGTCGCTCACGGCCGGCGGCGCCGAGTGGTGGCTAGCGCCCGTCGCGGCGCTGGGCGCATGGGTCTTTTGGCGACTGGCGGCGGACGCGGCCGAGTCGCACGGCGCCCTTGCGGCGATCACCCTCGCCGGCGCCTGCTATGCGACGGCGGCGACCAGCGCCCTGGGCTGGGCCCCCCCATTGCCAGGCATCCACGCCGACCAGCTCGCTCGCGGCATGGCCTTCGCCGGCCACGCGGCGCTTGTCGCGTCGCTCTTGATCTTCGCCCGCTACGTCGTGCTCGACGTGCAGGGGCTCATCGATCATGCGCCCCGGCCCGTTAAGTCGAAGAAGCCGACCGCCGTTTCGCCGGACTTGCCTGCCGAACCACCGGCGCCAATCGTGAAGATCGCAGCCGCCAGCGCACCGCCCGCCGAGGCGCCTTCGGCCGTCCCAGCAGACGATTGGGACGATGACGACGATCGTTCCCATGACTCGCGCAAGCTAAGCAAAGCCGAGCGAAAGAAACTGCGAAGGCAGAACCGCGCCGCGTAGTACGGCGCTAAGTTCGACCGCTGGAGACTGCTAGTTCAAGACCGCTGGTACCGCTTTGGCCACCAGCGCCAGGTCGGCGGCGGCCGACAGCGGGGCCGTCGCGGTCGCCACGGACTGCGGCCGATCCAGGCCGGAGAGCAGTCGGGCGATAACGTCACGGGCCGTATAGCTGGAGTCCGTGCCCCCCGCGAAACTGTCCACGTGGCACGCCTCGTTGCCGCAGGTGACCAACGGCAGTTCGACGCCGGCCCGCCGAACTTGAGCCAGCCCGACGTTGGCCATCAGCGCGTTGCACACGCACTTGCGGCCGACGGTATCGGCCAAATCGCCTCCCTTGCGGACATACGCTTCCTCCGGCTCGGCCGGGCATCGCCAGCCCAGCGTACCGTCTTCAAGCCGGTAATACTGCCGCAGGAAGCCCAGGTCGCAAACGCGCTTTCGCTCGGCATACACCGCGTCCTCGGCAAGCGACCCTTGCATCTGCAGCACTTTAAAGGGAAACCCCGTCGGCGAAGCGGCCGGATCAGTCAGGACGTCCACGTCGCCGCGGCGACTCATCTCCAGGACGCGGCGCTTCACATCGTCGCGGAGGCCAGACTCGGCGCAAAATGCGAACGCCGTCCCCACCTGCACGCCGGCGGCCCCTTGTCGCAAGGCGGCGGCAACGTGCTCGGGCGCCCCGTACGAGCCGGCTAGCCAAAAGGGCAAGCCGAGCGAGCGCATCGCGGCGAGGTCAACTTCGTCGCGGACGCCGTAGACCGGTTCGCCGCGGTTGTTGAGCGTCATCTCGCCGCGTGGCGGCGCGTTGTGGCCGCCGGCCGTCGGGCCTTCGACGATGAATCCGTCGACCCGCCCGCTGGCCTTGCGGGCCAGCATGCTGGCCAGCGTGGCCGAGGCGACGATGGCCAGGAACTTCGGCCGCTTCAGCGCCGGCGGCGGACCGGGGCCGAACGTCTCGGGCACGAACCGCACCACGGCGCCCTCGTCGGCCGTAGCGCCAGCGACCGGAATCGGCAACTCGGCGGCTTCGCCGCGACTGAGTCGATCGAGCGCGCCGGGAATGAACCGCGGAATGCCGGCGCCCATCAGCACGTAATCCACGCCGGCCAGCATCGCGCCGTACAACGAGGCCAGCGTGGGGGGCTGGATCTTCTCCAAGTAGTTGACGCCCACCAGCCCGTCGTGCCCTTCGCCGGCGAGAAAGACCTCGATGAAGTTCGCCGCCACCACCAGTTCAAGCTGCTCCGATGAGGGCTCCAGCGGCAGCACCCCGGCGGCGCGAAACGGCCGGCTCGCGGGCTTCCCGCCGGCGATGTAATAGCGCCGCAGAATTCGCTCGGCCATGTCGCCATAGGGAAACTCAGCGAGCGCTCGCTGCATGTGCCCGCCCGGATCGCCGAGCTGCAGTCGCCGTGCGAGAACGACGTCGATCGCCGTGCCGGAGACGACGCCAAGCTGGCCTTCCAGCGACACGGCCCGGGCAAGCTGCCAGCCGGAGACGGCGACGCCCATGCCGCCCTGAATGATAATCGGTTCACAAAGGGCGGACATCGTGCGAATCCTTTCCAAGTGGCGGCTGGGGGGGTTACGGCGGCCGAGACGTAAACATCAAATCCAGGCAAACGTGCCTGGGACGCATGCGACGCGGCGACCCTCATGGCGCCGGTCTTGCCTCGCTGCCCTCAGGCGGCGCAGCGCTCGCCTTGCGTCCCTTGAACTCTTCGACGTACCTGCGCGTCAATTCGATGAACTTCCGGCCATATTCCCG
>QEVI01000124.1 GCA_003576855.1 Planctomycetota bacterium
TATCGCGAGTTCGACACCATCGAACTGGCCTTATATCACCAACTTGGACATCTGCCCCAACCAGAATTCACCCACGAATTCTGCTGAGAAGGCAAAAAAGAAGCGTTGTTCGATTGCTCCGCAAGCGCCGCGCAGCTCGCGAGAGCGAGATGCCCACAACGCATCGCGGACGCTGTTCGTTCCGGCGCTCGATTTCCGAGGTTCTTACGAGAAGTTGACTAACGTGACCAAAGCAATCGTGTTCGCGTTGGCCAGCCTGGCGGCCTGCGGCGTCGCGGGCGGCGAGGTGATTACCATAGACGCGGTCGTGCTCCGGCCGATGGTCGAGGCCGAGACGCCGGCGCGGCAGACGGGCGTGTTGGCGACCATCGCCGTCGCCGAGGGCGACGCGGTCCGCGAGGGCCAGACGCTGGCGTCGCTCGACGACCGCGCGGCGAAACTGGCGGTGCAGCGGGCCGCGCTGGAGCACGAGCAGGCCGCGGCCAAGGCCGGCAACCGGCTCCGCATCCAGTACGCGGAAAAGGCGCTCGAAGTGGCCACCGCCGAAATGAAACGCTCCGCCGAATCGAACGAGCAATTCCCCAACAGCATCTCGCAGTCGCAACTCGACGTGGAACGACTCACCGCGGAAAAGCTCCAGCTCGAGCGGCAACAAGCCGAGCACGAACTGCAGCTCGCCCAGTTCGAGTTGCGGCTGAAAGAAACCGCGCTCCAGGAAGCGCAGTTGGCGCTGGAGCAACACGCCGTGCGGGCGCCGTTTGCGGGCGTGGTCGCGCTGGTACGCGCGCGGCCGGGCGAATGGATGGAGCCGGGGACGCCCGTGCTGCGATTGGTGGCCATCGATCGACTGCGAGCCGAAGGATTCGCGCCGGCCTCGGCGATCAAGCCTCAGATGGTGGGCGCCGAGGTCGACTTTGCGCCGGCCGACGGGCACGGGGGGCAGGACGCCGAGTCCCCCGTGAGGGGCGTTCTGCGGTTTGTCAGCCCGGAGATCGACCCGGTCAGCCGGCAGGTCCGCGTCTGGGCGGAAATCGACAATCGGGATTCAAAGCTTCGCCCCGGCGAGCAGGGCCGGCTCACGATTCCGCTAAGCGCCGCACCGCCGAAATAAGCCAGCCGCATGCATTGCACTGACGACCATTTTCGGGCGGCCGCCGATCGCATCCTGCCGGTACGGATGCGCGGCGACTTGCACGTCGTCGAGGTCGCCTTCGACGGGCACGCGGCGTACGTCGTGCAGGACCCGGTCGCCGAAGAAGCGTTTTATCTAACGGCGGAGGAATACGCGCTGCTGGAGTCGCTCCGCTGGCCGGTGAGCTTGCGGGACTTGCAGCGGACGCTGGAAACGCGATTCCCGCCCCGCCGGGCGACGGTCGCCGACCTCCAGCGGTTCATCACCCGGCTGTACGAACAGGGGCTGCTCGTCGGCGAGAATCCCGGCCAGGGAGCGGCGCTGGTGCAACTCGGGCGGCGGCAGCGGCGGCGCCAGCGGCTGGCCCGCCTGATGCAGGTGCTGACCATTCGCCTGGCCCGTTGCGACGCGGGGCCGATCGTCGAGCGGTTCCACGCCGCGTGCGGCTGGCTCTCCAACCGCACGGCGATCGTCGCCGCCGCCGGCGTCATCGGCGCCGGCTTGTGGACGGCCATCGCCCACGCGGCGGAGCTGGCCGAACGGCTGCCGGGGACGAGCGAACTGGCCGATCCGCGGCAAGCGCCCCTGTGGCTCGCGGCGATCGCCGGCGTCAAGGCGGCCCACGAGCTGGGCCACGCGCTGGTCTGCCGACGGCTGGGCGCCCGGCCGCGCGAGTTCGGCCTGCTGCTCGTGGCCGGGCTGCCGACGGCGTACTGCGACGTAAGCGACGCCTGGCGATTGCCGAGCAAGTGGCAGCGGATGGCCGTCTCGGCCGCCGGGATGGCCGTCGAGCTGGTCATTGCCGCGCTGGCGGTGCTCGTCTGGCGGCATGCCGCGCCGGGCCTGCTCAGCAATCTTTGCCTAAGCCTGGTGGTCGTCTGCTCGGCAAGCACGCTGCTGGTGAACGCCAATCCGCTGTTGCGCTACGACGGGTATTACTTGCTTGCCGATTGGCTCGAAACGCCGAACCTGGCCGACCGCGCCCGCGGCCTGGCGAGCGGCGCCTGGCGGCGGTGGCTGTTGGGCGAAACGGCCGACGTCGATCCGCTCCTCGGTCCGCACAAGCGACGGGCGCTGTGGGCCTACGCGGCGCTGGCCAAGCTTTATCTGGCGCTTGTGCTCGCGGGGCTGTTCATCATGCTGCTCGCGGCGGCAAGGCCTTATCATCTGGAGAACGCCGTGTATACGCTCGCCGCAGCGGCGGTCGCCGGGCTGCTAGCGCGGCCCGCCGCTGCCGTCCTGCAAACGACGACCAACCCGGCGCTGCGCCGCCAGCTTCGGCGCCGGCGACTGCTCGGCGCCCTGGCGGTGGCGGGCCTGGTGCTGGCGGCGGCGAGCCTCGTGCCGGTCACGCGCCGCGTCGCAGCGCCGCTGACGGTCGTCCCCGCCGAAACGCATCCGCTGTTTGCCGTCGTTGCGGGCGAGTTGGAGTTCGCTGCCGATCCGCACTGCGAGGTTGACGCCGGATCGGTCGTCGTCCGACTTCGCAATCCGCAGGTGGAGCTGGCACTGGCCCAGCAGCAAGGCCTCGTTCGCGAGCTGCGGGCCAAATGCGAGCAGCTTCGTTTGCTGCAAGCGACGCTGCAGGCAGCCCTGCAGATGCTGCCGACGGCCCAGGCCGAGTTGGCGGCCGCTGAAGCGCAATGGCGGCAACAAAAGACGATCGTCGACGCCCTCACCATCCGCGCGCCGGTCGCCGGACGGCTGCTGCCCCCGCCGCGCCGCGCGGAGGAGCCGTCGGCCGACATGCTTCGCCGCTGGCAGGGCTCGCCCCTGGAAAAGCGGAATCGGGGCGCCTGGATTGAAGCCGGTACGCCGCTGGCGGTCGTCGCGGCGCCAGGCGGTCAGCTTGCCTGGGCCGGCGTCGAGCAGGCCGACGCGCCCCTCGTCGCCAGCGGGCAACCTGTGCGACTGTGGGCCGAGCAGGCGCCGGCGACGGTCGTTCGCGGCCGGGTGGTCGAGGTCGCCCGGCGGGCCCGCGGCAACCGAGCCGGCGACGGGCATCCCCCCGGGCAGGGCCAGCAGGCCAATAGCGGCCGCTACCATGTCGTGCAAATCGAACTGGCCGCCGACGCCCCGCGGCTGCTGCCGGGGGCCCGGGGGGTCGCGAAAATCGAGACGACCCGCAGCACCGTCGGCGCCGTCGTGGTCGAGCAACTGCGGCGGACGTTTCTCCGCGCGTTCTGACGGGGACTGCGACGGACCGGCGATGCCATCGCCGGGGTGCACGACGGACCGGCGATGCCATCGCCGGGGTGCACGACGGACCGGCGATGCCATCGCCGGGGTGCACGGCGGACCGGCGATGCCATCGCCGGGGTGCACGACGGACCGGCGATGCCATCGCCGGGGTGCACGACGGACCGGCGATGCCATCGCCGGTTTTATTAGGGGATGAGAAACACCAGGCCCACGGCGACGGCGGCTTCCACCGTGGCTCCGCGGGCGTCCCAGGGGAGCCGTTGCCGTTGCCAGGGGACGCGGCTCCCCGGTCGATAATGCCCCAGCGTGTAGATGCATTCTCGCGGCGGGTGCACCGTCATCTGGTACGGCAGCGTCGGCACGGTCAAAAAGAAGTGGGCGCCCGACAGCAGCGGCTGCACGGCCGGATGGCACTGATAGCCGTACCGCTCGAGATTCACTTCTTCGAAGTAGAGCGGCCCATGGCAAAGCTGGGTCGCCGACCAAAAGTACGGTTGATCCGCCCAACCTCCCGCCAGGCGGGCATCGACGACTTCCGGCGCCGTGGCGGCCGGGTCGCGGACCGCTTCCGCGTCCACTTGTTCTGGCAGCAGACCCTCCGGCAGTGAGGCATCGGCCAACAGCGCCGTAACGGGGCGGTATTGCCGTGGGCTTCGCCGGGGCGGCTGGGGCGGCTCTAGCGGCTCGACGATCTCCACGGGCGGCGCGGAGCGTTCGGCCGACGGCGCCGCGGGGGGCGACTGCAGCATGCCGGCAAGTTGCACCACGACCTCGGCCCGCGGCCCGACCGCCGGCTCGGCCCCAAGATCGTGCGGCGCGAGGAATCCGGTCAGGCAAGCCAGGCAAACGCAGCGGCCAAGGCGGCGGAGGGACGGCGGGCTGTTCCAGGACGTTTCGCGCATGCAGCGTGGAAACAGGCGTACCGCAGGTTACCCGGCGCGACGCTGGTCCGGGGCTTTCGCTCGTTTCGACTCGCGACAACCGGCGCCTTCAGCAGAATGGGGCTTGCCCGCAAAGTCGCCGCGACGCGCCGCGGCGGGGCGTGGCTGCTCGCTGGGGGTGACCGGACTGCGAAATTGCGCAGGGCGAGTCCGCTGCGGCTGCTCGTTGAGCGGCGGCTGCTGGGGCGGGACTGCGTTACTTGCGCAGACGGTACGCGGAGTACGCGGCCGTTTGTTTGACATGCCTGGCGGTTTGTTCAAATAATCGAGGCTGGCTCGTCTCCGGCGACCGTAGGCCGGCGTAACGTCTGTTCATTCTTGCACTTCGGCACGAGAGGCCCATGGCTCGCCACGTGCGCCGCTGGCGGCTGGCTCGCTTGTTCCAATGCCGCGAGCCGGCCGACGCCGCTGTCCGAGCGCAGCTCGCGCCCCGTCGATTGGAGACGCGGCGGATGCTCGACGCCGCCGCGGCGGCCGTCGCGTGGGAACTGGCCGACCTGTCGGGCGAGTGCGTACAGGTCGGCGCCGCCGAACCGAGTGAAGCAGCGCCGGTCCAAGAGGCTGCTGCTCAACGCCGCTCGCCCGCTACGGAGCTGCTACTGGCCGCGACGCCGGAGGTCGATGAGCATGGCGTAGCGCTGCTGGACGCGTTCTTCGACGACGCCGATCCGGGGAGCCCGCACACCGTCACGGTCGATTGGGGTGATGGATCGCGGAGCGTATATGAAGTGCAGCCCGGCGTGCTCTCGCTCGGCGCTGCGCACCAGTACCTCGACGAGCCCGCCGGCGCCGCGACCGGGGGCGGCTACGCCGTCGCCGTAAGGCTCGTCGATGCCGCCGGCGCGGAAGTCGCCAGCTCGACGACGATCGCCGTGAACAACGTGGCGCCGAGCAACCTGCAAATCCACTTGCCCGGGGCCGTGGACGAAAGCGGCGCGGCGACGCTGGAACTCTCGTTCGACGATCCAGGCATGCTCGACGCCCATACGATCGAGGTGGACTGGGGCGACGGGTCGGCCCTGGAAGTGCTCAGGCCGCCGGTCGGCTCGCGGCATGTCGTCGCCACGCACGGCTACCTGGACGACGACCCCGCCGGCACGCCGGTGGACGATTACGTGGTCAACATCCGCGTGGCCGACGACGATGGCGGCGCCGCCGCGGCCAGCGCGAGGATCCAGGTCAGCAACGTGGCGCCCTCGAACCTCCGCCTCGATCGGCCGACGCCCGTCGATGAGAACGGCCTGATGCGGCTTGCCGGGTCGTTCGAAGACCCCGGAACCCAAGACGCCCACCTGGTGGAAATCGACTGGGGCGACGGCTCGGCGCTCGACGTGCTGCCCATTGCCGCCGGCGAGCGGCTGTTCGCCGCGACGCATCGGTACCTGGACGACAACCCCTCGCGTACAGCGTCGGACGCCTACGCCGTCAGCGTGCGGCTCATCGACGACGACGGGGGCGAGACGTTCGCCGCGACCACGGCGACCGTCCACAACGTCGGGCCGACGAACGTGCTGTTCCTCCTGCCGGCGGCCATCGACGAACATGGCGTCGCCACGCTGGAGCTTTCCTTCGACGATCCCGGTTCGCTCGACAGGCATACGGTGACCATCGACTGGGGCGACGGCACGCCGCTGGAGACGGTTTCCCTGGCCGCCGCCTCGCGCAGTCTCGTGGCGACCCATCGCTACCTGGATGACGATCCGACGGGCACGGCCGACGATGTCTACGCAGTGCGAGCGTCGATTCGCGACGACGACGGCGGCGTCTCGAACATCGGCAAATTGCTGACGGTCCGCAACGTTGCTCCCATGGGCGTCACCGTGCGGCCGACGACCGGGACGGTCGACGAAGGCGCCCCCATGGCGATCGAAGTCTCATTCGCCGACCCCGGTACGCGGGACGAGCACGCCTGGCAGATCGACTGGGGCGACGGCACGGCCACGGCCGGCCGCGTCGCCGGCCGATCGTTTCTCGCCAGCCACGTCTACGCCGACGACGGCGACTACGCCGTCACGGTGAGCATCGTTGACGACGACGGCGGCGAGGGCCTGGCCGAGAGCCGCGTCGCGGTGGCCAACGTGGCTCCGACGCTGCGGCTTTCGGTCGATGAGTCGCGCATCGCTCCGATCGACGAAGGGGGAACGACGCAGGTCCGCATCACGGGCGTGTTCAGCGATCCGGGGTTCGACAACCCGCTCAACGCGGCCGCGCCGCCGGGCGGCGTTCGGGAAACGGCCGAGTCGTTCGAGTACGAAGTCGACTGGGGCGACGGGCACACGACGGGGCGAATCCCGCTGCCCGATGTGAACGGCTCGCCGGGAACGGCCAGCGCCGGCGCGATCGGCCAGACCTTCGCGCACCAGTACGTCGACAACGACCTGGACGGCGTCCGCGACGCCCGGTACGCCGTCCGGGTGACCGTCTACGACGACGACGGCGGATTCGACTCCCAGACGTTCGACGTGATCGTCTACAACGTCAATCCCACGCTCAAACCCGTCGTGGCGACCGACGTGAACATCAAGGGCGAAACGACGCTGACGCTGTTATTCGACGACCCGGCGGCGGCAGGGTTTGAATCGTTCCAGATTCTCGTCGATTGGGGCGACAGGCTCTCGACGCCGGATCCGCTAGCGCGATTCGCCGTCGAGCAAACGTACGACGGCCCGACTCCGCAGACGTTTACCTTCACGCACGTTTACGCCGGTCCGCCCGACCCGTTGAATCCGGCCGCCAAGATCGTCATCAGCGTCAAGATCCGCGACGACGATTTCGGCACGGCGACGTCCCGGCCCGACCTCGACCCGCTCACGATAGACGGCCAAAGCAACATCGAGACGGTCGCGATCTCCAACCCCGGCACGGGCAAAGAGGCGATCCGCATCGACACGACGCCCAGCGCACCGCCGCTGACGTTTCCCGAAAGGCCAGCGGCGCCGATGGCGGCCCCGTCGGCCGCGCCGCCCCCGGCGACGGCCGCGAACATCGACGTCGGCGGCTCGGCCGGCGACTCGCAAGCCGCCAGCGAGCGGTATTTCGAGCTGCGGGTGATCAATCCCGACGGCACGATGAGCGAGGGATACCGCCTGCGGCCTGAGGCGCTCGACGATTTGCCGGGCCTGTTCCGCAATCTTCCGGACAATCACTACGCGATTTTTCTCGTGCAATCGGAAACGAACGTCCGGCGGCTGGTGATCGAGGTGTACGTTCGCAATGGGAAGCTGATTGACCCCGGCGACGACACGGAAGGCGCCCGCGACCGCCCGCCGACCGACGACGCGGCGTCGCCGGAAGCGGCGCCGCAGACCCGCGGCGAGACGCCGTCGGCGACTATTCACCGCCATGGCGCCCTGGCGGGCATGGCCCTGGCGCTGGCGGGGGCGGGCCGCCAGCGACGCCGGCAACTGGACGACGCGCTCGCCAACGCGACGCCGCAGCAGTGGAATCGGCTGAAAACAACTGCCGCCCTGCGGAGGCACAAGCCACGGTAACGCAGGCTTGCCAACTACAATAGACACACTCCGTCCGCCTCGTCCCGCGCCTACCGAGCCCCGACGCTGAAGCACCCCGCCGCGGCTACCGAGCGATCCACGCCATGCCGGTTTGTCCAAGCTGCCTCCGCCCGCTCGACGACGCCGCTCAGCAGGCAGGCCGATGCTCGGCGTGCGGCGGCAGCGTCCGGCCGTTGCCGCAGCGGACGATCGCCGACGGCGGCTGCTCGTCCAAAGCGACGCACGCCGGCTTCGGCGGCGACGCGACGATCGAGTTGCCGGCCCCCGGCGCCCCGACCGGCTCGATCGACCTCCAGACGCTCGGCTCGCTGGAGGCGCACGACGCCGGCGCCGAGCAGGGCGCGAGCGTCAAGCCGGCCACCGTGGCCATTCACGGCCAGCAGACGGTGGAGTTTCTCGGCGGCTCGGCGGCGATCGACGAGAACCTGCTCACGTCCCACTGGGAGTCGCTGGCCGCGGGCGCCAGGCACGCCGGCGTCACGCTCAAGCAGAAGGAGACGATCACCGGGTCGTTCGTCGGCAGTTCGTCGCTCGTGGTGAAGTCGCGCAACGTCCGCGCCAGCGGCGGCTCGCCGCAGCCGCTCATCACGCCGGCCGACGCGCCCGACTACGAACTGCTGGACGTCATCGGCGAAGGGGGGATGGGGGTCGTCTACGCCGCCCGGCAATCGTCGATCGCCCGCACCGTGGCGCTGAAGATGCTCAAGGGGCCCGATGGCAAAAGCCCCGCCCAGCGCGACAAGTTCATTTCCGAAGCAGTCGTCACCGGCGAGCTCGATCACCCGAACATCGTCCCCATTTACGACCTGGGGGCCGACAGCGACGGCGCGCTGTTCTACTCGATGAAGCGCGTCAAGGGGACGCCGTGGCACAAGGCGCTGGCGACCAAGTCGCTGGACGAGAATCTCAACATCCTCTTGCGGGTGGCCGACGCCGTGGCCTTCGCTCACGCCAACGGCGTGATCCATCGCGATTTGAAGCCCGAGAACGTCATGCTCGGCGACTTCGGCGAAGTGCTGGTGATGGATTGGGGCCTGGCCCGCGTGAGCGCAGACTTTCCCAACGCCGCGTCGGTCAGCCAGTCCGAGGCGATGGGGGGCACGCCAGCCTACATGGCGCCGGAGATGGCCACCGGCCCGATCGAGAAGATCACCCCGGCCAGCGACGTCTACCTGCTGGGGGCCATGCTGTACGAAATCGTCGCCGGCAAGCCCCCCCACGCCGGCAAGACGGTCATGGCGTGCCTGTTCGCCGCCGCGAAGAACCTCATCGAGCCCACCGCAGCGACCGGGGAACTGCTCGACGTCGCCCTGAAAGCGATGGCGACCAATCCCGCCGACCGATACCCCAGCGTCGCGGCGTTTCAACGGGCCGTGCGCCAGTACCAGTCGCACTCGCAGAGCATTGCACTTACCGAGCACGCCGAGCGGAACGCGCAGCTTGCGCAGTCGCGCGAGGACTACGACCTGTACGCCCGCGCCTTGTATGGACTGGAAGAGGCCCTCGCCCTCTGGCCGGATAACCGCCGAGCCGCGGAACTGCTGGACGCGTCGCGGCTCAGCTACGCCCGGCTGGCGCTGGCGAAAGCGGATTTCGACCTGGGCGCCTCGCTGCTGGTTGCCAACAACCCGGCCCATCGCCCGCTGCTCGACGAACTAATCGCCGGCCAGCGCGAGCGGCAGTCGCGGCAGCGGCGCATCGCCCTGCTGAAGCGGGCCGTGGCGGCGCTGGTGCTGGCCGTCATCTGCGTCGTGTCGGTCGCCTACGCGGCCGTCCGCGTCGAGCGCGACGAAGCCGTGTCGCAACGCCAGCGTGCCGAAGCCGAGAAACAACGGGCCATCGACGCCGAAGGCCGGGCCCTGCAGAATTTCCGGGCCGCCGAAGCCGCCCGCGTGACGGCCGTGGCCGCGGAAAAAAAGGCCCAGGAGAACTTCCAGGAAGCCGCCAACCAGCGCGACCGCGCGGAACAGGAAAAACAGCGGGCCGAAACGCAGCGGCGCCTCGCCGTCGAAGCCCGGCAAGCCGAGGCGTATGCGGCCTACGTCGCCCGCATCGGTCTGGCCAAGGCCAAGATCGACGAGAACTCGTTCGACCAGGCGATGGAGCTGCTCGCCCAGTGCCCGCCGGAGCTGCGGCACTGGGAATGGGGCCGGCTCGACTACCTGTGCCGGCTCAGCGACCGCACCTGGAAGTCGTCGGCGCCGATTGACGCGGCGGTCCTTTCGCCCGACGGCAGCCACTTCGCCACCGGCGACTGGGACGGCAAGGCGACGATCTGGAATCTCCACGCCGGCGGGCCGGTCCGCCAGTTCTCCCACGGCCAGTACGTTCACGCCGTCGCCTACGACGCCACGGGCGAGCGGCTGGCCACGGGCAGCAGCGACGGCAGCGTCCACGTCTACCGCGCCCTTGACGGCGAGCTTGTCGCCAAGCTCGACGGCCACGCCGACGCGGTGCTCAGCGTCCGCTTCTCGCCCGACGGCCGCCTGTTGGCCAGCGGCGGCTGCGACAACACCGCCCGACTGTGGGACCTCGCCGCGGCGAAGACCGTGCAAGTGCTCCGCGGCCACGCGTGGTGGGTCTGGTCGGCCGAGTTTTCCCCCGACGGCAAGCTGCTGGTCACCGCTTCGCAAGACGGCAAAGCCGTCGTCTGGCGGCGGACCTCGCCGCCCGCTGCGGCGGCCAGCGACGGTGCGCCCGCGGCGCGGAACCTGTTCGAGCGGGCGACCGAGTTCGTCGAGCACCGCGGGCCGGTGTACGCCGCCCGGTTCGCGCCGGACGGCCGGCTGATCGCCACGGCGGGCGCCGATGGCCGCGTGCTGGTCTGGAACCCGACCGACGCCCGGCCGGTGGACGTAGGCCGGCGTCTCGACGGTTTAAAGGATGCCCCTGTCCCATTTACCGAGTTGACGGGCCATCGCGGCCCGGTGCGGACGCTGGCCTTTGCGCCCGACGGCCGGACGCTCGCCAGCGGCGGGCAGGACAACCTGGTGTTCGTCTGGGACCACGCGGCCGGCAAGCCGCTCAAGCAGCTTCGCGGCCATGCCAGCTATGTGCGTAGCTGCTCGTACTCGGCCGACGGCGCGCTGGTGCTCACCGCCGGGCGCGATGCGCAAGTCAAGCTGTGGCGCCCCGACCGGTACGCCGAGGTGCGGGAGCTGGCCGCCGGCGAAACGGCTGCGGCGGACGCGGTGCTGGCCGCCCGTTTTTCGGCCGACGGCACGCGGGTCGTCACAGCTAGCCGCGACTGGACGGCCAGCCTGTGGGACGCCGCGTCGCTGGAGCGCGTGCAATGGTTTCGCGAAGGGCATGATTTCCTGGCCTCTTCCGCCGCTTTCTTCGCCGACGGCGCCCGCCTGGCCACGGCCGCCGGCGACCGCACCGTGCGAATCTGGGACGTGAAGCGCGGCGCCGAGATGCAGCGGCTGGAAGGGACAGGACGCACGTCGGCGCTCGACGCCTCGGACGACGGCCGGCTCATTGCCACCGGCGGCGAGGGGGGCGAGGCCATCGTCTGGGACGCCGCCAGCGGCGCCAAGCTGGCCGTCCTCCTGGGGCATCCAGCCGAAGTAACGGCCGCGTGCTTCGCACCCGGCGGAGGGCTGTTGGCCACGGGCGACGATCGCGGCCAGTGCCGCCTGTGGCGGTTCGACGCCGACGCCGGCAGATGGTCGGCCGGGGCCGTCCTGTCGGGGCACAGCCGCACGATCACGCGGCTGCAGTTCACCGGCGACGGCGCGCGGCTCGTTAGCTCCAGCGGCGACAACACCTGCGGCCAGTGGGACGTCGCCGCCGGTCGCGAGTTAACCAGTCTCGTGTTGAAACATCCCGATTGGGTAGCCGACGTGGTCGTCAGCCGCGACGGCGCGCACGCCCTCACCGGCTGCGACGACGGCCAGCTTCGGCTCTGGTCGCTCGCCGAAGCCCGCGTGGTGCGAACCATCAAGCCCCAAAACTCTAGTGCCGCGCTGACGTCCATCGCCCTGTCGGCCGACGGCCGCCTGGCCGCGGCGGCGTGCGCGGCCGAAGGGACGGTCCGCTTGTGGGACCTCGCCGCCGGCGAAGAAATCGCGCCGGACGATGAAACGGGCCGGCCGCGAGCGTGGCTCGACCGGTCCGCCCGCGGCGGCTTAGTATGGCTAGCCCGTTTTGCTCCGCAGGACGATCGGCTGCTGGTCGTCGGCGGCAACGACGCCCGGTTGTACGACATCGTCTCCCGCCAGCAGGTCGTACGCTTCAGTCCGCACGGCGTCGTCGCCTCGGCCGACGTATCGCCGGACGGCAGCCGCGTGGTTACCGGCAGTTGGGATCGGTCGGCGAAGATCTGGGACGCCGCGACGGGCAAGGTCCTCGTCAAGCTCGACGGCCTGCACAGCGGTTTCATCAACAGCGTGGCGTTCTCGCCCGATGGGCGGCAGGTGCTCACCGCCAGCGACGACGGCACGGCCCGGCTCTGGGACGCCAGCGACGGACGGCCGCTGGAACCGGTCTTCCGGCATGATCGCGGCCGCCTGCGCTACGCCGGTTTTTCGCCCGATGGGGCGCGGATTCTCACCGCGGGCGACGACAAGACGGCGCGAATCGCCGACGCCCGCACGGGCGCCGTGCTGCATACGCTCGCCGGGCACGAGTGGGCCGTCCGCAGCGCGGCCTTCTCGGCCGACGGTCGTTACGTCATCACCGGGAGCGAGGATAACCTGGCCCTGGTGTGGGACGCCGCGACGGGCGCCAAGCTGCAAACGCTGGCCGGCCACACCGGCGCGATCAACAGCGTGGCCCTGTCGCCCGACGGCGGGCGGGCCCTCACCGCCAGCGCCGACGGCGCCGTCAAAGCCTGGGACGCCCGCACGGGTAAAGAGCTGCTGACCCTCGCCGCGCACAGCGACGAAGCGACCAGCGCGAGCTTCGCGCCCGATGGTCGCACGGTCCTCACCAGCGGCCGCGACGGTCGCGTCCTGCTGTGGCCGGCCGAACCCTGGCACGCCCCGGCGGCCGCCGGCGAGCCCTAGGGGCGGCCTGAGGGCGCCCCTCATCGCGGAGCCGCCGCAAGCAATGCTAGCGGGTTATACGGCGTTCGATTCGGCATCCCCCTCAAGATCGGCATACCCGCTACCGATGATGACTGGGGGTTCGGCTGTCCGCTCGACGAGCGCCCAGCGCCACGGCAAACCACGAGCAGCCCCACGCTCCTCTTTAAACGCTGAACAAAGCCCGTGACTGCTTCCCATCGCCAGCACAGCGACGGTCCGCCGACTTCGGCGCCTCACGGCGATGCCGTGCGCCCCTGGCCGGTGTTGGCGCGGCTGCCGCGCGTCGTCACCGCCGAGGCAGCCATGCCGACCGCCGCGGCGATCGGGCCGGGCGACCACGTTACCACCCAATCGGCGGCGGCTATCGACGGGCCCTGGCCGGCCTACGACGCCCCGCTCGACCCCCTGTCGCACGAGCAGCCCGGCGACTGGCCGGCTCAGGCGACGCAGCCGGCATACGATGAAAGCCGTGCGGGACGGCCGGTTTCGGCCCGACGACACCGGATCGATCCCGCCGATCACCGACAGCCAGCGGCGCCGATGCCGGCGATGATGCGCGTGCCGACGACGCAGGCTGCGTCGCCCGATTGGCTCGCCGACCGCATCCTGCCCTGGTGGGCGGCCGCGGCGCCCAACGCCTCGACGGTGGCCAGCGCGCTGCTGGCGTTCATGGCGGGCGTGCTGTGCTGGCTGGTGTT
>QEVI01000125.1 GCA_003576855.1 Planctomycetota bacterium
TGCTGGCCAACGACGACGGCCCGACGGCCGTCGAGTACGCCGTGATGCTGGCGCTGATCGTCATCGTATGCTTGACGGCGATTCGCACGATCGGAACCAACACCGCGACCACGTTCAACGACGTGTCGGCGCAGCTCGGCAGTTGACGGCCGCCGTCCGGTTGCGCCGAGTGTACGGCTTGCTGCGCGCCTCTCGGCCGCCCGTTGCGGCGGCTTGAGGGGTTCGCTTTTGCGCTAACGGCGAACCGTTAACGTTCCTGGCGCCGCCGCGCAATAGCGTCCGTAATTCCGGAAGCGAAAAGCGTGAGCTAGGGTTTTATGGCCTCAGCGCGGCGCGGGGTGCACCGGGCCGCCCGAGATGCATCGCAGGAGAGCGTGTTCCATGATTGGATACTTTCCGGAAGAAGTCATTCGCGCGGCGTGCCAAATGGCATGCTACGGTTTTGCGGCGATCACGGCCGTTGTGGCGTACTTGTTTGTGCCGCGGTGGTAGGCCAAGCCGTTAGCCCAACGCCGCGACGGGCGACAATCATTCGTAGGGGTCACGGGATGTTCGACTTCCAAGAGATCGTTTCACGACTGGGCGAAACGTGGCCCTGCTGGGTCGTCACCGTCACGCTGGTCGTGGCCGCCGTTATCGACGGGCTGCAATTGAAGGTGCCGAACTGGCTGACCTTTCCGATGATCGCCAGCGGGTGGATCTACAGCGCCGCTTTTTCGCCCTATGCAGGCTGGGAAGGCCTGTTCTTGAGCCTCATCGGCACGGCTGTCGGCCTGGCCGTGCTGTTGCCTCCCTATGCGGTGGGCGGCATGGGCGCGGGCGACGTCAAGTTGATGGCCGGCGTTGGCGCCTGGATGTGGGGCACGGTCACGCTTTACGCCTTCGCCGTATCGGCGCTGGCCGGCGGCCTGATCGCCATCGGCATGGTGCTGTGGCGCGGCGCCTGGGAAAAACACAAGAACCAGTTCTGGTCGATCATCAACGAAATCATCACGGTGAAGGACCCCGAGAAGTTGGCGGAGATCGCCGCCGAGCGGAAGCCGCGGATGTTTCTGCTGCCTTACGGGATTCCGATTGCCATTGGTTCGATTGCGTACTTCGCGTGGAGCGGAATGCTCGGCTAAGCGGGGCGCCGGTCGTGAGCGTCCGGTGGAGCATCACGCCCCGGCGCCGTCAGCGTCGGCGATCGGCGGCGCTGCGCCGCTAGCAGCGCGTGGCCGCACTCATTGCTTTTTCGTCCCTCGGCCGCCGATTAGAGTGAACCGGTTGTGACGGGGGCGCCGAAGAAACCGACAAGGCGCGACTAACCGCGGCCTGCAGCCGCTCGCGCTGGCGGTTCGCCATTCATACCAGGGGGGTGTGATGCGTCCAAAGTCGCTCGTATTGCTGGCGCTTGCGCTGGGCTGCGGCCTGGTGGCGTCGATTGGCATCAGCCAGGTTCTGGACGGCAGCAATAAACCGGCCGCCGTGGAGACGGCGCCGATTTACGTCGCGCTGAAGAACATCAACGTCGGCGATCCGCTCGACGAGAAGATGGTCTCGCTCGAGGAGTGGCCGAAGGACAAAGTGCCCGTCGGCGCGATCACCAAGTGGGAAGATCTCGCCGATCGCCGTCCCCGCTCGAACATCTACCAGGGCGAGCCGCTCTTGGACAGCAAGCTGCTGGCCAAGGGGCAGACGAACGACCCGATTCAGGGCGTGCCGGCCGGCATGCGGTTGAAGACCATCTCGGTCGACGCCCGCAAAAGCGCGGCGGGGCTGCTCAGCCCCGGCGACCGCGTCGACGTGCAGATTTTCGTCCAGCGGAACGACGCGCAAGGGATCAGCACGCCCTTCACGAAGATTTTCCTGCAGAACATCCGCGTCTACGCGGTGGATCAAACGATCGAAAAATCGGCCGACGGCACCGAATCGCGAAGCGTCGCCAAGACGGTGTCGCTGGTCGTGACGCCGGCGCAGGCCAACCGCATCACGCTGGCCGAGAACATGGGCGAGGTGAGCCTAATTCCGCGTCATCCGGACGACAACACGATCGTCGACGACGCGGAGCAGGGCGCCGACGAACTGTTCGGCCGCAGCACCGCCAATAGCCGCGAGCGCGAGCAGCTTGGGGCGAAGGACGGCGATTCGGACGGCGGGTTGTTCGGCTTACGGTCGCTGGTCGAGAAGGCCGTGGCGACGGCCGCCGCGCAGGCCTCGGCGCCGGAGGCGCCCGCCGCGCCGCCCAAGCCCGCGTTCCAGATGACGATCGTCTATCCGAACGAAGTGTCGAAGGTCGAGTTCACCGCCAATGGCGAGATGATCGAGTCGAAAAGCGGCCTGCCGGGCGCTAGCTCCGCTACGCTGCCGGGGGGATTCACGGCCGCGACGCCCGGCGCGGCGCCGCCGCAGCCAGGCGCACCGGATGCATCCGGCCCGGCGCCGGGGCCCAGCGATTCGCTCAAGACGCCGTCGGACTTTCCCATTGACCTGAAACTGAACTGATCGCAGAAGCTTAGATCAACCGTCGAGATCGGCTCGCGCGGCGGAGTCGCAGCGAGTCGGTTCGCGCAACCCACCGTACAGGATGTACAAGGATGTACGTTAAATCCGCCCGGCGCCGTGGAAGCCTCCGGCTGGTTCTCGTGTCGTGGGCCGCTACGAGCCTGCTTGCAGGAAGCCCCCGCAGCGCTGCGCAGGCGCAGCAGCCCAACGGGGTCGTGCTGAATCTCTCGCAGGCGACCGAACGTCTTGAGATGACCGTCAACACCAGTCAGATTCTCACGCTCAGTTCGCGGATTCCGCGAATCGTGGTGAACAATCCTGAACTGGTGACGGCGACGCCGCTCAGCGAAACCCAGGTGCAGATCGCCGCGCGCAAGCCGGGCGTCACGCAAGTCAATCTGTGGGACGAAAAGGGGCAGATCTACTCGGTCGATTTGCTGATCTTCGGCGACGTCCGCGAGCTGGAAGTCAATCTCAAGCGGATGTTCCCCACTTCGTCGCTGAAGGTCATTCGGCTTACCAACAGCCTGGTGCTCGAAGGGCAGGTCGATCGTCCGGAAATCGTCAGCACGATTCGCACGCTAGCCGAGGACTACGCGCCGAAGGTGATCAACAACATCACCGTCGGCGGAGCGCAGCAGGTGCTGCTGAAAGTCAAGGTGATGGAAGTCAACCGCACGAAAGCCCGCGCGGCGGGCTTCGACTTCGACCTGAGCGGCACGAGCGGCTTCCTCACCTCGTCGGCCGCCGGGATTCTGACCAATATCGACCGCACGGAAAACACCTTCACGGCCCCGCGGTCGACGATCAACTTCGATATCATCGACGGCAACACGCAATTCCTGGGCGTGCTCGAAGCGCTGCAGCAGCGGAACTTGATCAAGACGCTGGCCAATCCGACGTTGGTCACCGTCAGCGGCCGGCCGGCGAGCTTCAATGCCGGCGGCGAGATTTTCTTCCAAATCAATAACGGCATTAGCGGCAGCACCGTCGAGTCGGAGAAGTTCGGCACGCAGGTCGACTTCGTTCCCATCGTGCTGGGCAATGGGCGCATCCGCTTGGAGGTGCGGCCGAAGATCAGCGACATCGACAACACGGCGGAACTGGGCAATGAGCTGTTCCGCACGCGGTCGAGCGAAGTCGACACCGGCGTCGAGATGCAAGCGGGCCAGACGCTCGCACTGGCCGGCTTGATCCAGACCAAAGTCAACTCGCAAAAGCGCGGCCTGCCTTATCTCAGCGATCTGCCGTACGTCGGCAATCTGTTCGGCGGCGTGCGGGACGAAAACGAGGAAGTCGAGCTGTTGATCCTCGTCACGCCGGAATTCGCCGAGGCCATGGACCCGCACGAGGCGCCGCCTTGCGGCCCCGGCATGGAGACGATGTCGCCCTCCGATTGCGACTTGTACCTGAAGGGGCATATCGAAACGCCCGCGTGCGGGCCTTGCGGCGCCAGCGATCCCTGCTTCTGCAACGCCCCGGGGCTCGATTGCCAGACCGGCAATTGCGGTCCCGTGCCCTACGCCGGCATGGCACCGGTCGGGCCGGCCGTCATGGCCACCGACGGCAGCGGCATGATGATGCCGTCGGCGCCCGTCCAGGTCACGCCGACGGCGCCGATGCCCAACGAACAGGGTTGGACGCCGCAGGCGCCGCCGGGCCGGCAGCCGCTGCACCTTGCCGCGCGGCCTGCCCGTGCGACGAACAGGCCGCAGCCGCAGCCGCAACTGACGGCGACGGCCGCCAGCCCGCTCGATCGAAGCGGCGTGCCCGGGGGTGCGCCGGCGCTGGTTCCGGCGAACCGGCCAACCACTACGCCCGGCTTAATCGGACCTATCGGTTACGACGTGCAAAAATAAGCTACGTTTCCTCATCACAGGCACGAGCACAGGCGCCGCGGCGCGTCGAGCGTTTGCTCAGGTCTGCTTCGAACGCTAGCGTTTGCGGCGGCGGTCTCCGGGCCGGCGGTCGCAGCGTGCAACTGAAGAGTATTTGCACCCGGCATGGCCAACGTCCTCCGAATCGCCGTTGTCGACCCCAACGACGCGACGCGAGAGAACCTCAAAGCGGTTCTGCTCGGACTGGAGACGGTGTGGCTCGAGGCGGAGTGCTCGCGCTACGCGTTTTTCGTGGACGTCGTCGAGCAGACCCAGCCGGAAATCGCCCTGATCGCGATGGACAGCGATCCGCAACGGGCGGTGAAGCTGATTCACGAG
Organism: Planctomycetota bacterium; assembly: GCA_003576855.1. GTDB lineage: Bacteria > Planctomycetota > Planctomycetia > Pirellulales > Lacipirellulaceae > Lacipirellula. The sequence goes on from QEVI01000125.1 coordinate 4,701, forward strand.
ACGCTGCAGCGGGCGCCGACCTGCGCCGTGCTGGTTACCAGCAGCTCGACCGACGGGCGGCTGATCCTCGAGTCGATGCGGGCTGGCGCCAAGGAGTTTCTCACCGAGCCGCTCCGGCCTGAGGATCTGGCGACGGCGCTGCAGCGCGTGCGGCGACAGGTCGCCGGCGGCGGTCCCAGCTCGCAAAAGGCCGGCTGCCAGGTCTTCGCGGTCGCCGGCGCCACCGGCGGCGTCGGCGCCTCCAGCATCGCCGTCAACCTGGCATGCGCCTTGGCGGCTGACAGCAGCAATTCGGTCGTGCTCGTGGATCTCGACGTGGCGCTGGGCGACGCCGACGTCTTCCTCGACGCCATTCCCGAATACACGCTGGCGGATATCGCCCAGAACGTCGAGCGGCTCGACCTCACGCTGCTCAAGAAATCGCTCACCGTCCACGCCTCGGGCGTGCACCTGTTGCCCCGCCCGATGCACCTGGAAGACGCCCGGCTGATTACGCCGGACAAGCTGCAGCGCGTCATCGGCCTGCTCAAGACGTCGTTTACGCACCTGGTGCTCGACACCTCGAAGAGCTACAGCGAGCTGGATATGCTGGCGCTGCGCTCGGCCGACGAGGTGCTGATGATCACGCAGCTCGATCTGCCGTGCATGCGCAACGTCGTGCGGCTGCTGATGACGTTCGACGAAGACGAGGCCTTGCGCAGCAAGGTGAGGGTCGTCGTGAATCGCTTCGGCCAGGACAGCGGCCAGATCAGCATGAAGAAAGCCCGCGATACCATCGGGCGCGACATCTATTGGCAGGTGCCGAACGACTATCGCGTGATGGTCGAAGTTCGCAACAACGGCGTGCCGCTGCTGCAGCACGCTCCCAAGGCGGCGATCACGCAGTCCATCGGGCAGCTCGCCGATCAGCTTTGCGGGAAGAAGGCCGACGACGACGGCGAGCGCGAAGGCAAGAGCCGCCGCTGGCTCAATCTCTGGCCCAGCCGCTGAATGGGCGTTGCGGCGGCGCGTACCGCGGCCCATCTTTTCATGGCGACAAGACGGGGACGCTTTTAGCGATCCGATCGTCATATTCGCCAACGTCCCCCATCTGCGGCCGATTCGCGTGCAGTTGAGCCGGGGGCTTTTCGGCCCAGGTCCCGGCCGCCCGTAACCTATCTTTTTTTGACGAAACTCTTGCCGCGCCGGCTGGCGGCCTTCGGGCGCGGAGGCTCCGTGCTTGTGTCGAGGCCGCGCTGGGCGACGCTGTTGGATTGCATTTGTCGAGGACTCGATGACACGACTTGCCGCTCCGCCGCAGAACATTGGCAACCGCGACCGCGAGGCGGAGTTCGAAAAGCTCAAGCAGCGGATTCACTCGAAGCTGGTCGATAAGCTCGACCTGTCGCACGTCGGCGACCTGGAAGGCGAGGTGCTGCGCCGCGAGATCCGCCTGGTGGTCGAGCACCTCTGCGACACCGAGGACACGTTCCTCAACCGCAGCGAACGCGATCGATTGGTAGACGAGGTGCTCGACGAAACGTTCGGCCTCGGTCCGCTGGAGATGCTGCTGAAGGATCCGACGGTCAGCGAAATCATGATCAACGGGCCGAAGAACGTGTTCATCGAACACGCCGGCAAGTTGGAGAAGACCAGCGTCACCTTTCGCGACGACAAGCACCTGATGCAGATCATCGACCGGATCGTGTCGAAGGTCGGCCGCCGCGTGGACGAGGTATGCCCGATGGTGGACGCCCGCTTGCCGGACGGCTCGCGCGTCAACGCCATAATTCCGCCGCTGGCGCTGGACGGACCGAGCGTCACCATCCGGCGGTTCGGATCCAACCCCCTCAAGCTGGAAGACCTGCTCAACTACAAGAGCATGACGCCCGAAATGGTGATGCTGCTCGAAGGCGCCATGAAGGCCAAGCTGAACATCATCATTTCCGGCGGCACCGGCTCCGGCAAGACGACGCTGCTCAATACGCTTTCCAGCTTCATCTCCAATCACGACCGCATCGTCACCATCGAAGACGCGGCGGAACTGCAGCTCCAGCAGCAGCACATCGTGCGGCTGGAAACGCGGCCGGCGAACATCGAAGGCAAGGGCCGCATCACCGCCACCGACCTCGTGCGGAACGCGCTGCGCATGCGGCCCGACCGGATCATCATCGGCGAATGCCGCGGCCCGGAGACGCTCGACATGCTCCAGGCCATGAACACCGGCCACGAAGGGTCGCTCACCACCTGCCACGCGAACACGCCCCGCGACGCGATCGCCCGGCTCGAAACGATGATCATGATGGCCGGCTTCGAAATGCCCACGCGAGCCATGCGGCAGCAAATCTCCAGCGCCGTCGACCTGATCGTGCAGGTGAACCGGCTCTCCGGCGGCCCGCGGAAGGTGACCGCCATCACGGAAGTGATGGGCATGGAGCAGGACACGATCATTATGCAAGACATCTTCAAGTACGTTCAGGAAGGCGTGGATGAAAACGGGCGCGCCGTCGGCAACTTCATCGCCACGGGCATTCGTCCAAGCTTCATTCCGCGGCTGGAATCGCACGGCGTCCGCCTGCCGGCCAGCGCTTTCCGCGAACGGATCATGTTGAGAGACTGACTCGGCGGAACAAGAGAACAACCGCCCCGACGACGACCTAGCGCGAGCACCGCCGCAGCATGCCGCGGCGCCTGGCCGGACCGTAACGCTTAACGCGAGCCGCACATGCTACCATCGGTACTTATCCTCGGCGCCGTGTTCCTGTGCGCCGCGCTGTTGGTCGTAGCAATCGCCATGCTGCTGCGAGACAAGTCGATCTCGCAGATGGAAGACCGGTTGAGCACTCTTACCGGCAAAGGCGACAAGAACGACGCCAGCCTGGCCGAGCTGTCGCAAATCCTCGCGCAACAGCGCGGCGAAGGGCAGGGGTTTCTTGATTCCCTCCTGTCGCGATGGTTCAATCTGCCGCGGCTTTTCAGCCAGGCCGACGTCACCATGACGGTGACGAAGTTCCTGGGCATTTGCGTCGGCGTCGGCTTCGCCTCGGCGGCGGTGATCGCCGTCACCGGGGTCAGCCTCATTTACCCGCCGATCATCGGCCTGTGCTTCAGCATGTTGCCGGTGGTCTGGCTCATGTTCCGTCGCAAGCGGCGGCTGAAGAAGTTCGCCGCGCAGCTTCCCGAAGCCCTCGAATTGGTCGCCCGCGCTTTGCGGGCCGGTCACAGCCTGGCAGCCGGTTTCCGGCTTGTCTCCTCCGAGATGTCCGAACCGATCGGCAGCGAATTCGGCCGGGTGTACGAGGAGCAGAACCTCGGCATTCCCTTCGAGGAAGCTCTCAACGCGTTGACCGAGCGGGTGCCGAACCTGGACCTGAAGTTCTTCGCCACGGCCGTCATTTTGCAGCGGCAGACGGGCGGCGATCTGGCGGAAATCCTCGACAAGATCGGCAGTCTCATCCGCGAGCGGTTCAAAATCTGGGGGCAGGTGCAGGCCCTTACGGGCGAAGGTCGGCTATCGGGCATCGTGCTGTTGGCGCTGCCGCCGATGCTGTTCGTAGCCGTCTACCGGATGAACCCCGACTACCTCATGTTGCTGTTCACCGACGACCTGGGCAAGAAGATGCTCATCGGCGGCGTGCTGATGCAGCTCCTGGGAGCGCTGGTAATTCGGAAGATCGTCAACATCCGGGTGTAATGCGAGGCCGTTAACCCCAGCGCTGGCGGCCGTCGCGGCGACGGGCCCCAGCAGTCGCTACGACAGGCAACACCAACCGGCGCCCGGCGCCGGCCGGGAACCACGCGAGTCCACGCATGAACGTTCTCCTAGCAGGCATTATCAGCCACTCCCTCGTGACGCAACTGGCCATCTTCGGCGCGACGGCCGCCGTGGCCTGGTGGGTGCTCGACGCGATGGCCCGCCGCAAGCCTCGCGCGGAACAGCGCTTGGAGGAGCTCCGCGAGCCGAATACCCGCAAGGGCGACCTGCTGCGCGACGGCAAGCCCAAGGGCGGCGGCGCCATGGCCAAGGCCCTCGCGAAGGCCTCGCCCGCCCTGGCGGCGCCGCTGCAGCCGAAGACCGAGGCCGAGCTGAACAAGACCCGCGAAAAGCTGAACATGGCCGGCTTCCGCGGCGAAAACGCCCCGCAGATGTACTGGTCGCTCAAAGTCATCTGCATGACCGCCGGGTTCTTCCTCGGCGGCGGCGTGTTGGCGTTCAGCCGCGGATTCGACATCGACACGCTCACGTACACCGGCATCCTGGCCGGCGTCTGTTTCTATCTGCCCGAAGTCGTGCTGTGGGCGATCAAACGGAGCCGGCAAGACAACATCTTCTACGGCCTGCCCGACGCCCTGGACCTGATGGTCGTGTGCGTCGAGGCGGGGCTGGGACTCGACCAGGCGATGCGCAAGGTCACCGAGGAAATGAAGAAGACCTACCACGTCATCGCTGAGGAGTTTGCCTTGAGCAATCTCCAGTTGCAGATGGGCCGTGCGCGGACCGAGGTGCTCCACGACCTCGGCAGTCGTACCGGCGTCGACGACCTCAAGGCGTTGGCGGCGATTCTCATCCAGGCCGACAAGTTCGGCTCCAGCGTCGCCCAGGCGCTGCGCGTGCAAAGCGACTCGATGCGGACGCGGCGCCGGCAGATGGCCGAAGAGAAAGCCGCCAAGACGGCCGTGAAGCTGATCTTTCCGCTGGTAATCTTCATCTTCCCGGCGATCTTCGTGGTTCTCGTCGGCCCCGCGGCGATCACGATGATCAACGAGCTGTTCCCGTCGATGAGCGGCGGCCAGTGACGCGGACGCCCAACCACGCCGTGCGGACCGAAACGAGCGGCTCCCGTCCAGGGCTGGAGCCAAGTCCACGCTAGCATGGCCGGCGTCAAGCTGACCGGTTAGGCAAGATAAGCGCGTCTCTCCAAAAGTGGCGCAACGAGCTGCAGGTTCTTGTCGATAGTGAGGACGGTAAGGTCGCTGCGACGCCTCGACCGAGGCGGCCGCGCGGTCGCTTCCGAATCAGTCGCCTCCGCCGCTGGTGTCCCGGCGCGTGCGGCGGCGCGCCTCTGCCAGCTCGCAAGGACTAGAGCCATGAAACTTGCCCGACTCTGGGCGGTGCTGCCGATGTGGGCCGCCGCTGCCGGCGGCGCCCTAGGTCACCAAGACGCGTGCCAGCAGGGTTGTCCCGCCGGCGAAGCACAGCCGACCATCTATGCGTGCGAGGCGGCGTTCTACGAAAACCATGTTTGGCCCCGGCAGTACTCCGGCCCAGCGCGGCGCGGCATCTGCCACGCGGCCGAGATGATGACCGTCAACGGCTGGCGGCGACACAACCTGCTGGGCAAGCACCACTTCGAACCCAACGGCGAACAACTCAACGAGGCCGGACGTTTGAAGACCGAGTGGATCCTGACCCAGGCTCCGCCGAGCCGGCGCACGGTTTACGTGCAGCGGTCGGCGTCGCCGGACCAGACGGCGGGCCGCATCGACGCGGTGCAGCAGTTCGCCGCCGAGATGCCGCAATCCGCCGGCGGCGCCGACGTCCAGGAAACGCATGTGCGCGACGACGGCTACCCGGCCGGCGCCGTGGACGCCGTCTTTACAGGTTTCCAAGCGAGCCGACCGGCGCCAGCGCTGCCGTCGGCCGGCGGCGAATCCTCGTCGTCCGGCGGCTCGGCGGAATAACTGGCTAACAACATCTCAACGGCAACTTACCAACAACAGTCGCAGGTCGGCCGGCTGAAAGCCGGAGGCGGCTTGCTCGCCATGGAGGGGCGCACGGTGCGTAATACGTGGTACGCAGCATGGGCAGTGGCCGGCCTGGCGGCAAGCGGCATGTTCGGCGGGGCTGCGGCGGTAAGGGCGGCTCGCGCCGCGGCGCCGACGGCTCCAACGCTCGCCGGCGAACAACAGCCGTCGTGGACCGACAAGATGAAGGCCCCCTTCGCCAAGATGGGCGCCGCCTTCAAAAAAGCGACCGTTAAGCGGCCGGCCGAGCCGTATGAGCCGCCGTTCGATGCCAACGCCACGTCGCCGGAGTTGTATGTGGCGATGGCGCAAATGAGCCACCGCGGCGGAAACGTGGCCAACGCGCGGCTCCTCTACCAAAAGGCGATCGCCAAAGACCCGAAGAACCTGGACGCGCTCTTGGGGGCCGCGCGGATGGAAGACCGCGAGGGGAACCTCGACATCGCGGCCAGCCTTTACCAGCGCGCCCTGCAGGCGCATCCGACCAGCGCCACGGCCTTCAACGACCTGGGACTGTGCCTTGCCCGCCGCGGCGACGTCGCCGGCGCACAGGCGGCGCTGGACCAAGCCGTGCGGCTGGCGCCGGAAAAGCCGCTGTATCGCAACAACATTGCCAAAGTGCTCATTGAACTGAACCGCCTCGACGCGGCGCAGAACCACTTGCTGGCGGTGCATTCGCCGGCCACGGCCCACTACAACATGGCGGTGCTGCTCGCCGAGCGCGGCCGCCACGCGGAAGCCAGCGAACAACTGGCCGCGGCGCTGGCCATCGACCCCTCGATGGCGCCCGCTCAGCAAATGCTCGCGCAGCGCAGCGGCGGAGTACCTGCCGAGCCGAGAGCCGCCGATCCCCGTGCGGTCGCGCAGTCGCCGCCGCGGCTGTCGCTCCCCGCCGCCGAAGGGAGCGACTCCATCCTGCCGACGCCGCAGATCGTCGCCACGATCCCGTGGCGGGCTCCAGACTCCGCGGACGTCGCCGCGCCGCAATTGCCGCCGGAGCGGTCCGACCGCGCCGCGCCGACGCTGCTGCCGCCGACCAATTAGCGCGGCGTCATAGCAGTTCTTTCGGGCACGACATTTAGCCGGTCCGCTTGCGGGCCGAGCCGGGCAAGCCCGGCTGCTAAATGCGCTAGCCGAATGTACGACGGTAACGGGACGCTAGCGGTTGTCCGCTCTGCGTAATGGCGGCGCGCCGGCCGGGGCCATCGCGTCCGCCGGCGGATCGAGCGGCTCGCTGTACGACGCGCCTTGCACGGCGCCGTCGTGGACGACGCGAGGCGCTTCGCCTGTCGCCGCATAGCGGCCTGGTTCGCTGCGGCCGGCGGCTCTGCTGCGGTCAACCTGCGCCGGCGGTTGATCGCCGGCGAAGTGTGCGCTGGTCGTCGCGGCGCCCGGTCTCGGCGCGGCGGCGATGCGAAACATGATCGTTCCGACCAGGATCGCGGACAGGGCGCCCAGCAGCGCCAGGCCGGCAACGGCTTCGCGCCGGTCAACCAACTGCGGTTCTTCTTCCATAGTGCAGCTCGTAAGTCGGGCGGCTTCAATCGGCGCGACGTTGGGCAACGCGCAGCTTCGCGCTGCGAGCCCGGGGGTTGCGCCCCACTTCTTCCGCGCCGGCTTGAACCGGCTTGCGGGTGACGACAACCAGGCGGGCATCATTCCGAAACGCTTCCTTGACCATCCGATCCTCGAGCGAATGGAAGCTGATGATCGCGATCCGTCCGCCCGGCTTGAGGCGCGACGGCAAGCGGCGCAGTGCGACGCCGAGCGCGTCCAACTCTCCGTTGACCGCAATGCGAAGGGCCTGGAACGTCCGCGTCGCCGGGTCGATGTCATGCCCGCGGCTGCGCGGCACGACCGATCGTACCAGAGCGGCCAATTGCGAGGCAGTGCGAATCGGCTCGACCCGCCGCTGTTCGACGATTCTTCGGGCGATACGGCGACTGAACCGCTCCTCGCCGAAGCGATGGATGATCTCCGCCAGGTGCTGTTCGCCGAGCCGTGCTAGCATCCGCCACGCCGGTTCGCCTTCGTCTTGGTTGAAGCGCAAATCCAGCTCGCCGGGGCTGTGAAAGCTGAAACCGCGCTGCGGATCGGCGAGTTGGTCGCTCGACAGCCCAAGATCGAGTAGCATGCCGTCGACCGCGGCGACGCTCGCCTCGTCGAGCACTTCCGGTATGTCGGCGTAGCTTGCCGCGACGACGGCGATCGGCAGGCCGGCTAGCGTTTGCTCAGCGCGGAGAATCGCGTGCGGATCGCGGTCCACGCCAATGACTTGGCCCGACGGCCCGACCGCTTCGGCCAGGGCGCGGGTATGTCCGCCGCTGCCAAGCGTTCCATCGACGAAGACGCCGCCTGGAGCCGGTTGGAGGTACTGAAGGACCTCGGCGAGCAGAACCGGAACGTGCACAGCGGCATTTTGCATCCTACCAACGTATAGCGGCAAGCGCTCGGCCGTTAGCCCCCGCAATGCCTCAAGCTCGTGGCGGTGCAGCGCCGCAGACGCCTGCTGCGGGCCGGAAAAAACCCCAGCCGAAGCGCATCCCTGCGCTTCGGGGTCGAGGTTTGCCGGAGGGCGCGGCGGACCGAGGAATCGTCCGCGGCGCGCTACGGGCTCATCGCCCTATGGTTTCCATACCTGCGAGCGATTTCGGCGACCCCGGGGACGATGCAAGCCTGTGGCCGTCGCCCGCGTCGTCCTAGGGTCGCCGGAACTACCTCCTTCGGTGGATTGGGTCTTGGTTGGCCAAGGGGTGTCATTATCCCGCGGTCAGCGCGGGGGTCGAGAAACGTACAACTGTTCAGCGCCGTTGGGCGAAGTGGAGCCGGCGTCAGAGGACTCCTGCGCCGTGGGTAGATCCGAATGGTTCGGCTGGTCTTCCAGGGCCGACTCCGCGAGCTGTTCGTACTGGCAGTCGCACTGGGCAATATAGCGCTGCCACCTTTCGACCGCCCACACTTCCAGGTGATCCCGCACGCCCACGACGACCACATCCCCTTCCAAACCGGCCCACGCGGCCAGTTCGGGCGTGAGGCGGAACCGCCACTGGGCGTCG
>QEVI01000411.1 GCA_003576855.1 Planctomycetota bacterium
GAATGTCGGACTCGACCGCCGCGACGAACAGTGGCTGGCCCGCCACTGCGACCGGGTGATCCACTGTGCGGCCGTCGTCAAGTTCTCGTCCTGCGGCGAGGCGAGCGACGTCTGGAAGACCAATTTCGGCGGCACGCGCCAGATGCTCCAGTTGTGCCGCCGCATCGGCGTGCGCGACTTCCATTACGTCTCCACCGCGTACGTATGCGGCCGGCGGCAGGGCGTCATTCGCGAGTCGGAGCTGGCCATGGGCCAATCCTTCCGCAACGACTACGAGCGCAGCAAGTATGAGGCCGAGTCGCTCCTCCGCGCCGACGGGTTCCTCGATCCGGCGACCATATATCGCCCCGCGGTGATCGGCGGCGATTCGCAAACCGGTTACACGAACAGTTACCATGGCATTTACGTCTACCTCCGCTTGCTCCACTCGCTGCTGACGAACACCGCCCCGGATCGCCAGGGGCGGCGTTTCGCGCCGCTGCGCATCTTGCTGGACGGCACGGAACGGCGCAACGTCGTGCCGCTGGACTGGGTCTGCTCCGTCGTCTGCCGGCTGTTGGACGAGCCGGCCGCGCGGGGCCTGACCTTCCACCTGGCGCCGCCGACGCCGCTGACCACCGGCGAGTTCTTCGACGCCGCCTATCGGTACTTCAACGCCTACGGATATGAATTCTGCGGCAAGAACCGCAAGCTTACCGGCAAGGTCACCAGCTACGAGGAGGCGTTCCTGGCGTATCGAACGCCCTACGAGCAGTACGAGCTCACCGACCCGGTCTTCGACCGATCGAACCTGAATCGCCTGGCGGCCGACCTCGTCTGTCCGCAGATCGACGCCGAGGTGATCCGACGCTATGTGCGCTTCGCCGAGCTGGCGGCGTGGGGAAAACGCCCGCTCGACGCATCCTTGCCGAGCACCGCCGCGCCGCAGCAGCGCGCCGCGTAACCGCAAATTCAGGCCGCCCGCCGGCGAGGCGGCTGCCGGCCGCGCGGCGACGAGCACAGGCGACGGAGATGTTCGCACCGAGCCCGGTATGCGCGGGCCTGGCACAAGAGGCATGGCTGGTAGACCAGCCCGCCGCATCCGCGGCAGCGGGTCGGCAGCACCAGCGGCTCTTCGAGAGGTTGCCCATCGGCGGTGCATGATGCCCCTGCCCGGCCGTGCAGCGGGTGCCGGCCCCGGGCGATGTTGCCCACCGTGCCGCGACTGACGCCCAGCAGCTTCGCGATGGCGCGCTGCGTGAGCTTCCGCTCGCGAAGCAATCGTTCGACTTCCAAGACCATACCCTTCGGCAACATGGTGCATGTCCTTCGGCTCGTGGGGGACGCAGGTGATTGACCGTAGCAAGCTCGAGGCGCCCTTAGCGGCGCCGAGCGTAGACGGCGCCGCGCTGGGCGCCGTCGGTCCAGAAATCGCCGAACTCCGGCCACGGTTCGTAGTCGTCGTCGGGGATGAAGGCTTCCCAGTATTCGTCATCCAGTTCCAGCGGCGCGTCGTCGTCGATTTCCTGCAGATCGGGGCTTCCTTCGAATTTGGCGGGGGTCGTGGCGGGGTCGATCGAGGCGGCCGCTACCGTGGGTGCGCGCATGGCCAGAAACTCCTGGAATAGCAGGACGATGGAAGACATGAGCGTCGGCCGGCGGCTATGAGGCGCCCTGGGGCCGTGGCCGACCCGACGGTCATGAACCTAGCAGAGGGCGCGGCCAAAAACTATACTGGTGTTCACCATTCTGCCGGTTCCTTGCGGCTTGCGTTAAAAGCCGGCTTTTGGCGACCGCAATGTGGCGCGACGGGCCACGCTAATCGATGGAGTGGTAGGT
>QEVI01000126.1 GCA_003576855.1 Planctomycetota bacterium
GCCCGTCGACTTCCAGCGTCGCCGCCAGGTCGATCCACTGGCGGAGCGACATCGCGCCGGTGACGCACAGGTCGTCCATGAACGCCTTGGGGAACGCGGCCAGTTTGGGCATCAATCGTCCCCCCGTTTCGTGGGATTGCGGCCAATGATGGGATACTGCTCCAGTTCCACGACGCTGCCGCTGATCGGGCGGCTCTCGTCGGAGATCCAGTACATGGCCGCCGCGGCGATCTCCTCGGGTTTCATGATGCGACCCGAGGGCGCAAACTGCGGCTCGATCTCGTCGGGCCACCCTTCGGGGAGCCCGTCGGCGAGCTTTTGCTTGTATTCGTTGGGCGTCAGCACCCAACCGACGTTGAAGTGGTTCACGCGGACCTGGTCGTAGCACAGCGCGTCGGCCAGATTCCGCGAAAGCGTCATCAGCGCCCCCTTCGACACGCTGTAGGCCAGCAGATTGCTCTCGCCGGTGTAGGCGTTGATCGAGCCGATGTTCAGCACACAGCCCTTGCTCTTCTTCAGCTCGTCGAGCGCTGCCTTAATGAGCAGCAGCGGGGCGCGCACGTTGGTGGCCATCACTTTGTCGAACAACGCCGCATCGGTGCTGGCCAAATCGCTGCGGACGACCCAGGCGGCGTTGTTCACGATCGCGTCCAGCTTGCCGAAGGCCTCCACGACGCCGGCCACAAGCGGCGGCGCCGCGGCCGCCTGAGCCAGGTCGGCCGCCAAAAACGCCGCTCGTTCGCCCAGCTCCGCGGCGATTTCGCGGCCGCGCTGCTCGTTTCGGCCATGCAGGACCACGCGGGCGCCCTCGGCCAGCGCGCGCCGCGCGATAGCTTCGCCGATGCCGGTGGTGCTGCCGGTTACCAGGACGACTTTGTCAGTGAGTCGCATCACGATGATAAGCGATGGGTTCGGCGGCGACGGAAGCGCCGGCAGAGATCAGTTTAGCGTCCGGGAACCGAACGGCGTCCAAGCGGCACATAGAGCCGCATAACTACGGCGCCGGTAAGCACCAGGGTCGAGACTTCTTTTGCGACCGGCGACCGCTCCCTTGCCAACAATCCCACAGTCGCAATGGAACCCCAACCCCGTTCGCCATCCTTTTGCTACGGTCTTAGCACGGCTTTCACAATCTTGCCGGAATGCATGGTCTCGAACGCTTCATGCCACTGGGCGAGCGGCCACACCCCGCCGGTGATGGGCCGCACGTCGAGCGTCCCCGCGGCAATGAGTTGGATGACCCGCTCCCAGATGGGCCAGTTGTGGCTAAAGCTCCCTTGCAGCGTGACGTTCTTCTGCACCAGCGGGTCGAGCGAGAAACCGACCGGCTGCGGCCCCCAGCCGACCTTGCTGATCCAGCCGGCGGGACGGACGATTTCCAGCGCCGTCGCCAGCGCGGCCGAGACGCCCGTCGCGTCGACCACGCCGTCGACGCCCAGCCCGTCTCCCTGCCGGGCCCAGTCCGCCGGGTTGCCGACGATCGGCACGCAGCCATACTGCCTGGCCACGTCGAGTCGGGCGCGATCGTTCTCCAGGCCCACGACGGCGACTGCCGCGCCGCACAGCCGCGCCATCGCGGCGCATAGAATGCCGATCGGTCCGGGCCCCAGGACCACCACGCGGTCGCCGGGCTTCACGCGGCCGTTGTTCACCACCGCGTTGAACGCCACGCAGCACGGCTCGGTGAGAGCCGCCTGCTCGAACGCCATGCCCTCGGGCATCCGGTGGAGTATCCGCGCCGGCACGGGCACGTATTTACGCATCGCCCCGTCGATCATCGCGCCGTAGCCGCGGCGGCCGGGGTCGAGATTGTACAGGCCTTGCCGCGTGAGCGGGCTGGTCACGTCCACCACCGCCGCGGTCTCGCTGACGACTCGCATGCCTTCGGTCCAGCCGACGACGCTGCGGCCCACCTCGCGGATGATCCCGCAAAACTCGTGGCCGAGCACCACTGGGTAGTTCACCGTCCAGCTTTGCTGGGCGGTCCACATGTGCAGGTCGCTGCCGCAGACGCCGACGGCCTGCACTTCCAGCAACACCTCGTCGTCGCGGATCGTTGCACGGGGGATTTCGCGCAGCTCGACGCTGAACTTCTGCGGCGCGTAGTTGACCAGCCCCAGGTCGGTCGCTGCCGTGGTCATGCCGTCCTCCGTTACCTGCCGGCAGCGCCGCCGACCGGCACATCGCCGTAGCTGTGAACCTTTTCGCAGATCAGCCGCAGCGATTCCTCGAGGTTCCCGCTGGCGGTCTTGAACGCCTCGGCGTCGATCGTCAGCGGCGCCCCCAGCACCACTAGCGGAGCGCCGTACTCCGGCGTGCGGACCGCCTGCTCCAGCGACAACCCGCCGACCGCCTGCACAGGCACGCCCACCGCCGCGACCACTTCCCGTAGCTCGTCGAGCGGGCTGGGCATCCGCAATCCGCGGGCCGCAATGCCACGGCGCTCATCGTATCCGATGTGGTGCACGATATAGTCGCACCCTAGGTCTTCTAACCACCTGGCGCCGTCCACCATGTTTTCGCAGGCCAGGTTGTCGCCCATCACCTTCAGGCCGAAGTCGCGACCGGCCTTCGCGACGCAGCGGATCGTCTCCTCGTGGGCGCGGGCCATGACCACGACGTGCGTGGCGCCGGCCTGGGCCATCACCTCGGCCTCGAGGTAGCCGCCGTCCATCGTCTTCAGGTCGGCGACGATCGGCGTGTCCGGAAACTCCGCCCGCAGCGCCCGCACGCCGTGCATCCCCTCGGCAATGATCAGCGGCGTGCCGGCTTCGAGCCAATCGACGCCGGCGCGGAGCGCCATCCGGGCCGTCGAAACCGCCTCCTCGACCGAAAGAACGTCCAGCGAGATCTGTACGATGGGCTTCACAAGCGTGGAAGGTAGGAGGGCCGGCAACAGTTGTCAATGCGCGGTCACCCGGCGGGCCGTCGCGCTCGAAAGCTTGCAACGTCGCAAATCCGAATTAGGATAAGCTCGCTGGGGGCGCACGGCGGGCTGGGGACCGTGCGACCTTTTTCCAGAGTACCCACTACTGTTACTGTTGCTGCTAATGAAATCGATTCCACTGCAACGAGGACCCAACATGACCATTCGATCAAAGCTGCACATCGCCGCGGCTCTCCTGGCCGCACTAGCGCTTTTCGCTGATTCCGCCGCCGCCGTGCAAGTCGGCGCCTGGCAGTTCGACGGCAATCTCAATAACGCTGTCCCGGGCAAGGCCCCGATGGCGGTTTTCGGCGGTTGGGCGGAAACCTACACGTCGGCCACCATTAATGGTTCGCCGGCGACCGTCCTGTCCTTTCCGGCCCTGACCAGCAGCCAGGCCCTGCAAATGCCCAACCAGGCCGGCGCCAACGGCGGTGGAAGCCTCACAAACGCCTGGTCCATCGTCATGGACGTCAATTTCCCCGTACTGACCGGGTTCGCCTCCTTCTGGCAAACTGACCAAACCATTAGCGCTAACGACGGCGACTTCTTCGTCCGCGGCAACAACGACGGCATCGGGATCGGCGGCAACTACCACGGCGCGATTGCGCAGGACACGTGGAACCGCGTGGCCGTCGCCGTCCAGCCCAGCGGCGGCTCCTACTTGCTCGACAAGTACATCAACGGCGTCCTGGTCGGTTCCACGACCTCCGGCACGCCGCTCGACGGGCGCCATGCCGTCGGCGCCGTCCTCAACCTGTTCACCGACGAAGATGGCGAGACCGCGGCCGGCCTGGTCAACAGCCTGGCCTACTACAACACGGCCCTCTCGGCCAACGACATCGGACTGTTAGGCGGCCCCACGGCCGCCGGCGTCCCGGCCGTGCCGGAACCGGCGTCGGCGGCGCTAGCCGTCGGCGGGCTCTCGCTACTGGGACTCCTGCGACGCCGTCTGCGCTAGTCCACAAAGGCTCGGTGGGCGGCGGCAGCCAGGCGGCCGCCGCCCACGCTGCTTAAACCCGCAGCATGCCGCGGAAGCCCCGGGCGGCGTAGTACGACTGGGCCTCGTTGTGATACACGAAAACGCGGTCGTAGCGGCGATCGCAAAACAGGGCGCCGCCCAGCTTTCGGATCGCCGGCGGCGTCTTCACCCAGCTCGACGTCCTCGTATCGAAGCAACCGAGCTTTTGCAGTTCGCGATATTGTTCTTCGGTGAGCATCTCGACGCCCATCGCGGCCGCCATGTCCGTGGCGGACGTGACCGGCTTGTGTTCCTTCCGCGACTCGAGCGCCTCTCGGTCGTAGCAGATGCTTCGGCGACCGGCCGGGCTTTCGGCCGAGCAATCGACGAAGACGACCTCGCCCGTGTTTTTGTTGTGAGCCACTACGTCCGGCTCGCCGTCTGTTCGCTCCATCTCGGCCAGTGACCGCAACTTGTCTGGCTGCGACTCCAGCCGCGATTGCACGAGCGACCACCCCACGCCATCGTGCCGGCTTCTGTTCTTCTCGAAACGCGCCCGCAACGTGCCGAGCAGCGCCTGGCGCTCGTTCGCGTTCATGTCACAGCCCGCCCTGCTTGCCCTGCTGACGTCTACGATGTTGAGCAATCGGCCCTTGCAGCGCCCCGCTGAAGAGGCTCAGTCACCCGCGTTGAGTAGCCGCGAGCTGCATAATAACCGCCGCCTCGCCGCTGCACAGGCGGCCGCGACCCGCCGAACGTCGGTTGTTCGTAGCAATTGGCCGCGCTGTGCGGTACAACGACCCTCACGGCGCGTTGCTGTTTGCGCACCGCCCAACCAGGCGTTTCCCTAGCCCGTGCGTTATGCCAATCGCCATGCGTAAGACGAACCGATTCTTGCTGGTCGGCGGCCTGCTGGTCGCTATCGCCCGACCATGGGCGCCGGCCAGCGCGCAAACCGCCCCGTCAGCCCCCAGCGGGCAGCAAGCCCCACCGCCGGTGGTTCAGGCCGCCGAGGGCTTTTCGGTGGAACTGGTCGCCGGCCCCCCGCTTACCGAGCGGCCGATCGTCGGGGCCTTCGATGATCACGGCCGGCTGTACGTCGCCGAGTCCTCGGGCTCCAACGACCCGGTCGAGCAGCAGCTCGCCGAGCGGCCGCACCGCGTGGTTTGCTTGGAAGACCTCGACGGCGACGGCCGCTACGACAAGCGCACGGTGTTTGCCGATCGAATGATGTTCCCCGAAGGGGCGATGTGGCTCGACGGCTCGCTGTACGTCTCGGCGCCGCCAAGCATCTGGAAGCTCTCGGATCGCGACGGCGACGGCGTGGCCGACGAGCGGGTCGAATGGTTCCAGGGCAAAACGCTCACCGGCTGCGCGAACGACCTCCACGGCCCGTATGCCGGGCCGGACGGCTGGGTCTATTGGTGCAAGGGGGCGTTCGCCGAACAGACTCACCTGGTAAACGGCCGCCAGTGGAAGACCAGGGCGTCGCACATCTTCCGTTGCCGGCCAGACGGCAGCGGATTGGAACCGGTGATGACCGGCGGCATGGACAACCCGGTGGACGTAGCGTTCACCCCTGAGGGCGAACGGATCTTTTCAGCTACGTTCCTCGAAGGGGACGGCCGGCAGGACGGGCTGGCCCACACCGTTTACGGCGGCATGTTCGGCAAGGAACACGGCGTGCTGGACGGGCATCCCCGCACCGGCGAATTGATGCCGGCAATCACGTGCCTCGACGCCGCGGCGCCGTGCGGCCTGGAACGCTACGACGGCGAGTCGTTCGGCCCTGAATACCGCGATAACCTGTTTCTCTGCGAGTTCAACATGCGCCGCGTCTCGCGGCATGTGTTGACGCCAATGGGGAGCACCTTCACGGGCGAAAGCAGCCCGATGGCGTGGTCCGACCACGTGGACTTCCATCCGACCGACGTGCTCGTAGACGCCGACGGCAGCCTGCTGGTGTTCGACACGGGCGGGTGGTACAAGCTCTGCTGTCCGACGTCGCAGTTGTGGAAACCGGACGTGCTGGGCGGAATCTACCGCGTGCGGCGAATCGGCGCCCAACCGATCGACGACCCGCGGGGCCTCAAACTGCCTTGGGATCAACTCACGCCCGAAGACCTTTGGGCCCGACTGGCGGACGAGCGGCCCGCCGTTCGGCGCCGGGCGTCGCGGGCGCTGGCCGCGCTCCGCGCAACGCCGCAACTTCAATCGTTTCTTGAGGCGTTGGCCAGCCGGCCGGTCGATGCGATTCTCGCCGGCCCCGAAAAACGTTCACACGCCAGTCGCGATGTCGCCGCATTGGCTCGCGCCTGGGCGCTGGTGCAAGCCGACGCGCCGCAGTGCCGCTCGCTATTGCGCAAGCTGCTAACGGCCCAAGATGAAAGCGTGCGGCACGTCGCCCTGCAAGCGGCCAGCCTGTGGCGGGACGGTGCGGCGCTCGCCGAGTTGCGACGGATCGTCCTCAGCGATACGCCGGCGCTGCGCCGCGTGGCGGCCGAAGCGCTGGGCCGCATCGGCGACCGATCGGCTGTGCCGGACCTGCTCGCCGCCGCGGCCAAGGCGGACGATCGCGTGTTGCAGCACTCGGTGACGTATGCGCTCATTGAACTGGCCGATCCGCTGGCTACGGCGGCGGGGCTGGCCAGCGAGCCGCCGGCAGTGCGAGCCGTGGCGCTGGCGGCGGTCGATCAAATGCCCGGCGGCGGCCTGACGGCCGCGGACGTCGTGCCGTCGCTGAACGCGGAAAACGACGACCTCCGGCGAATCGCCCGCTGGCTCGTGGAACGGCATCCGGAGTGGGGCGGCGAGCTGGCTGGGTGGTTCGCCGAGCAGTTGACGCGCCTGGACGTCGGCGAAACCCGTGGCGACGCTGAGTCCTTGCGAACGTTGTTGCCCGCGTTCGCCGGACACGTCGCGATCCAGAACCTCCTGGCCGATTGGGCGGCGGACCCCTCGCGCGCGGCCGCCGCCCGCGCGCTGGCGCTGGGCGCCATGACCGCCGCCCGGCTGACGGAGCCGCCGCCGGCATGGACCGAGGCGCTGGCCGCGGTGATCCAGCAGGGCGACGCGGAATTGCTGGGGCCGGCGATCGAGGCCGTGCGGAAGCTGCCGGGCGCCGCCCAGCACAGCGCGGCGCTGCGAGTTGCCTTGGAAGGGGCTTCGCGCGACCAGAAGCTTGCTGCCCAAGTCCGCACGGCGGCGCTGGCGGCGGTCGCCGCCGAGCTAGCGGCAGTCTCGCCAGAGCAATTCGAACTTATCCTCGACGGATTATCCAATGATGCGACGGTCGTCACGCGATCGGCGGCTGCGGAAGCCGCGGCAAAAGCGCCTCTCGATGCCGCCCAGCGGCGGCAGTTGTGCCAGGCCGTGGCTACCGTGGGACCGCTGGAGCTCAATCGTTTGCTCGAGGCGTTCGCCGGGGCCCGCGACGAGGCGCTAGGCGTCGAGTTGATCGCCGCGCTCAAGCAGTCGCCGGCGCTCGCCTCCTTGCGGCTCGACCTGCTGCGGCAGACCTTGGCCGAGTACGGTCCGGACGTCCAGCGCGGCGTCGCCGAACTGGAGTCGCTCGTTAACGTCGATATCCAGGCGCAGCGGAACCGGATTGAAGAGCTGCTGCCGAAGATGGCCGGCGGCGACGTCCGCCGCGGTCATACCGTGTTCAACAGTTCCAAGGCGGCCTGCTCGGCCTGCCACCGCATGGGATACGCCGGCGGCTCGGTTGGACCGGAGCTGAGCCGGATCGGCGAAATCCGCACCGAGCGGGACCTGCTGGAGTCGATCTTATTTCCCAGCCTCAGCTTCGTTCGCAGTTATGAGCCGGTGGTGATCCTCACGGCCGACGGCCGGGCCGTTAACGGCGCCATCCGGGACGAGTCGGATGCCGCGTACGTGCTAGTCACCGGACCGAACGAAGAGGTCCGCGTGCCGCGCGAGGACGTGGAGGAGGTCCAGCCGAGCACGGTCTCGGTCATGCCGGCGGGGCTGGATAAACAGCTTTCCGAACAGGAGCTGGCCGACCTGGTGGCGTTTTTGAAGAACGCCAAGTAAGCGGCGCGGAGCAAGCGGCGCCGGCGGCCGCGAATTGTCTTTGCCGGAACGCATTCCGCGTTGGTTGAGTGCGGCCCGCGTTGCGCATACTTCGGGTTCTCAGCCTACACTGGGGATTGGTCCCTCTACCTCCGCACTTACATCTCTGAATGGACGACATGCACCGGCGACCTGTCATCGGCTTGGCGGCGGCTGCCGCATTCATTCTTGGAGGTACGTGGCACGCGGCCGCGGCGGATAACCGCGTGTTGATCATTGGCATCGACGGCGCCGGCGGCAGCTACCTGCCGGCGGCCAATACGCCGAACATCGATGCGCTCGCGGCCGCCGGCGCGGCCCGCTACGACTTCCTGAACGAGGCTGCCCTGGTCGCCAACCCGCCGGAAGGCTACGGGGCCAGCGGCGCCAACTGGTCGACCATCGCCACCGGCGCCTTGGCGGCCCACCACGGCGTCTCGGATAACAGCTTTAGCGGCAGCCGGTACGACCAGTACCCGCACTTCTACCAGTATGTCGAACAGCAGAAGCCGCAGTTGTTCACCGCGTCGATCGTCGACTGGTCGCCGATCAACGACTTTATTCTGGGAGACACGCCAGCGGACTTGTCCATTGGCGGGATCAGCGACAACGCGGTGCGCGACGTCACGGTGAATCTCCTGCAGACGGGCGATCCGCACGCCATCTTCTTGCACTTCGACCAGGTGGATGCGGCCGGCCACGGCGTCGGCTGGGGAACCAGCGCCTATTACAACGCCATTGCCAACGTGGACGGCCTTATCGGAAACATCCTGACGGCCCTGAACTCCCGCCCGGGCGTGCTGAGCGGAACGGAAGACTGGCTGGTGACGGTCACGTCGGATCACGGCGGGCAGAGCACGTCTCACTTCGCCAGCCAAGGGCTGATCAACTGGCAAGTCCCGATGGTGCTCAGCGGCCCCTCCGTACCGGACGGGGCCCCGCTTAAACAGGGCACGCTCCGCGACGTCGCTGCCACGGCCCTGTGGCACTTGGGCATCGATCCGTTCGGCACGGCTGTGGACGGGCGGGTCATCGGCATTCCGTTCGGGCCGCCCAACGGCGTCATCGGCGACGTGAACCAGGACGGCCTGGTGATCGGCGACGGCACGGGCCCCGCCGCTAGCGACGACGTCACCGCGTTCGTCGCCGGCTGGATGACCCGCGGCCACCAGTCGGCGCCGGCCGCCTACATGCACGGCGATCTCAACCTGGATCGCGTCACGGACCTTCGCGACTGGATCATCCTCAATCGCTTGAACCCGGCCATGGGGCAGGCGGTGCTCCACAGCCTGGCCGTGCCGGAACCGGCCGGCGCCATGCTGCTTGTCGCCGGCGGCGCCCTGGCATGGTCGCATGGGCGACGCGCCGTCGGAGGGTTCCGCACGCTCCGTCGCCGCGGAAGGCTCACCGCGCTGGCAGCGGTTTGCCTGGCCGCAGCGCTGCTCAGGGGGCAAAGCCGCTGCCGCGCCGCGCTGACCGACGAGCTGGTCGGCCTTTATCAGTTCGAAGACAGTTTTCTCGACGGCTCCGGCTCGCCCGTCGCCAGCCATGGAATCGCCGTCAATGGTCCTCAGTTCACGACCGGAAAGATCGGCAAGGCGATGTACCTTCCCGGCGTGCGCGACTATATGAGTTTGCCGGCGACGGCCGAACTTGATTTTGGAACGACGACCGACTTTACGTTTTCGATGTGGATCCGCCAGGACGACTTCCTGAGCGATCCGGCCGTGCTGAGCAACAAGGATTGGGACTCCGGTGATAACACCGGGATCAATTGGGCCGTCAAGGGCAACGGCATCTTCGACTTGAATACCAAGGGGAGCGGCGGCGCCAGGCGGGACCTCGACACGGCCGCCAACAGCGGGCAGTTGCCGGTCGGCGCCTGGAGCCATGTCGCCATGACCGTCGACCGCGACGGCGCCACGCGGCTGTACATCAACGGGATCAACACGGGCACGGTTCCGGTCACGTCGCAGGGCTCGTTCAACGGCTCGCTGCCGTGGAACATTGGGCAAGATGGCACCGGGCAATACGGCGTGGAATTCACCGGCGCCGTGGATGAACTGGCCGTGTGGCGGCGGGCCCTCTCCGGCGCCGAGGCGAGCCAGCTTTACAACAACGGCAATGGCTTGGACCTGGCGCCGTTGATCGTCGATTCGCGTCTGAAGCTCGTCATCGACCGCAACACCGGCGATGTTACGCTCCGCAACAACACCGGCCAGTCGCAGAGCGTCATCGGCTATCAAATCACCTCGTCGGCCGGCGCGCTGCGGCCGGCGTCGTGGACGCCCATTGCTGGCCGGCTCGACAGCACGGGGGACGGGTCCGTCGACGCCGACGATCGGTGGGTTGTGCTTACGCACTCCAGCTCCTCATCTGACTTGAGCGAGGCGTCGCTGGGAACTGCCACGCTAGCGCCCGGCGCCCGCATCCCGCTGGGGCAGGGCGTGTGGACCAGGTACTTCGAGGACGTTGGCGACATTGAATTCCTGTACGCCGACGGCGTCGGCGACGAACCGCTGGCGGGACTGGTGGAATTCACCGGCAACGGCGGCGCGGCGTTTCTTCGCGGTGATCTGAATTTCGACGGGTTTCTCGACAGCGATGATTGGTCTTTGCTGGCCCGCGTTATGGGTAGCGACCTGGCGGGCCTGTCCGCCGCCGGCCGTTATCGCCGCGGGGACCTCAGCGGCGACGGGGCCTACTCGCTCGACGACGTATTGGCATTCCGGCAGCAGTTCGACGCGGTGAATGGCCCGGGGGCCTTCGCGGCGATGCTGGCCGTTCCAGAGCCGGCGGCCGTGCATCTTGCGGGCTGGGCGTCGCTCGTGTGGTGGCGACTTCGCGACGCGGGAAGGCGCGTCGCCCGCCGCGCGGCCGCGGCGGTTGCCGTGCTCACAGTCGCTGCGATTGCCGTCCCACGGGGCAACGCCGCCACGCTGTTTCAAGAGGATTTCGACGCCGTCGTGCTCGGTCCCAAGATCGACGAAGGGACGGCCGGCGCCAGTGTCTGGAGCAACGCGCCGCCGGCCGGGTGGTCGATCGACAGTACCGGCGTACCGGCCGGGGGCGTCGCCGAATGGCGGGGCTGGGCTTTCGCCGATCCGACCTGGTGGGCGACTACGGCCGCCGATCAAGGACGCTCTCAGTTCACCAAGGCAAGCGGCGTCGTCGCCGTCGCCGACCCGGACGAGTGGGACGACCTGCCGCGCTCGCCCGGCACGTACAACAGTTTTCTTCGCACGCCGAGCATTCCGCTGGCGGGGACGCCGGCCGGCGCAGCACGGCTGCGGTTCGATAGTAGTTGGCTGCCCGAGGACGGCCAGACGGCGGTCGTCGCGGCCTCGTACGATGGCGGGGCGCCCGTCGAACTAGCGCGCTGGACGTCCGCCGCCGGCGATAACAATTTCAAACCCGGCGCCACCAATGAAACCGTCGTGTTGCCGCTCAATAATCCGCCCGGCGCGGCAAGCGTCGCCGTCAGCTTCGGCATGGTCAACGCCGAAAACGATTGGTGGTGGGCCATCGACAATGTCGAGGTTTTCACGCCGCTGGCGCTACGGGTCGACGTCCAGTCGGGCGCGATGCAGATTTCGGGCGACAGCGGCGTTTCCATCAGCGAGTATGAAATCCGTAGCGCGGGCGGCTCGCTCAACGCTGCCGCCTGGCGCGCCGGAAACCTCGACGCGCAGAACGTCGGCGTCCCGACTGCCGCGGCGGCCGATTTCAACGGCGGCGGCGTCGCGGCGGACGACCTGGCGACCTGGAAAGCCGCCTACGGCGCCGCAGCGAGCGGCGACGCCGATCGCGACGGCGACTCCGACGGGGCCGACTTCCTGCGGTGGCAACGCCAATACGGCGCGACCAGCGACGCGGCCTCGGGCTGGCTCACGATGCTCGGTACAAACGCCCAGTTGATCGAAGCGTACTTGCTCGGCGCAACGGCTTTGGCTGCGGACATGGCGCTAGGCGCGGGCTATAACCCGGCGGTCGATGCCCGCGACCTCGTCTTCACCTACGCGTCGGCCGAAGGAGAAGCAACTGCCGGCTTTGTGACCTATGTGAACCTTCCCAGCGCACATCCAGCGCCGGAGCCGCGGGGAATCGCTCTCGGCATGATAGCAGCGGGCCTGGCGGCGTGGCGCCGGCGCCGTTGAACAGCGGACGCACCGGGCCCGCGGCAGCGGGCGTCGTCCCGCGTTGTAGTCACGCACGGTTCAGCAAACGGGCGCCGGTGCGCGTTTGGCCACCGCAACGGGATCGCAAATGGTCGGGCGGTTTGCGCTTTCCTTGCGCCGTACGGGCGCGGCTCGTTTATATGCTGACTAAACTGCAACGGAGTCGCTGCCGTGGAGCGCCGTTTCGGTTCTGGAACAGCTTCGTCATTTAGGGATTTCGAGTCGCGCCTCGCGGCATTCGGCTAGCGCTTTACCAGGAGCCTCCGCGTGACTTCGCCTGCTTCGCGTCTTCCAAAGGACCCAACGTCGGCGAGCCATCGGCCGCGCGTGGCGGTTATTGGCGCGGGGATCGTGGGATTGGCGCACGCCTGGGCGGCTGCTCGTCGCGGCTGGGAGGTGCTGCTATTCGAGAGGAACCTGCAGGCCCGCGGGGCGTCGGCCCGGAACTTCGGCATGGTGTGGCCGATCGGCCAGCGATCGGGCCCCATGTTCAGCGCGGCGCTGGCCAGCCGCGCCCTTTGGCACCGGCTGCTGGAGGAAACGGGCGTGTGGGGGCGGCCCTGTGGCGCGCTCCACCTGGCATATCGCGAAGACGAACGGCAGGTGCTCGCCGAGTTCGCTGAATCGGCCGCCGTGGAGGGGCGTCGCTGCGAGCTCATCGACGCCGCGCAAGCGCTGCAATTGTCGCCGGCAGCCCGCAAGGACGGCCTCCTGGGCGCCCTGTGGAGTCCAACGGAAATCGGCGTTGACCCGCGCGAGGCGATGCACCGGGCGCCAGGCTGGCTGCAACGGCGGTACGGCGTGCAACTGCTATTCGGTACGTGGATCAACCACGTGGAAGGGCGGTGCGTCGCCTCGGCGGCGGGCGACCGCTGGACGGTGGAGAAGGTCATCGTCGCCGCCGGCGCCGATTTGGACCTACTGTATCCTCAGCTTTTCAAGGCCGCCGGCTTCCAGCGGTGCAAGCTGCAAATGATGCGAACCCGGCCGCAGCCCCATGGGTGGGCGCTGGGGCCGATGCTGGCGGGCGGCCTCACCCTGCGGCACTACGAGGCATTTGCCGGCTGCCGGTCGCTGGTGACGCTCCGCGAGCGGATCGCCGCGGAAACGCCGGAACTGGACCGGTACGGGATTCACGTCCTCGC
>QEVI01000127.1 GCA_003576855.1 Planctomycetota bacterium
TATCGCGAGTTCGACACCATCGAACTGGCCTTATATCACCAACTTGGACATCTGCCCCAACCAGAATTCACCCACGAATTCTGCTGAGAAGGCTGATTTCTTGGACTTTCAGGATTTCGATGCCGTATTCCTCGTTCTGCAACGTGAAGGTGAGGAACTGGCCGCTGTCGGCGGTCGAGGTTCGGCCGCCGCTGTCGCGCTCGTCAAACACGGTACGCGCTCCTTGTGAGTGGGCTGGAGACGAAACGACGCTAGAACGCCAGCCGCACGAGGCCGGCGATGTCTACGATCATGGCAATGCGTCCATCGCCCAAGATGGTCGCGCCCGAAAGGCCTTCCACGCGCTTGTAGTTGGTCTCCAGGCTCTTCATGACGACCTGAAGCTGGCCGACCAGTTCATCGACCACCAGCCCGTATTTGCGGGCTTGGTGCTCGACGATCACGACCAGGCCGTCACAGGGTTCGATGGCCTTTGCCGCCGCCCCGAACAGGCGATGCGTGTAAATCAAGGGGAGCGGCTCGCCGCGGACCATGATGAGCTGTTGCTGGCCGTTGATCTCGACCATGTGCTTTCGCTCCGGCCGCAGCGATTCGATGACGCTTAACAACGGCAGCACGTACACGTCGTCGGCGATGCGAACGGCCAGCCCGTCGAGAATCGCGGTGGTCAGCGGGAGTCGAACTCGAAAGCAGGAGCCGCGGCCCGGCTCGCTCGAAATGGCGATCGTACCGCCGAGGGCTTCGACGTTGCGCTTTACCACGTCCAGGCCCACGCCCCTTCCGGAAACGTCCGTAATCGCCTTGGCCGTGGAGAAGCCCGGCAGCAGGATGAGTTGGTAGGCCTGTTCGTCGGTGAGTTGGTCGGCGGGGTCGATGAGTCCCTTGGCCAGCGCCTTGTCGCGAACCCGCTGGGCGTCGATGCCGTGACCGTCGTCGCTGACCTCGATCACCACGTTGCCGCCTTCATAATAGGCCCGCAATTGGACGCGGCCTTCCGCCGGCTTTCCGGCGGCCAGGCGGGCCTCTGGCGTTTCCAGCCCATGATCCACGGCGTTGCGTATTAAATGGGTGAGCGGGTCGCCCATCTCCTCGATGACTTGTTTGTCGAGCTCGGTTTCTTCGCCCGTTACCTCCAGGACAACGTTCTTGCCCAACGATGCCGCCAGGTCGCGGGCGACGCGGTGAAACCGCCGAAACAGGTTGGCCAGCGGCACCAGCCGCACGGCCATGACGCGCTCTTGCAGTTGACGGGTCGTCAGGTCCATGCCGACGAGCGCTTCCTGCATGAGGTGCGGCGCGTGCGCCGCGCTGGCGAAGGCCTGCTGCACCATCGAGTTGGCGATGACCAGCTCGCCGACGAGGTTCATGAGGTCTTCGATCTTCGCCACGGGGACTCGAATCGTGTCGCAGTGGCCGCTGGGCGCGCGAGGTGCGGCTTCGGCGTCGGGCGCCGCCGGGGCGGCTGGCGGGGCGCCGGGCCGCTCCTCGTCGTCGAAGATCGTAAACGCCTCGGACTGCGGCGTTGCCGCGCCCCCGGCGCCGCCCGGCAGTTGCCGCTGCAGGGCGTCGACCAACGCGTCGCACTCGGTCGGCGGCGGCGATCCTCCCTTGGCCGCTTCGATCAACAGCGACAAGGCGTCAGTCGCCCTGAGCAGCAGCTCGACGCGCTGGCAGGTGGGCGCCAGCTCATGCTGCCGCATGCGATCGAGCACGGTTTCCATGTGGTGCGTGAACGATGCGACGTCGGCGAACCCGAGCGCCGCGCCGGTACCCTTGATGGAGTGGGCGGCGCGAAAGATCGCATTGATCAGCTCCGGCGACTCCGGCTGCGATTCAAGTTGCAGCAAGCCGTCCTCGAGCGCCACCAGGTGCTCAGCGGCTTCCTCAAAAAACGCGGCATGAAACTCTGCGAGATCGATCTTCACCGGCCGGCCTCCGCACGTTGGCAGACTCGGCCGATCGCCAGCAGCAGCGTCTCGGCCTGAAACGGCTTGAGAATCCAGCCGCTCGCGCCGGCCTGTTTGGCCTCTTGCTTGCGCGCGGCGGAATTGTCGGTCGTAAGTATCAGAATCGGGCAGCGGGCCGTGTTGCGCAGCGTCCGAAGCTGGCGGGTCAGCGCCATGCCGTCGAGCCCCGGCATGTTGAGATCGGTCACCACGGCGTCGATGTGTTCCCGGCCGGCCAGCTCCAGAGCGGCTTCCGCGGACTCGCAGGCCAGTACCTCAAATCCATGTGCCGAAAGCGATTGCGCAATCAGCCGCCGGATCGAGGGCGAATCGTCAACCGCGAGAATGCGCAGCGGGGAAGGCATGACAGGTTGCTCCCAGGGCGCGTCGCGAGGCGCGTGCTTCGACAGCAGCCACGCGTGGAAACCCGAAGTTCAACGAACCCTACGTTCGCCGTACGGCAAGTCAAACAAGCGAAGCGTGCGACTTTATGCAGGGCTGGACCGACGGCCATACGGTGCAGGGCCGCAGGTTGCTGGTGGTAAACCGCACGCCGGGCGTCATTCCGACGCGCACCGCGTGCCATTTAGCCGTCCGGACCCGGGGCGAGCTGCTAATAGGGCGGGAAAAGCTTTTAGCCCTTGGGACGTTGTTCCGCCGGCCCTTCGCGCGCGGCGAGATTGCGTGCGCTGTTTACCAGTCCCACGTGGGAAAACGCCTGGGGGAAGTTGCCCAAGAGGCGGCCGCGGTGCACGTCGTACTCCTCGGCCAAGAGCCCCAAGTCGTTGCGAATTGCCAGCAGCCGTTCGAACATGTCGGCGGCTTCGTCGAAGCGGCCTTGAAGGGCCAGGTTGTCAACCATCCAGAACGAACAGGGCAGGAACGTGGCCTCGCCGGGGGGCAATCCGTCGACGTGCGGATGCGTGGCGTAACGGTCCACGAAACCGTCGCGCGTTAAATGCTTCGCGATCGCCGCGATGGTTCCGGCGACCCGCGGATCGCTGCTCGGCAAAAAGCCCACCAGCGGGATCATCAAGAGGCTCGCGTCTAGCGATTCGCCTTCGTAATACTGGACGAACGACCGCAGCGCAGCGTTATAACCGCGCTGGCAGACCTCGTCGTGTATCCGCTGGCGCATCTGGCGCCAACTAGCCACCGGGCCATCGGCGCCGAAGCACTCGACGGCCTTCACGGCACGATCGAAGGCCACCCAGGCCATCACCTTGGAATGGGTAAAGCATCGTCGCGGCCCCCGGACTTCCCAGATGCCTTCGTCCGGCTCGGTCCAGGCCTGCTCGAGGAACCGCAGCAACGCCTTCTCGAACCGCCAGAT
Organism: Planctomycetota bacterium; assembly: GCA_003576855.1. GTDB lineage: Bacteria > Planctomycetota > Planctomycetia > Pirellulales > Lacipirellulaceae > Lacipirellula. The sequence continues at coordinate 3,280 of QEVI01000127.1, forward strand.
ATCGGGGCCGACGTCCAGGCCCTGGCGCCGGCAGACGTGAAGCATGTCGATCACTTCGCCGTAGACGTCCAGTTGGAATTGCCGCGATGCGGCGTTGCCCGTGCGAACCGGCGCGGAACCCTCGTAGCCCGGCAGCCACGGCAGTTCCAACTCCGGCAGGCGGCGCTCGCCGGCGATGCTGTACATGATTTGCAGGCCGGCCGGGTCGCCGGCGACCGCCCGCAGCAGCCAGTCGCGAAACGCAGCGGCTTCTCCGGTGTATCCGGTCACCAGCAACGAATACAACGTAAAGGTCGCGTCGCGAAGCCAGCAGTAACGGTAGTCCCAGTTGCGGACGCCCCCCAGTTGCTCGGGCAAGGAGGTCGTCGGCGCCGCGACGATGCCGCCCGTCGGGGCGAACGTCAGGGCTTTGAGCGTAATGAGCGAACGCATCACCGCGTCGCGCCACGGCCCGTCGTACGTGCAACGGCTCGACCAATCGCGCCACCACTGCTGGGTGAACTCCAGGGCCTGCTGCGCGTCGATGCGGCCCGGCGCGGGCAAATGCGAGGCGTGCCACATGAGCACCATGGGCGTCGTTTGCCCGGCTTCGACGGTGAATTCGGCGACGGTCGTAAGGTCCCGACCCTTGAGTTCCACCGGCGTGTGGAGCAGGAGCGTATCGGGCCCCGCCACGGCTTCAATGCCGCCGTCGATGTGCCTGACCCATGGCACGACGCTGCCGTAGTCGAAGCGAATAATCAGCTCCATCCGCATGGCGACCCGGCCCTCGCGACCGACGACCATGCGGACCAAGTCCGGTTCATTGCTCCGCGGCGGCATGAAATCGAGCACCGTCGCGGCGCCGGTGGCCGTTTCGTATTCCGTTTCCAGGATTAAGCTGTCGCCAAGGTAGCGCCGACGCACGGCCCGCGGGGCTTCGGCCGGCGCCAAAACCCAGCGGCCGTGGCGCGGCTCGCCCAAAATAGCGGTGAAGCAGGCCGCCGAATCGAACCCGGGAAGGCAAAGCCAGTCGATCGATCCGTCGCGTCCGACCAACGCGGCGGCCTGGCAGTCGCCGATCATTCCGTAGTCTTCCAGCGGCAGCGGCATCGTACAACGGCGCTCCTGGCGGCTAGGGACTGAAGTTGATCACCGGCTTCACGTCGTGGGCCGTGCGGTCGAGCGCCGATTGCCATTCCGCCATGGGGACGCTGCGGGTGATCAATCGGCCCAGCCAGGCGCGATCGGCCTGCGCCAGCGCCGCGGCTGCCGCCTCGTAGTGGCGGCGGTTCGCATTGACCGTTCCGAAAACGACGTCGTTTTCCAGCACCATCGTCGTGTTGAGCTGGCCCATGTCGATCTGCAGCTTTCGCCCGCCGGAGGATACGCCCGTCAGGCATACGATTCCGCCGGGCGTCGTGAGGCGCATTACTTCGAACACGAGTTGCCCTGCGCCGGTGCACTCGACGGCGATGTCGGGCTGCGCGCCGATGGCCGCGACGTCGCCCGTGTGGTACGTCCCTCCCAGGTCGCGCACCAGCAGAGGCTTTGGTCCCTCGACGACTCGGTCGAGGACGTCGACTTCCAGACCTCGCTGCCGCGCCATGAGGGCGGCCAGCAAACCGATGGGGCCGGCCCCGGTAATCAACGCGCGGCGCGGATTGAACCGAGCCCGGCGGCCGATGTGCTCGATGTGCTCCCACGCCTTGGCCAGAATGCTCGCCGGCTCGACCAGCACGCCGAGCCGGCCTAACGCCGGATCGACGCGAATCAGCCGATCCGCCTGCACGCGAAACCGCTGGCGGGCAAAGCCGTGAAGCCCCTTGATGCCGTGCTCGGTGTACTTGCCATTGCGGCACATATCCCATTCGCCGGCTGCGCAGTTCGTGCACGGAACCGGATCGGGATGCCGGACCATCGGCGCCACCAGGTCGCCCGGCTGAAGGCCCGAATCCGGCGGCGCTTCCAGGACCTAGCCGAGTGCTTCATGACCGAGCACGAGCTGCGACTGCCCCTCGGGCGCCGAGCCATATTCCCCGCGAATGATTTCGCCATCGGTGCCGCACACGCCCACGCAGAGCGTTTGGACGAGAACATCCCCTTCGGCGGGGATCGGCTCCGGCCAGTCTACCAAGGCCGCCGAATCCGGCGCCCGGGGCGTGACGACGATCGCTTGCATGCTCGCTGCGCTCCGCAAGGGATTGCGGCAAAGGCGAAGTCCGAGTGCAAACGTTGTGCCGCGCCAACCTGCCACGGCTTGGCCAATTGAGAAGGGCCAAGCCAATGGACCGCGCCCCGAGAAGCTTGAAAAGCCGGCAGCGATCAGCCGTCAGCATTGAGCCAGAGCGGGTTGGCTTTACAAGAAGTAATACACCTCTCTTGGGCCGGCCGGCAAAACCCTTCAGCCACCGGTCTCCCGCCTCCGGCCTCCAGCCCGAATCCCTCCACCGAGGCGTCAACGCAGCTCTTGAGCCAGCCGGCGCACGGTGCTTTCGACGCGAGCTTGATCGGCCGCCGGCAGGGGCGCCAACGGTTCTGCAGGAAGCCCGTTGCCGATGCCCAGCGCGGCAAGACCGGCCTTTAATCCTTTGATCACGGTCGCGGCGGAACTGGTTTCGTCGCCGTATACATCGTTGAGACGGCTGGCCAGTTCCACCAGCCGGGCCAGGCGCGGGTCGCGGCTTCGCGCGGCGTTACAGATATCGACAAAGAGCCGCGGGAACAAGTTCGCACCGCCGGCGACGCCGCCTTGCGCGCCCAGGGCGATGGCGTCGGCCAGCAGGTGTTCGGGGCCCATCAGCAGCGACCAATCCGTTCGCTGGCGGCTCAGCCGACATAAATGTTCAAAATAGGCCAGATCGCCGGAGCTATCCTTGATGCCCACGATGCGCGGCTGGTCCATCAGCCGGCGGACGGTGGCCGGTTCAATGGGCACCTTGGTAAGATCCGGCATGTTGTACAGCACCAAGGGGAGCGGGCACCGCGCAGCCAGCTTCACCGCGTAGTCGGCAAGCTCCTGCTGCGACAGCGGCAGATAAAACGGCGGGGCCGCTACGGCGAAATCGGCGCCGGCGTCGGCAGCGAATTGCGCCAGCGCCCCGCTTTCTGCCGACGAAACGTCCGTCACGCAGACTAGCACCGCCACTCGCCCGGCCGCCTGCCGGCATACGCGTTCGACCAGTTGGCGCTGCAGCCGATGGCTGAGCGACACGCCTTCGCCGCAAGTGCCCAACAGGAACAGGCCGTCCACGCCGCCGGCAATGACATGGTCGACGAGTTTCTCCAATGCCGATTCATCGAGCCGGTCCGCCGCCGTCAGCGGCGATGCCAGCGGCACAATGATTCCATGAATCGGGCGGTTCGATGGCGTGCTCACGAGATGCCTTGTCCCTTCAGAATGCGAGTGCGTCGATAGTGGGTCAGGAGTTCAACTTGCCGGCGCGGCTGGCGAAACAGTCGCGCAATCCGGCGACGGCCCAGCCGACGAGAAAGATAGTCAGCGTGGCGACGACCATCGTCAGGTTCGCATGCAAATTAGAACGGAGCGACTCGGGCAGCGCCAACCACTGCGGAGGAGACGTCCAGACGATGGCCAACACGCCGAGCGTAACGGCGAAGGCCGCGACGGGACTGGTCGCCCGGCGGCAGGATAATCCGAGCAGGAACAAGCCCAGGATCGGTCCCGAAAACGCGCCGGACAGCTTCCACCAGGCGTCGAGCGCGTTCTTGCCGCTGCGGATCATGGCCAGGGCGATGAAGACGCTCGCGACGCCCCAGAGAACGGTCGTCGCGTAAAGCACCCGCTGCGACTGGCGTTCGTCAGCCGCCGGATTGATGTACGGCCTGTAAATGTCGCATAGGGTAAGCGTCGCCATGCTGTTGAGATTCGAATCCATCGACGCGGCGAAGATGGCGGCGACGACCAGCCCCCCCACTCCGGCCGGCAACTGCGTAGCGATGAAGTGCGGGAAGACATGGTCCGCCCCGACCGAGCCGAGCAGCTCGGGGCGACTATGGTAGAACACCCATAACCCCGTCCCAATGAGGAAGAAGATCCCCGCCATCGGAACGTACAGGGCGGTCGTGAGCCAGATGCTCTTGCGGGCCTCGCGATCGTCACGCGCGGTGAGATAGCGCTGGATGAAGCTCTGATCGACGCCGAAATTGCCCAAGTGCGTGACGAAGCCGAACAGAAACGTCACCCAGAACGTCGCCTCGGTAATCGACGGGCCGAAGTCGCCCAGGTCGAACTTATGGTTTTCGGCCCCGGTGCGCATGATTTCCGACAGGCCGCCTGGTGTATGCATCAGGAGTATCGCCACGCTGAGTGCCGTCCCGGCGATCAGTACGCCGCTCTGCAGCACGCCTGTCCAGACGACGGCCTTGATGCCGCCGGTCAGCGTGTAAAACGTCATCAGCGCGGCCGTGGCCAGAATGGTGAATTCCACGCTCCAACCGGTCAGCGGGCTGACGGCAATAGCCATCAGGTACATGATCGAGCCGGTTCGCGAAACTTGCAGCAGCAGGAAGCAGATCGTAGCGTACGTCCGCGCCCAGCGGCCGAAACGATGCTCCAGGTGCTCATACGCCGAGACCTCGCCCGTATGCCGATAGAACGGCACAAACCAGCGCACCGCAATCAGCGCCGCCAGCGGCGTGGCAAGCGAAAACACGAAGGCGTTCCAGTTCGATGCATAGGCCTTTCCCGGATTGCCGAGAAACGACAGGCTGCTGATGTACGAGCCGAACATCGACAGGCCGACGGCCCAGCCGGGAAGCGATCGGCCGGCGGCCATATACTCGTCGGAGCTCTGCGACTTGCCCGTGAACCACAGGCCAGCACCGACGATCGCCACGAGGTAGGTCGACAGGACGATCAAATTGGCTGACGGTAGCATGACCAGTTGAAGTCCAGTCGCCAGACCGGCGCTGAGGCTCAAAAAGATGAAACTAGTGCAGAAGAGACGCAAACGGCTGCAGATTCCCCGGCGTGCGGCGACAACCTCGCCGCGACGGCCAAGCTCGTCGGCTGTGCCATCATAGGGTAAACTGGGATGGCGTACACCGCCAGAGACTGGTGCGGTTCGGTTATCCCTGGCGCCGGGCTCCTGGAGCGAGTCGTCTGGCAGTACTTATCGGCCACCGCCTATGCCGGCGTAATAAAGCGTAATAAAGCGCATGTCGCCGAAGATCTCGACCTCCGCCTCGTGCATCATCGCCCTGGTCGCAGCACTCTGTCCCAGCGCGGCCGACCGCCTGTACGCAGAGACGGCAGGCGGTCTGCAACGACTTAAATTCAATCATCCGGGGCTGGCGGTCGACCTGGGCGTTGGGCTTTGGGCGTGGCCGCTGCCGATGGATTACGACGGCGACGGCGATTGGGACCTCGTCGTCGCCTGCCCCGACGTCCCCTACAACGGTACGTATTTTTTCGAGAATCCCGGCGGCGGCACGTCGGACGGCGCCACGCTGCCCGTGTTTCGGCCGGGCGTGCGGATTGCCGCCGGCCCCCGTAACGTGCAGGTCTCGTTCGTCGACGGCCAGCCGCGGGTGCTCTCGCCGGGCCAGGAGTATGTTGACTTCCCCGCCGCTCAGTACTCGCAGCCCCGCTCGCTGGCCCTATCCGCGAGTTTTCATGAGGGAAAACTTCGGGCTAACCAGTGGAAGTACGCTGACTTCGACGGCGATGCGCTGGCCGATCTGATCATTGGCGTTGAAGACTGGCGCGAGTACGGTTGGGACAATGCGTTCGACGACCGCGGCCGGTGGACCAACGGACCGCTGCGCGGCTACGTGTATTGGGCGAAGAACGTGGGCACGGTCGCGCAGCCGCAGTACGCCGAACCGGTGAAATTGACCGCCGGCGGCGCCCCGATCGATGTCTACGGCATGCCGTCGCCGTGCCTGGAGGATTTTGACGGCGACGGCGACTTGGATTTGATCTGCGGCGAGTTTGTCGACCGGTTCACCTATTTCCAGAACATCGGCACGCGCACCGCGCCACAGTACGCCCCAGGGCGTCGCCTGTTGCTCGACGGCAAGCCGCTCGCAGCCCACCTGTGCATGATCGTCGCGACGGCGATCGACTGGGACCGCGATCGCCGCATGGATCTTGTCGTCGGCCAGGAGGATGGGCGCATCATGCTGCTGCGGCACACGGGCGACGTGGCAGACGGTCTGCCGCAGTTTGAAGCTCCCGTTTTCTTTCGACAGGAGGCGGACGATCTGAAGTTCGGCGCCCTGGCGTCGCCGGTCGCCGTAGATTGGGACGGGGACGGCGACGAGGACATCGCGTCGGGCAACACGGCCGGCGAGATCGGGTTCATCGAAAACCTCGACGGCGGCTGTCCGCCCAAGTGGGCGGCGCCGAGGTTGCTCCACGCCGACGGTCGCGTCATTCGCCTTCAGGCTGGCCCGAATGGTTCGATACAAGGCCCGTGCGAAGCCAAGTGGGGCTACACGACGCTGAGCGTGGCCGACTGGGACCATGACGGGGCGCTCGACCTGGTCGTGAACTCCATTTGGGGGCGCGTCGAGTGGTTTCGCAACACGGGCGCTCCGGCGACGGACCCCAAGCTGGCCGCCAGCGCGCCCGTGGAGGTCGAGTGGCCGGCCGAGCCGCCCAAGCCGGCCTGGGTCTGGTGGCGTCCTAAGCCCAAGGAACTGGTGACGCAATGGCGGACGACGCCGGCGGTCGTCGACCTTGACCGCGATGGATTGAACGACATCGCCATGCTCGACCACGAAGGCTACCTGGCATGGTTTCGGCGCGAGCGGCGCGGCGACGGCCTGGTCCTTCTGCCGCCGCAGCGAGTTCTTCGTGATCGCGACGGCAAGTTGCTCCGGCTCAACGACAAGATCGCCGGCAAGAGCGGCCGTCGAAAGCTGAGTTGGACCGATTGGGACGCCGACGGACAACTGGACCTGCTCGTCGATTCGGAGAATGTGCGCTGGTTTCGCGGACAGGGATGGCGCGACGGCGCCTACACGCTCAGCGATGAAGGAGACCTCGCCACGGCCAGGCTGGCTGGGCACGATACCAGCCCCACCACCGTCGATTGGAACCACGACGGCAAGCGCGACTTGCTTGTCGGCGCCGAAGACGGGTGCTTTTACTACCTGGAAAACGCTGCTTCTGGGTCGACGCCATAAAGCGGGTTAGCGGCCCTTGATCGCGTCTTTGGCTTTGTCGACGCCTTTTTCCACGGTCTCCTTCACCTTTCCAGCCGCTTGGTCGACCTTCCCCTCGCGGCGCAGTTCGTCGTTGTCGCTTAGAGCGCCCGCCGCTTCTTTGACGCGGCCTTTCATCTTGTCCGTTTCGCCTGCCATAATCGCACCTCCTCGGTCGAGCTATGTACTGCCGTCGGTAAGGACCGTCGGCAGGCGATCCCCTGCACGTTTCGTACCGTTTGATGCGTGCATTCAATCGCGCACCGTCAAGGTCGCCGATTGGAGTTCGACCGAGTTTGGCCCGATCATGACGTCGAATTCCCCCGGCTCGACGACCCGCCGCATGTCGATGTCCCAAAACTGAAGCAACTCAGGCGTGATCGCAAAAGCCACGCTGCGGGTCTCGCCTGCCTCGAGCGTAATGCGCACAAACCCTTTGAGCTCCTTCACCGGCCGGGTCACCGAGCTGACGCGGTCGCGGAGGTAAAGCTGCACCACTTCGTCCCCGGCCCGCTTGCCCGTGTTGGTCACGTCGACCGTTACCGTCGTCGAGTCGCCCAGGCTGATCGACGGGCTGCCCAGCCGCGGCGCTCCGTATTCGAATCGCGTATAACTCAATCCGAACCCGAAGGGAAAGAGCGGCGACACGTCGTCGAACAAGTACCCGCGACGGGCGGACGGCTTGTGATTGTAGAACGCCGGCAAATGGCCCACGGAGCGGGGAATCGTTATCGGCAAGCGGCCGCTGGGATTGACCTGGCCGAACAGCACTTCGGCGACCGCCCTGCCCCCTTCCTGGCCGAGGTACCAGCATTCAAACACCGCGGCGGCCTTCTCCGCAACGTTGTTGATCGACAGCGGACGCCCGTTGAACAGCAGAGCGATGACTGGCTTTCCGGTCGCGACGAGCGCGTCCACAAGTTCATCTTGGCGGCCGACCATGTCGAGGCTCGTGCGGTCGCCGAGATGGTTCCTGGCCCACGCTTCGCGGGAGGTCTGCTCGTTGCCGCCGATCGCTAGAATCACAACGTCGGCCCGTTGCGCGATCTTCGCCGCCTCGGCGATCATCCGGCGGTCCTCCGCGGGGTCGCTCGGCGTCACTTCATCCTGCCACCAAGAGCCGCCTTGCGTGATTTTGCACCCTTCGTGGTAGAGCACTTCGACACGGTCGCCGACATGATTCCGGATCCCCTCGAGCACTGAAGTGTAGTGCTTCGGCTTGCCGCTATAGCCGCCGAGAAGCTCGCGATCCGCGTTGGGGCCGATGACGGCCAGCGTCCGTAGTTTCGCCGTGTCGAGCGGCGCAATGCCGTTGTTCTTCAGCAGCGTGATGGTTTTTCGCGCCGCCTCGAGGGCGATTTCGCGATGCGCCGCGCAGCCGACGATTCGCTCGGCTTCGTCCGGATCCACGTAAGGATCCGCGAACAGTCCGAGCTTGAACTTGGCGGCGAGCATCGGCGCCACCAATTCATCCAGCTCCGCCTCCTTCAGCGATCCCTCGCGCACCAGTTCCGCGAGGTGCAGATAGCAGTCCGGTTCGGGCAACTCGATGTTCACCCCTGCCCGAACGGCCAGCAGTGCGGCCTGCTTTCCGTCGCGCGCGACATGATGGCCGTATAGCTCCGGCCGTTCGGCGAGCTCGCGAATGGCGTAGTAATCGGAGACCACGAAGCCATTGAAGCCCCACTGCTGGCGCAGGACGTGTCGCAGCAGCCAACGATTGGCGTGAGACGGGACGCCGTCGATCTCGTTGTACGACGCCATGACGCTCATGGCGCCGGCCTCGCGGAGCACGTGCTCAAAGGGAAACAGGAACGTCTCGCGAAGCACGCGTTCCGAGACGTTGGCCGGTGCGCAGTTGTTCCCGGCCTCCGGCTGGCCGTGCGCGGCGAAGTGCTTCAGCGTGGCCAAGACGCGGCGTTTGTCGGCGAAGCTGCCGTCTCCCTGAAACCCGCGCACGGCGGCGACGCCCATGCAGGCCACGAGGTAAGGGTCCTCGCCGTAGGTTTCCTCGACCCGACCCCATCGAGGATCGCGGGCTACGTCGACGACCGGCGTTAGCGCCTGATGCGCCCCGCGGGCCCGGGCTTCGGCCGCAGTGGCGGTGAACACGCGGTTGACCAGGTCGACGTCGAACGTGGCCCCCAGGCCGATCGGCTGGGGAAAGCTTGTCGCGTCGTTGGCGGCCTGGCCGTGCAAGCATTCCTCGTGAAAGATGACCGGGATGCCCAGCCGGCTGTTCTCGACGAAGAACCGCTGGATGGCGTTAGCGAGCTCGGCCGACTCGCGGCCGTTCTTTCCTCCGCCGGCGTCGCTAGGCCGACCTACCTGGCCAAGGCCCTGACCTGCGCCGTATGCGGCCTGCGCTCGCGTTAGGTCGAAGTCGCCGCGATCGTCGAACAGCTCTTGTTTGCGCTGCCAGATGCACGCCATTTGGGCGGCTTTTTCTTCCACCGTCATGCGACGCAGCAAGTCGGCGACGCGCTGGTCAATGTCGGCTGTGGAGTCCTTGTAAATGGGGATGTCGGCGCCTGAGGTGCTCATCAATGGATTATGCGGCTTGGCCGGCATGCGGCGTGGCGAGTTCACAGTTCAGCTTGAATATAAAACCACTGAGGCACGGAGAACACGGAGATCAGTAAATAGTCGGCTTTACCTGGCTCGCGTCTCGCTACGGGGTTGTACCGTTGTGCTGTACGTAAGGTGAGACGGGGCGGCGAACCGACTACGGCTGCGCCGCGCCGAGCACGGCATGATACGCCGCTTTCGGCTGAAGCTGACGATCAAAGAGCAAGGGGTAAGCCGTGCGGCCCCACGTGATCCGGTCGATCGCGTCCTTATGCTCCATGAACGCCTTGAATAACTCGGCGTACCGATCAGCCAATCGCTGGGCGACGTCCGGCGGCAAGCCGTCGGCGTAGGGATTCAGTTCCTTGCTCGCGGCGATGTTTCGCGTCACATCGGCGCCGAGGCGCCGCTCGGCGGCCGGGAGCAAGTTGATGTCCAGCTCCGTCACCATCAACTTGACGCCGAGCTGCCGGTAGTCTTTGAGCATGGCGTCGATCTCTGGCAACGAGGGATAATCCATGCCCCAATGCCCCTGCAAGCCAAGTCCCGCGACGGCAGTGCCGCGCTCCTGGAGCGAGCGAATCAACCGGAGGATGGCGGCGCGCTTCTTGGGATGCCACTCGTTGTAATCGTTGTAGTACAACTCCGCGCCCGGGTCCGCTTCATGGGCGAATTGAAAGGCTTTCTCGATGTAATCGTCGCCAATAAGCTTGCGCCAAAGCGTGTCGCGCAGGTTGCCTTCGTCGTCGATCGCCTCGTTCACGACGTCCCACGCGTGGATGCGGCCCTTGTACCGGCCGACGACCGTGGCAATGTGTTCGCGCATGCGCTCCAGTAGCGCATCGCGCGAGAGGGGCTGGCCGGCGTCGTCGCGGAAGACCCAGTCTGGCGTCTGGTTGTGCCATACCAGCGTGTGCCCAACGATGAACAGGCCGTGCCTCTCGCCGAATTCAACGTACCGATCGGCGGCTGCAAAGTCGTAGCGCGAGGGTTCCGGATGGACTTCGCTCCACTTCAGCAGGTTCTCTGACGTGATTGAATTGAAGTGGCGGGCTACCAGTTCCAGAGCCGCAGGTTCCTCGCCCATGGCGTGATGCGTTCCCACGGCGGCGCCCACGCGAAACGCGTCGGCGAACGCGCTTTTCAGCGATGCGTGGCCGGCGCACGCGTCGCCGCGAACAACGCAACCGCAGAACACCAAGGCGGCTTGAACCAAGGCCGATAGTCGTCGAATCATCGTTTTATCCCCTCTGCATCGACCCAGTGGGACGACGGCCGCCGTCGATTTCGAACCGCTCGACAGGGGCGGTCGCCGTACGATTGCCAGTCTAAAACGAAAGCCATCTCCCGCGTAGGGTAGCCGCGCGATCCGGCCCAGAATGATGGAATTCGCCCGTGGGAAACCATGCGGCCGCGCCGGTTCAGCCAGGCAAGTAGGATCGGCGGCGCTCTGCCAGTTCCGTTTGGATTTGCTGGTTCATCGAGCGGCTTATCCTGTAGCACGCCAGGCAAGCGATGCAAACGCCGAAAAACAGCGCCGGATAAACGCTAATGATCAGGCGGATGCCGCGGAGCGCTTCCGGCGTCTGCTCGGCGTTCGGCCGGTAACCGTAAGCGTCAAGCAGCCACAAGCTAAGCGCGCTGCCCAGGCTCAATCCGGCTTTAAGGGCGAACAGAATCGTGGCGAAGACCACGCCCGTGGTGCGCCGGCCTGTCTTCCACTCGCCGTAGTCGGCGACGTCGGCGAACATCGCCCACAGCAGCGGCACGGTCGGCCCATAGGCCAGGGCGCGAATCCACTCCAGTGCAAACGTCCCCCAAATTGCATCGGGAGGCATGAACGCAAACATGCCCATGAAGATCGTCGTCAGCAGGAAGCCGGCGATTGCCACCGCGCGTTTGCCGAACCGCAAGGACAGCGCCGCCGACGCCATTACTCCCAGCACCATGACAAACTGGCTGGACATGGTTAACAAGCTGAACCCCACGCCCGACACGTTCGACCTGTCGGCATTGATCACCAGGCCGAACGTCTGCAACAGATTGCCGACCGCGCCGGCGCTGGTCGCTTCGCCTGCCGTGGGCAGGCCGACGCTCTTGAGGAAGTCGTACAGTTGCTGCCGATCGACGTAGTAGTCGAAATAGTAAGCCATCGTGCCGCCGCGCATGGCCAACACGATGAAGTGCGACACGGTCAGCGCAAACATGGCGATCCAGGGCCCATTGCGCAGCAGTGCGGCAAAATCCTCGCGAGGCGACGATTGCTGCCGGGGATCAGGTCGAATCCGTTCGCGGGTGGTGAGAAACGTAATCACGAACAACACCACGCAGATCGCCGCCCACAGTCCCATGGTCATCTGCCAGCCCTTGGCGTCATTCCCTTGGCCGAACTTTGCCACTAGCGGCAGCGTAAAGCCGCCGACGATGAGCTGGGCGACCAGCGCCGAAAAGAAACGGTACGACGACAGCACGGTGCGCTCATGCCCGTCGGCCGTCAGGACGCCCGTCATGGCCGAGTAGGGCGTGTTGTTCGCCGAGTAGAGCGTCATCAGCGCGATGTTGGTGACGCAGGCGTAGACGATCTTGCCGGTCGTGGAAAGATCGGGCGTCGAATACGCTAGGTACATCGCCACGCCCCATGGCAACGCCGTCCACAACACCCAGGGGCGGAACTTGCCCCACCGCGTGTCGGTCCGATCGGCGATTGCTCCCATGAGCGGATCGAACATCGCGTCCCACATGCGGCCGACGAGCAGTATCCACGCCGCGGCCGACAGCGACAAACCGAACGTGTCGGTATAAAACTTCTGGGTCCTCAGCGGAATTCGTGGGTGAGTTGACGTTGCTTGGCGGGGCGCGGGGGAAGGGACCATGAGGCCCCAAGGTCCCTTCCCCCGGACCCCCA
>QEVI01000128.1 GCA_003576855.1 Planctomycetota bacterium
TCTGGCGCGTCGATGCCTACGGCGAGTGGCTCGTGCTTAGCTCCTTGGCGGCGTTTCTGTCGATGAGCGACGTCGGCTTCGCCACCGCCGCGGCCAACGAGATGACGATGCGGATCGGCCGAGGGGACCGCGAAGGCGCCATCATCGTTTACCAGAGCATGTGGGCGCTGCTCACGGGGCTCGGGCTGGCGGTGCTGGCGGCGGTGCTGGCCGCCCTTTGGGCGACGCCCGTGGCCGGTTGGCTCGCACTCAAAACCATTACGCCCGGCTATGCCGCGGCGGTGCTGTCGGTGCTGGCCGTCTATATCTTAGTGGGGCTGCAGCTTGGCGTGGTGCACGCCGGCTTTCGCTGCGACGGCAATTTCGCACTGGGGCAACTGCTTGGGACGATCCAGCGGCTGGCGGAGTTCGTCGCGCAGATCGCCGCCGCCGCGGCGACCGGCTCGATGCTGGCCGTGGCGACCGCGGGCTTGGCGGTGCGGTGCGTCTCGATTGCGTTATGGCTTGCGATCCTGTCGCGAAGGAGCCCCTGGCTGCCGCTGGGAGTCAGTCGAGCCAGCGCGGCGACGATCCGGCGGCTGGCGATTCCCGCGCTATCGTTCATGGGCATGCCGCTGGGGCACGCACTGGGAAACCAAGGCTTGATCCAGGTGGTGGCGGCCACGCTGGGACCCGCGGCGGTAGTCGTCTTCTCGGCCCACCGCACGATCTGCAATATCGCCACGCAGCTGGTGAACATGTTGGCTGTGGCCGTGTGGCCCGAGTTTTCGTTGTCGTTCGGCGCCGAAGATCGCAGGGCTACCCGCCGGCTGCATCGCGTGGCATGCCGATGGTCGATTTGGCTCGGCGCCGTCGGCTGTGCGGCACTGGCAATTGCCGGGCCGCTGCTCATTCCGGCGTGGACCGGCGGGCGCGTTCAATGCCACTTGCCGCTCTTTGGGGCGCTGCTGGCGAGCGTGGTGGTGCGCATCGCGTGGTGGACGAGCTCCGTCGTCCCGATGTCAATTAACGGCCATCAGAGAATGTCGCTTACGTATTTGCTCGCGACAACGGCATCGCTCGTGCTGGCGATGTTACTGATGCCTCAGTTAGGCGTAGCAGGCGCGGCCGTGAGCCTGCTTGCGACCGACATGCTCATGGTATGGTACGTGTTGCCGGCGTCGCTTACGGCGGTGGACGACAGTCTGGCATCGTTTCTGAAGTCGCTTGTTACAATCCCGATTCGTTCCAGCACGATGGCCTGAAGCCCTGCTCCGCGACGCTGCATGAGAATCGCCAACTACCTGAACCACACGATTTTGCTAGATCCGCTGTTAGGACCAAAGCCGGTCGTTCTTGACTGCGGGTCAAACGAAGGCGAGTTCGCCGCCTGGGCGCATCGCGAGTTTGGCGCCCGCGTGTACGGCTACGAGCCGGACTCGCGGCTGTACGCGGAGCTTGAGCGAAAGCAGCACCCCGACGTGACATTTTTTTGCAAGGCCATCGCCGGCAAGAAAGGCACGGCCCAGTTCCACCTGCGCGCGTCGAAGTGCAGCTCGCTCCACTACGGAGAACCAGGCGGCGGCGATACTGAAGTCGTCGAAACCGCGACGCTATCCGACGAGTTCGCCCGCCTCGGCTTGAAACACGTCGACCTGCTGAAAATGGACATTGAAGGCGCGGAACTTGACGTCCTGCAGACCACCCCGCCGGAAACGCTTCAGCGGATTAACCAGATCTCCGTGGAGTTTCATGACTTCATTCGACCGGACGATCGGCCGACGATTCGCGCTATAATTCGTCGACTCCGCGACTTCGGATTCACCTATCTTCCCTTTTCGACCTACACCTACGGCGATGTGCTGTTCGTAAATCCTCGAATCACAATGACCGCTTGGCAGCAGCTCGGCATACTGACAAGAGGAAAACTTATCCCCGGCATGAAGCGCACGACACTTCGTCCGTTAAGCAGGCATTTGTTAGCTAGGTAAAAACGTTGGAAGAACTGCTGCTTGGCGCCCTGATTGCGATTGTTTTCGGGATGATTGCATGGGCAATGCGGACTCCCGACAGAATGTATCAATTTCCGAGCCTGTGCGCGTTTGTGTATGCAGGCTTTATTCTTCCACACGCTCTGTCTCTTTATCAGTGGAACGCGGAATTGCCTGCGGGCGCCCTTGAGCGAGTCCTGCTATTCGCAATCCTTGCGCTAGGAACGATAACGTACGCCTTCCACGCAGCCCGTGGCATATCAATTGGGCCAGCGACGGTCTTGAAGTATGACAGTGGTACGTTGCTCTGTTTTGCGTACTCGGCGGCGGCCATCGGCCTTTTCTTTTTCTGGCAATTACACAGGTTGGGCATAGATACGCGGAATCAAGCGTGGACCGGGCTGCCCGTCGTCTATCTTTACTTTGGAAAGTTTTTCTTTTATGGATTTGCAATTCTTCTTTTGGTCGGATTGCATACGAGGAACCGACTTGCGCTGGCGTGTGCGTTCCTATGTGGAGCGTTCGCGCTAGCGAGAATCCTGATCTACTTCCGCCGATCCGAACTGCTTGAGTTCCTCGTGGTCGCTGCGTTTCCCGTTTACTTTCACCGGCGCTGGCGCGTGCCTAGGGCAGCCATACTGACAGCCGCTGCTATACTGCCACTCCTTATCGCAAGCGGCCACGAGTATAGGTACACCGTTCAGTCGCGGCAAGGACTAGATATTGGCGCTTCGACGCGAATTGACTACCTCGACAACTTTTTTACAAAAGCCTTTCGGCATCGGAAGACGGAAATTGAGAATGCCGCCATGCGTATGGCCGCGATTGCAAAAACTGGCGAGTACACACTCGGACTTCACTATTGGAATGATTTTATCCAGTCGGTGATTCCAGGTACGCTCGTGGGTCCAGAATTTAAAAGGTCGTTGTACCTCCCGCTGCTACACCCAGACGCGCTCGCTGAGCGTGCCTTTAGTTACGTCGGAAAAGCCGGCGCAACAAACACCGGGTTCGTCGATGCATATTGGGCGTTTGGATATGCAGGAGTTCTGGTGTTTGGACTGGTTGCAGCGGCCGTCGGCTGCTGCTACAAACGTGCCGTTCGAGGTGACATCGCGTTTCAGTTTTATTTTGTTATTCTTTCGGTTGATGCGTTGCACATCATAACTCATACAACGTCTTTTTTTCTGTTCCACGCGTTTCATGTGTGCGTGCTAACTGCTCCGGTTTTTTGGTATGCGATGCGACGACGTGATGCTGGCGTGCGGTGCGACAGGGACGCCTTTCTGAGATTGCCAATCGTACGACTGCATCGGTGAATCGGTGAATCGGTGATGTAATGGGGCGTCGCGTTCTAGTAGCTCAGTTGGGCGCTCGGATGCACTACGCAGTGCCTCGGGTACTTCATGCGGCTGACCGGTTGGGATTTCTGTGTACAGATATATGCGCTTCACGCCGTCTTGGTTGGCTGTTGGCGCGCATTCGTACTTTGATGCCGCTCGCCCACCTGGAGCGCCTGGCGTGCCGGGAACCGGTGGGCGTGCCACCGGCAGCAATTAAGACGTTTGATTTTCTCGGCATTCGGCACTTTGTGAAGCGGCACAGGGCCACCACGTTCGATCGCCGCGTGGGGACGTGGATTTGGATCGGTAGCCGTTTTGCGAGTGCGGTGGCTACGCAACGAGACTTTCTTCAGCAATCAGACGCCATTTACGCGTTTAATGGCGCAGCCCTTGAATTGTTTATGTCGCCAGACGCGCGATGCCATTTTAAAGTACTGGAACAGACGATTGCCCCATTTGCCGTCGAGCTTAAGCTGCTGAGGGAGATTGAGGAGCGTTACCCAGGGTGGCAACTACCCGTCGAACAGATCGCTAACGCGAACCGGTTTAAGGAGCGAGAAGCCGGAGAGTGGGAACTCGCTGATCGGATTATTTGCGCGTCGGCATTTGTTCGCGAGAGCATTGCAGAATGCGGTGGTCCAGCGCATAAGTGCGTCGTCGTTCCCTACGGCGTCAAGCGAGGAGGGAACGCAAGGCCAGAGCCCCGTGACGCGAAGGGCATGATTCGAGTGCTGACCGTCGGCCAAGTCGGGTTGCGCAAGGGCGCCCCGGTCCTTCATGATGTCGCCAAGCGGCTGCGTGGCCGCGCCGTGTTCCGAGTCGTCGGCGCTTCGGTTTTGAGCGAGCAAGGAAACCGCATGATGGCTGAAGCGGTAAATATGACCGGCGTCGTTCCTCGTAATGCGATGCACGAGCATTACGCGTGGGCCGACGTTTTCCTGCTTCCATCGGTATGCGAAGGCTCGGCAACAGTCACTTATGAGGCGCTCAATGCCGGATTGCCAGTCATTTGTACGCCGAATGCTGGCGCACCAGTTCAAGACGGATTTAACGGCTTCATCGTATCGAACTTAGACGTCTCCGCGATGGTAGAGCGCATTGAGGAACTGTGTGACGATCAGAGTCGGCTAGAACAGCTATCTGCCAACGCCAGAAACTCGGACTATACGTCGGAAGACGCGTATGGCGAACGGTTGATCGAGGCATTGGATCGTTAGCAGTCTAGCGGAGTCCTCGGCTAGTTTATTGTCAACCATGCTGTTATCTAGACAGGCGACGGTTAATGGGCGAAATCCTGCGTTTACGGCCCTCCTGGTGGATTTCTTTGAAGCTCTTAATCGCGCAGGAATTATTTGGGCGATAGCTCGAAACGCCGAGGACCTTCCATACTCAACTCGCAATGACGTTGACGTGTGCGTTGGCCCACGTTGGATGAAGGCGGCCAGGACACACGTCATAGAGGTCGCCCGCAAGCATGGCTGGCGCGTCCAAGGCGAGATTTCCAAGAGACTGTACCGCTGCGTCGTATTGGCTGACGCGGGAACGGAGGGCGAGTATTTGCCGATCGATTTGCTGGGCGGGTTTGAGTATCGTGGGCGTCAATTCGCTGACGCGACTTACGGATTGAACAGTCGTAAGCGCACAACGAGTGGCGTTTGGACGGTCTCCCTTGGGTTTGAGGCGGCGACTACCGCACTGAAGGAATTGATTCCGCACGGCCGGCTGAAGGAGGATTCGCGGAGCCGCGTTCAACAGGGGGCGATCCAGGAACCAGACGACTTTTGCCGTGCTATTTCATCGTGCGTGGGTGAGACGCTGGCGAACCATCTGCAAGCGGCGTGCGCTGACGGCAATTGGATGGCGCTGGAAGCTTTAGCCGTCGCAGTGCGCGACGGAATTTCGAAAGTCGGCGTCCGGCCGTTGATGCGGCGCATTGATTCCTCTGTGAGGAGCGCGCGGCACCTGTTCGCCAAGCCCGTAAGCGCGTTCGTCGTTTTTGTCGGGCCGGATGGCGCTGGTAAGACGACCATCGCCAAGAGCCTCTGCGATTCGCTGCTTAAGAAGCCGTTTAAGGACGTGAAGTACCTGCGGACGCGTTTTGGAGTTCTTCCTGAATTGAAAAGCTTGAAACGACTGGCTGCCAAGGCCGTCGGGCAACAGTACGTTGCGCCGGAGGTCGCCGCGCCAGGCACGGCGAACTCAGGAATGATCCAGCCGCTGTCAGCAATCCGCGGCGCGGCATATGCGTGCTATTACGCGCTTGATCAGGCCGTTGGTCGGCTGCCGTTGCGGCTCATGCGTGGGCGTTGGAATCTGATCGTTTTTGATCGGTACTTCTACGATTACTACTACCAATTGGGCTATCGCACTACGCCTAAATGGCTGCTAGCTTGCTTGGAGCGAGTCGTGCCAAGACCGGATTTGATTCTCTACATCGATCGCGATGCTCAGGAAATCCATGCTGCTAAGCCGGAGCTGACGACTGAGGAGATCCAGCGGCAGCAAACGCATATTCTAAAGCACTTTTCCAAGCGGTCGCAATTCCGCGCTATCAACGGTCGCCATGGCGTCGATGCGACATGCGCCGAGGCTGTCAGGATCGTTAGTGAGTTTGTCTCATCGACCGCCGTACCAGCGCGTGATTGATCCGCTACGGTTAGTGCGCTGGGGCGATCGGCCGCTCGTGGCGTACACGATCGGCTCTCGTAGTAATAGGGTTGCGAGCGTCCTGTGCCTGGATGCCCACACGCTAAAGCGTCGGGTCGTTCGCATGGCCGCCATGGTAGCCTGTCGACTTGGCATCGACGCGGCGATGGCACGCGGGGAAGTGCTCCAGTCACGGGACGTGAAGGAGGTATTCGCCGGCCTGGAGCAGTGCGCCAAAACGCTTGGCAACGTAGCCTCGATATCGCTCATTTGGCCTGCTGATCCGTGCCGCAAGCGTCTTTACGCGCACTTTCTCGACGGACAAGGCAAGCCAATCGCGTTCGGGAAGATCTCACTGAACTTGGCCGAGGACAGGCTTCTCATGTCAGAGGCTGCCACGATTAATGAAGTCGCAGCCGCCGCTCAGTTGCCGGTTTACGTGCCACGCATATGGCACGTAATCGCGCATGAAGAGGGACATATAGTCCTCATGGAAAGCCTGTCCAGGTCCGCCCATACTCGAATTCCATCCGACACAGAGCTGCTCGCCATGCGGGACAAGTTTGCAGGCGTTCCAGTACGGCTCAGCAAGAGCGAGCTAGAGGCGCTACCGTGGGTTGTTAAGCTGAAGCGAGATGACGAGGTTCTCGGCAAGCTGTTTCCAGAGATCGAGACGGCGCTCGCCCATGGCGCTGTGTGCTGCGTTGTACATGGCGACTATGGCTGTAATAACGCTCGGTGGTTCGACGATCAGATGTGGGTTTACGATTGGGAGCGTAGCAGTCCCTGTGGGCCCTTACTTACCGATGAAGTAAACGTGTTTCTCGGCAAGCATGTACGAAGTATCTTTGGACGATCATCTTCTGTAGTGCGTCGATTCGAACGCGAGTACCTTCACAGCGCGCGGTTCGCGCGTGAGCAGGTGTTGTTCGCATTGGCGTACTTGCACACAGTTGGATCAACGCTGGCAACCAACATGCTTTTGCTTTTGCGTCGAAGTGAGTACACCTGCCATATGGGACGGCGAATTGCAAAAGGCTGAAACGGTTAGGTCGTCTGTCAGAACGGCGCTAGTTACCGGTTCCATTTCGCGCCGTGGCGCCGGCGTCGCTATCGCCTTGCGGGCCCTGGCGACAGCGCTCGTCGAACAACAAGGGATCGAGGTCACGGCGTTCGCGCTGGAAGACCAGTACACAGGCGAGGACTTGCCATTGTGGGCCGGCGTCCGGACCCAAACCGCGCGAACGGTGGGCCCGCGGTCAGTGGGGTATGCCCCGGAATTGGCGCGGCGGCTGAAAGCGGCTGATCCGCAGCTCGTGCATGGTCACGGGCTATGGCAATGGCAGTCGGCGGCCGTGCACGCGTGGAGCTGCCGGACGGCGCGGCCGTATCTCGTATCGCCGCACGGCATGCTCGACCCGTGGGCGCTACGCAACTCGCGTTGGAAGAAGCGCGTCGCCCTGGCGATGTACGAACGTCGGCACCTGCGGGACGCCGGCTGCCTGCACGCACTATGCGAATCGGAGCAGACGAGCTTTCGGCGGTTCGGATTGAAAAACCCCGTAGCCGTAATTCCCAACGGCGTGACGTTGCCCTCGCGGATGGCTTCGCTCGATGGCGCGCCGCGGCGGTTGGTGTTTCTGGGGCGGCTTCACCCGAAGAAAGGTATCGCAGAACTGATCGGCGCCTGGGCCACTCTTTCGGCGAGCGAGCGGGGCGATTGGCGGCTGGTCGTCGCCGGATGGGACGACGGCGGGCATGCGGCGTCGCTCAGCCGGCAAGCGGCCGAGCACGGCGTGGGCGAGTCGGTCGAGTTCGTCGGTCCGACGTTCGGCGAGGCGAAAGACGAGCTGTTGCGAAGCGCCTCGGCGTTCATCTTGCCGTCGTTCAGCGAGGGGTTGCCGATGGCGGTGCTTGAAGCATGGTCGTACGGCTTGCCGGTGGCGATGACCGAGGCCTGTAACCTCCCCGAGGGTTTTTCCGCTGACGCGGCGATCCGGATCGCTCCCAGCCCGGCATCGATTGCGGCGGGACTGCGCGAGCTGATGCAGATGAACGCAACGGACCTGCGGGCCATGGGCCAGCGCGGCCGCCGGTTGGTCGAGGCGCGGTTCGCCTGGCCGGAGATCGCTCGGCAGATGGCCGAGGTGTACCGCTGGCTGCTCGGCGGAGGGGCGCTGCCGGCGTGCGTAGAACACTAGCGAGACATAGCCGATTCACGTTCCAAAGTTGACCGGTGATGACGCTTCGCGCCGAACGCACTGTTCTCTCTGCGGAGAACCGGCATGGCCGTGCTTTGCAGCGGCGCAGTACCAGATGTATCGCTGCCGCTCGTGTCATACCGCATTTGTTTGGCCCCTGCCCTCTGATGCAGAGCTAACTGCGTTTTACCAGAAGTTTCATTTACCTACCGTCGACGGGGGCCAGTACGAGCAGGTGGAAGCCAGAATGGAAGCGGACTTCCCCGCAAAGGTCCGCCTGGTTCGCTCGGGCGGCCGTGTAACGCGGCTATTGGACGTGGGCTGCGGCAAGGGATTCTTCGTGCGGGCGTGTCGAGAACAAGGCATCGCCGCCGAAGGAATCGACGTCTCTGAAACGGCCGTTAAGTTCGCTAAAGAGCGCTTAGGCGTCCCTGCCATAAGCGGACGCATCGAGGACAGGGCCGATGAGTTGGGCAAGTTCGACGCCGTAACCATGTGGGCGACCATCGAGCACTTGCCGCATCCCGTGGAGACCTTGCGAGCCATTCGCAGGGTCTTGAAGCCTGACGGTATTCTGCATCTGGACACCGGAATTGGTCACGACTGGCTGGACAGACTTCTGCCGGGCGTAGTCCAGTGGTACGATCCACCGCAGCATTTGTTCGTGTTCTCGTCGGAGGGATTAAAGCACGCTCTCAGGACTGCAGGATTTCGGGTTGTACGGTTTGATCCTTGCTTTGATCGCTCATGGTTCAGACGACAGGCGCGAATCGGTCGTGCGCTTCTTGCGGCTAGTGGTATGCGTCTTATTAATGCCCTTTCTCGGCTGGCCACTCGTAGCGAAGGCTTCACTCGCTTTCCGCTTGGCAACCTGCAAAGCATTTCTGCAACTCCGATTACGTCCCCGTCGGAAGCGTAACTTGTCGGCACGTCCACTGATTGAAGACGGATCAACGATCGATCTCAGCAAGTACGCCAACAATTTTTCGCTTGCACACAAGTGTCGTCGCGCCGTCTGGCGACTGGTGTGGCTTCTTTTTTTTCGACCTTCTCCTAAGTTTCTGTTTGGATGGCGGAGATTGCTGCTAAGGCTTTTTGGAGCAATAGTCTCAAAGACGAGTTACGTTCACTCCTCATGCAGCATTTGGGATCCAGCACAATTGGTTCTCGGGGCCAACACCGCTCTTGGGCCGTTCGCCGACTGCTATAGCGTCGATAAGATCGTACTTGAAAACAACTCCACAGTCAGTCAATACTCTTACCTATGCACTGCAAGCCACGATGTGACTGATCCAACGATGCGGTTGATAACTGGCCCCATTTACATTAAAGCGGGAGCGTGGGTATGCGCCCGCGCCTATATTGGCCCGGGAGTCACCGTCGGCGAAGGCGCCGTAGTGGGCGCGTGCGCCGTCGCGGTTAAAAATGTCGACCCCTGGTCTATCGTCGCGGGCAATCCTGCCCGGTTCATTCGTAAGCGAGTGTTGCGGGAAGCGAAGTGATATCGGTATTGATCCTTACAAAAAACGAAGAGGCGAATTTGCCGCATTGCCTGGATGCGGTGAAGTGGTCGGACGATATTGTCGTTCTCGACTCGTTCAGTACGGATCGGACCGTCGATATTGCTACTGCGGCAGGCGCCAGAGTTTTTCAGCGAACCTTTGACAACGAAAGGTCGCAGCGAGAGTACTCGCTTACGCTTCCGTTTAAGCACTCTTGGGTTTACAATCCCGACGCTGATGAAATCGCGACAGAACAACTTCGAGATGAAATGCTGAAGGCCGTCCGTGATGGGCGGCACGTAGCCTACCGTGTTCGCTTCAAGACTATGTTTATGGATCGCTGGATCAAGCATAGCAGCTTATATCCCACCTGGGTCATGCGCGTGTTTCGCCCCGAATGCATTCAGTTTGCAAGGGAGGTGAATCTAACTTATATCGCAAACGGCAGCGTTGGCAGACTGAATGAGCACTTTCTGCATATGACCTTTCGCAAAGGCATTGCGGCTTGGCTTGACAAGCATAATCTCTACTCGACGGGCGAGGCCGCGGAGTCAGTGCAGAGTCTTCGCAACAAACGCATTCCTTGGGGGGACTTGTTTCAGACCTCAGATCCGGTCCGTCGCCGCGCTGGACTCAAAGAGCTTTCGACTCGCGTGCCATGCCGCCCTTTGCTGCGGTTTCTTTACATGTATTTCGCGAAGCTCGGCATTCTCGATGGCGTCGCCGGATACCACTACTGTCGGCTGCTCTCGATTTACGAATACATGATCGTTTTAAAAATGCGAGAACTGCAAAGGCAATCACTGCCACAACATACACGGCTTCGAATGGTTACAGGCGCACCTGTTATTACCGCAGAAAGCTAACGAGTTTGCCCGGCTAATCCGGCGATTGCTTGTCGTTTGCCATTGAGCTGGCATGAATCGCGCGAGCTCGTCGCTCATTTACGTGACCGTTGCCGCAGTATTGATACCCACTGAATCATCGCGGGTGCGAGTACACGCACGTGTAATTGCTGCCGCCCTCGGCGTCGCCCTCGCGTACGCCCCCATGCTGTACGTCTTCTTCCAGCAGCAGTGGTCGCGGCCGCAGTCGCAGTTTTTTCCGTTTGTGATCGCCGCGGTCGCGGCGATGTTCTGGATGCGGTGGCAGGAAGCGCCCGCAGCGGCCGCGGCTGCGGGGCGGCGCCCGGCGATCATTGCTGCCGCGCTGGCCGCGCTGGCGTGGACGGTCCTGCTGTTGGCGGTGGCGATGTACAACCCCTGGCTATCGGCGTTTTCGTTCAATCTGCTGATGGCCGCGGCGGCCGTGATGGTCGGCCGGCGCCGAGCGGTGGTCTACCTTTGGGGCCTGTGGGCCATGTTGTGGCTCATGCTGCCGTTGCCGCTGGGAATGGACCAACGGCTGATTTCGCGGCTGCAGCTTGCAAGCAGCCAACTCAGCAGCGTGCTGCTGGATATGACGGGCGTCGATCACCTGATGAGCGGCAACATGTTGCTGCTGCCCGACCGCAAGCTGTTCGTCGACGAGGCCTGCAGCGGCATCGTCTCGGTGATGTCGGTGGTCGCCTGCGGCGTCATCTACGGCGTGTGGCGGAATCGGCCGCCGGCGCACATCGCGGCGCTGGCGGCGTGCGGCGTCTTCTGGGCGATGATCATGAACGTCGTGCGGATCAGCGCCATCGCCGTTGCCTGGCATTACTATCGTGTGGATTGGACGGAGGGGACCCCGCACGAGATTCTTAGCCTGGCGGTCTTCCTGGTGACGTTCGGCGCCATGCTTTCGACCGACCAGTTGCTGGCCGGCCTCTTGGCGCCGGTGGAACTGGCCTGGCGGGCCACGGCGGGAGACGGGCCGTACTTCGGCCGCCGGCTCGCTGTCCTCTGGGATGCCGCCGTCGAGTGGGGGGCGCCGCAACGGGTTGCGGAAGACCTGTATGAACACGAGCGGGCGCCACGTGCGCGGGCGGCCGCTGCGGCCCGGCCGATGGTCGCCCCGGCCGCGGATCGAGCCGCGGGCGCGACGCCGCGACGGGGCGAGGCGCGCATGCTCGCGACGCTGGCTGCGTCGTTCAGCGTGTTGGGCGCGGCCCAGCTCTCGTTCATGGGATGGAGCTACGCTCACCCGGCCGCTCCGGCGGCGAACGTGGCCGACGCTCGCCGGCTGGACGGCGAGTCGCTCCCCTCGGCGCTGGCCGGCTTCCGTAGAACCGCGTTCAAGGCCGAACAGCGCGAACGGGACGACATCTTCGGCGAGTTCTCGCGAACGTACAGCTTTACGGACGAAAACGCGCGCTCTTATATGGCGTCGTGCGATTTTCCGTTCTCGCAGGGGTGGCATGAACTGACGGTGTGCTACCGCGGCTCAGGATGGGAAGTCACGCGGCGCGAAACCAGGAAACTGCCGGGCGGGCGCCAGGACGAGACCTGGCCGATCACCGAGGCGGATCTCGAGCAGTCGGACGGAGCGCGGGGCTTCGTCGCCTGGGCGATGTTCGATGAACACGGCGCGCCGGTATCGCCGCCCAGCGGCGCGGTGCTCGACCAGCTTTGGCGGCTGGCGATGCGGCGGAGTCCTTACGTGCCGACGCGGCAGATGTTCCAGGTGCAGGTCTTTTTCGCGTCAGTCGAGCCGATTGCCGAGGATCAGCGGGCCGCTGCGCGCCAGTTGTTGGCAGCCGCCCGCGAGGAGCTCCGCCGGAAGATCGTCGGCGACGGGCGAAAGGCTCAGCAGTGATCCCGGCTGGTGACGGCGCCGCCGAGCGGCATGGCCCTGGTAACTGCGATGCGGCGAGCGGCCGACCCGGTATTTCCACCGGCAGATAGCGATGCTTGAACGAGTGAGCCGGCTGATCCATCGACTCTTCGCCTCGGCCGAGGAAGGCCTGCGGCGGACTGGCGACGCCCTGCTGTGGCCGATCGAACGCGGCGTGGCTGCCGCCGCCCGCAAGATGTTTCGCGACCAGCAAGGCCTGGAGTCCATCGAGCACTGGCTTGTGGCGCTGGCGCGCGTCCTGCTATGGCCGGTGCGGCTGGTGTGGCGGCTGGCGGCGGCGCTTGCCGGCTTGGTAGTTCCGGCGTCGATTCGCGACGCCGCCGGCGGCATCAGCGGCCGCATGGCCGGGCGGCTCGTTGCGCTGGCCGAGTGGTTGAACCTCGACCGGGCGATTGGCTGGCTCGTATGGCTGGCACAGCCGCTCTGGCGACCGCTGGCGGCGCTCGGGGGGTTCGCCTTCGTGTGGCTCTCGACGCGGCCCTACCGGCGTATGGCGTGGGGCGTGCCGGCACTGGTGCTGCTAGCGCCCGTGGCGGCCTCGGCCGGGTGGACTTTGCTGCGCGGGCGGGGGCTGGCTGTGTCGCATTACCAAGCGGCCGTTCGCGAGGCGCGCAGCGATCAGGATTATGCGCGAGTGGAATTGCTCGAACGAAAGCTCGCGCAGCTCGGCGCCGATACGCGGCAACTCGATTTCAATACGGCCGTCGAGGTTGCCCAACAGGGAAACGTATCGGCGGCGTATGAGCGGATGAAGGCACTGGCGCCGGCGGATCGGCCGGGGTTCCCCCC
>QEVI01000412.1 GCA_003576855.1 Planctomycetota bacterium
TTCCTGCTGGCCGACGGCTACGGCAGCTACCGCATCCACCGCTACGACGCCGACGGCAACTACGAAAACAGCTTCGGCAGCGCCGATGAGACGCCCGCGAAGCCCGCCGGCACGTGCAACACGCCGCACGGCATCTGGATCGATAGCCGTAGCGAGCCCGGTCGTCCCGACAGCGAGCCGGGTCGTCCCGACAGCGAGCCGGGTCGTCCCGACCGCGAGCCGGGTCGTTCCGACCCCGGCGCCCCCGGCGCCCCGCTAATCGTCATCGCCGACCGCGCCAACGCCCGCCTCCAGTGGTTCACCCTCGATGGCCAGCACCGTCGCACGCAAGACGGCTTCCTGCTGCCGGCGAATCTCGACGTCCGCGGCGACGTGCTGCTGGTCCCCGACCTGGTGGGCCGCGTCACGCTACTGAACGGCAAGAATGAAATAATCTGCCACCTTGGCGACGATAGCCAGCGGATCCAAGCCGACAAGCGCGGCATCCGCAACGACCCGTCGCTGTGGCTTCCCGGCAAGTTCGTCCATCCGCATGATGCGTGCTTCGACGCGGAGGGGAACATTTACGTCACGGAATGGGTGGCGACGGGCCGGGTATCGAAGCTTAGGAGGTTGGTATAACGAACTGCGAGCCGGGGCGTCTCGCCCCCGGCGCCTCCAACACGTCCCTAAGCAAACAATCGCCATGCCACCGGTTTCCCGCGGCTCGACAGCGGTTTCTAAGGCCCTAAAATGGCTTCCTTCGGCGGCGGCTGATAACGGTCAGCCGTCGTCGAACTGCACCGCTTCCCCATAGTCAGCCTGACAACCAGCCGGAGGCGCACCGCCTCCGGGAATCCGCGGCGGCGCCCGCCCCGACTTCCTCCCGGAGGGCGTGGCCGTCCGGCTGATGGTTGCGATTGGCGTTCCGAAAGACGCACCGCCGATCGCGACCGCACGCCGCCCCGCCGCCTACCTCCGAAATACCCCACCTCAGCTCGAAAGGACCTCCCGCCATGAGCACGATCGTTGACATTCGCGGCCGCCAGATTCTCGATAGTCGCGGCAATCCCACCGTGGAGGTCGACGTCACGCTGTCGGACGGCTCCACCGGACGGGCCGCCGTCCCCAGCGGCGCCAGCACCGGGGCCCACGAGGCCTGGGAACTCCGCGACGGCGACAAGAAGGTCTTCCTCGGCAAAGGCGTCTCCAAGGCCGTCGCGAACATCAACGAAAAGCTCGCCGACGAACTGATCGGCATGGACGCCCTCGACCAGGTCGCCGTCGACCGGCGGATGCTCGAGCTCGACGGCTCGGCCAACAAGAAGCAGCTTGGGGCCAACGCCATCCTCGGCGTCTCGCTCGCCACGGCCCATGCGGCGGCTAACTTCTGCGGGCTGCCGCTCTTCCGCTATCTCGGCGGTTCGAACGCCCGGCTGCTTCCCGCGCCGATGATGAACATCCTCAACGGCGGCCAACATGCCGACAACTCGGTCGACATTCAAGAGTTTATGGTCATGCCGCTGGGCTTCGATAACTTCAGCGACGCCCTCCGTGCCGGCTGCGAGGTGTTCCACCACCTCAAAAAGGTGCTGCACGACAAGAAGCTCAACACGGCCGTCGGCGACGAGGGCGGCTTCGCCCCCGACCTGGCCGCCAACGCCGACGCCTTCGGCGTGATCCTCTCGGCCATCGAGAACGCCGGTTACAAGCCGGGCGAGCAGATCTGGATCGCCATGGACGTCGCCAGCACCGAGTTCTACGACTCGAAGACCAAGAAGTATACCATCGACGGCAAGC
>QEVI01000129.1 GCA_003576855.1 Planctomycetota bacterium
CGATCGCCATGGCGATCGGCTGCATCACGTCAGGCTCGGCCGCGAAAAGCGTCGCCTTGAACCCCGCGGGTAGTTGCATCGCCCTCACCGCTTCGTCGCCCGGCAGACCGGCGTGCGGGTAGTGGTCCGCGCGGCGCTCGCCGGGGGCGAGCTCGCCGACGTCCGGCGGCGAATCGTGGAAGCGGAAGTGGTCGAAACTGACGTGGCCCCAGCCGGCGCTCGCCCGATCGACGACCCGCACGAAGATGGACTTGCCCAGCACCGGGCGGAGGTCGGCGGCCACCGGCCGCAACTCATCGCTGGCGCGCCCGCTGGCCCGGAAGACGACCTGGCCGGTTTCCGCGTTGACCAGTTCCGCGCCGAGGGCTTTCCCAGCGCCGCCGGCTACGAAGAAACTGGCGTAAGGGTGCGTGACTTTGAACGGCACGGAGGTGAGCGTCCCCTGCGGTCCGTCGTGGTTTCGCTCGTGGGCGCCGATCCAAAACCGCCCCTGGTGGCCGCTGCTGGCGTTCGGCCGGCGCTCGTTGATCGCATCGCCCTCGATCGGCTGGCCCTTGAAGGCGTTCCCTTCGGCGGTCCAGTCGGTGAGGTCGCCCGTCTCGAAGTCGAGGTTCAGAACGCGGCCATCGTCGGCGGTGGCGGGGAATCCGTCGGCAACCTGGGCGTTGGCAACTTGGCCCTCCGCGGCGGCGCCGGCGTCCTTCGCGTCGCCGCCGCTTCCGGCCGGCGGATGCGTACCGGACCCGCTCAGCGACGGCTCGGTTAGGCCATCGCGAAGTTTCGGCTGAGCCTCATCCCACGCGTTTCGACCGACCTCCTTAACGCTGTGAACCGTGACGAACGTGCCTTTCTTGTTGCCGACGACGATATCCGGCAGCTTGTCGCCGTTGACGTCGCCGACGCACACGCCGGTGCCGACGCCTGAATTGTTGTGGATCTCGTACGGCACGAAACGAACCTTGCCGCCCTGGCGGACCGTTTTGAACCAGTAGAGCACGGCCGGCTCGAGCGAGCCGGGATCGTGCTGGCTGTGCGCCCACCATCGCTTGCCCGTGACGATGTCGCCGACCTCGTCGCCGTCGATGTCCACGACGTCCAGGGCGTGCAACTGCGAGAAAGCGACGCCGTAGTCGTTCTCCTCGGGCCGCTCGCCCATGATCTTGTGCTCGGCGAACTTCACGGCGCCGTCGTCGGCCGGGCCTTGGTTCTCGAACCACGCCAGGCCGTAAGCGTGAGCGGCCTTGGCCGTAACGACGTCGTTGTCGCCGTCGCCGTCGAAGTCGTAGGCGAACATCTGCGAACCACCGGGCTCGGAGAACTTCACGGCGTGGAACTTCCACGGCTGGCCTTCGGCGAGCTGCTGGGGGCGTTCCCACCAGCCGTTTTGTTCGAGCAAATCCATGCGGCCGTCGCCGTTGACGTCGCCGTAGCCGATGCCGTGCGTGAAGCGTTGGTACTCCTTCTTGGGGGACGCGGCGGTGAACTTCCACGGCCTGGTCGGATCGTCCTGGGGGATTTCGGCGTAGCCGATCTGCCCGCCGGTCATGCAAATGAGTTCAGGCGCGCCGTCGCCGGTGACGTCGGCGAACATCGGCGATTCGTTATCGGTCACCGCCAGCGCGACGTGCCGCTGCCAATGTCCCGGCTTGCCTTGCGGGTTGACGTACCAGGACGTCTCCTGCCCCGGAAAGCCGACGACGACGACATCGTCCCAGCCGTCCCGATTCACATCGTGGGCGAACATCAGGAAGTTGTCGGAGTAGCCGTCGATGTGGTACGCCTTGGGCGGGTAAATCTCGCTGCGCTCGAGGAACTTCGGTCCCGCATACCAGTACGGCCCTGAGACGATGTCCATCGCGCCGTCCTTGTTCACATCGGCGATGGTCGCGCCTTCGGAGAAAAAATCCTTGGAAAGCTGCGTCGTCTTGAAGACGTGGAGCGCGAGCTTCTCTTCGGCGTGAACCAGGGCGCCGGCGATCGACGCCGAAAGAGCGATAGCCAAAACCGTGCAGCGAATCATCATCGCGCTACCTGTTCAAAAGAGACCGCCAACATTGTTAATCCGGCATGACCCCGACGCCGCACATCGGGCTTTGCCGCGGCATCGGCCGCCGGGACGCAGCGGCGAAACGCCGCCGGCCAGCATGCAGTGTAATCGAGCGACAAGGCGACTAGCACCCGC
This sequence comes from Planctomycetota bacterium, assembly GCA_003576855.1. Classification (GTDB taxonomy): domain Bacteria; phylum Planctomycetota; class Planctomycetia; order Pirellulales; family Lacipirellulaceae; genus Lacipirellula. Next base: position 2,183 of record QEVI01000129.1, read on the forward strand.
AGGGCGACGACGGACGCCCCAGTTCAGCGCGTAAACGCCGGGAGGCGCCGGATCTCGCCGCCGGCGACCGCCGATTCGTGAGCCAGAATCCCGACGCACGTCCAGTTAGCGCTTTGCGCGGCGTTGGGCCACGGATCGCGATCGTCCGCCACCGCCCGCACGAACTCGTTCACCAGGTGGGGGTGGGAGCCGCCGTGGCCGCCGCCTTGAATGAACGACAGGTGCTCGGCGTCCTGGATCGAGCGGGTGAATTGCCGGATCGGCTCCGGCAGCAGGTGGGCGAAGTCCGGAACTTCGACCCGTTGGGGAATCTCCGGCTCAGGCTTCTTGGCTGTGTGGATGATGTGCGGTTCGCCCTCGACGAGCGTCCATTCGAACGACTTCTTCGTCCCGTACACGTCGAAGCTTTCGCGGTACTGCCGGGCAGTGTCGTACAGAAACCGCCAGATGTGGGCCGATACGTCGCTATCGGCGATCTTGATATGGCACGATTCGACGGCGAATGAATTGCCCGACTTCTGCCGGATATCGTCCCGCACCCGCCCCGAGCCGAAGCACGAGACGTACTCCGCGCGACCGTCTACCAGCCCCAACACTGGACTTACCACGTGGGTGGCGTAGTGCATGGGGATCATCTTTTCCCAGTACGCCGGCCAGCCGTCCATGTCTTGCGGATGCGAGGCTTGCAGGTACTGGATTTCGCCCAGTTCGCCCCGCTGGTACATCTGTTTGATGAACAGGAATTCGCGGCTGTAGACGACGGTCTCGGCCATCATGTACTTGCGGTCGGTGTCGGCGACAAGCTGGCAGATTTGTTCGCACTCGGCGACGGTGGTGGCCATCGGCACGGTGCACATGACGTGTTTGCCGGCCTTGAGGGCTTCCATGCTCATCCACGCGTGGTCGGGGATGGGGCTGTTGATGTGGACGAAGTCGACCGACGGGTCGGCGAGCACTTGCTCGTACCGAGTGTAGCGCCCGCCGATCTGGAAATGGTCGGCGACTTTGTTCAACTCCGCCTCGTCGCGGCGGCAGACGGCGACGATTTCGGCGTCGGGGTGCTGCTTGTAGATGGGAATGAACTCGGCCCCGAAACCGAGGCCGACAATCGCTGCGCGGACCGAACGTTGATGCGCCATGTAACGCCTATCTGAGGAAAAGACGGAAACCGCCGCAACCGGCGAGGCGGCCCGTGACATCCTAACCCATTGCGGCCGGTCGTGGCAATTCGCCCCTGCAGCGCGCCTGGCCGCCCTGACTGACCGCCGCCGCACAGGGAAGCCGCTACTGGGCCAGCTTGGCGCGCAAATCGGGGATGATGATTCGCGGGACGAAACGGGCCAACTCGTCGTCGCCGGCCAGCGGCGTGATCTGCTTAATCAGCGAACTGGAGACGTGGGTGTATTCCTCGTCGGCCATCAAAAAGACGGTCTCGACGCTGGGGTCGAGCTTGCGGTTGGCGAGCGTCATCGTGAATTCCGACTCGATGTCTCCCAGGGAACGCACGCCCCGCACAATGACCCGCGCGTTGCACTGGCGGACGAATCGCACCGCCAGGCCGGAGAACGTCTTGACCGAAACGTTCGCGATGTGGGCCGTCGCCCGCTCGATCAGTTCGATGCGTTCCTCGGCCGTGAACAGGGGCTGCTTGTCGATGTTCTGTCCGATGCCGACGATCAGATCGTCGACAAGTTTCGCCGCGCGTTCGATGACGTTCAGGTGCCCCAGGGAAATCGGATCGAACGATCCGGTGTAAACGGCGCGGCGCGACATTCCGGGAAGCTCCCTGGGCAGGACGAGGAAAACGTGCAAGTAATCATGGCGAGTCAAACCGCCGGTGGCAACGCCGGCGACAGCCGAGATGCACCGTGGGCGCCAGTAGCTCCTGGAGGATCCTTTCCGAAAGGGCCGACCGCGGTGCGACGGAGTCTTTTTGCGGTAAGCGCGCCGGCAAGTTCCATCGAGTCGCACTGACGGCGGGCTGGACCGCGGCGATGCCGCGCGGTACGCGACGTCCGCCGACTGAACGAACTTGCACTGGTGCGTTGGCCGCTCCAGCGGCTCGTTGAGCCGCGGCTACCGCGCGAGCGTTGTCGGCCGCACCGAGCGTCATGAGCCGCCGCTCAACGAGCGGCCGGAGCGGCCCCCCCAAGCATGCCCCCCGCGGGCCGCCGACCCTGCCTGCTGCCGTGCGTATACCCGCCCTTGTTCGTTGCGGCGCTAAGACTTATGATATCGCGATTGTAGCCGCGGCGGGGGCGAACCGGTTGCGCAAGGACGCTACGGACGGCCTTGCTCCTCCCTGGCGTCGGTCGCGTTGATCTGACGGCGACCACCCGGACTAGCGGGCTGCAAGGCGGCAATCCTCTCCAGCGGCTAGCGCGACTCCCGGAGCAGTGAAGTAGGTGTTCGGCATTGAATTTCAGCCTGTGCAGCTTTTGGCCGAGGCGGCTCAGCAGCCGGCCAAGCCGGCCCCGCCGGCCTCCTCGCCGCTGGATGGGATGCTCCTGCCGCTGGTGCTCATCATGGTGCTGTTTTATTTCTTGATCCTGCGACCGCAGAAGAGCAAGGAGCAACAGTTCCGCACGATGATCGACAACCTCAAGGAAACCGATCGCGTGGTTACCATCGGCGGCATCCATGGCGTCGTGACGAATGTCCAGCGCGACGCCAAGATCGTCACCATTCGCGTCGACGATTCGACGGGAACCAAGCTCCGCGTCGGGGCGTCGGCGATTGCACAGGTCATAAACAACGAGGAGAAGCCCGGTTAATCAGGGCATCAGCCGGGCCGAAGGCATTCAACATTTCCATTGGCACAACTGGCCGGATACGCGGCGGAGCAACGCTCCGCTGAGCACGCAGGCTTCAACCGATCGTCGCAGAAGAATCATGGTACGTGTTTCTCCACTTCGCCGGCTCGCCGGCCATCGTCGTGTTTTTCAGGCGGCGTTGTTGGTCGTACTGGCCGCCTGGGCCTTGCCGTCGCTGGCGCAGGACGCCGCCATTGGGAGCAACGCCGAGGCCGACCAGGTAGCCCCGGCATCGGCCGACGTACAGGGCGTTACCTGGGAGGGAATCCGCAAGGCGGCGATCGTCATCGCCGTGTTCGTCGTCCCCATGTTCGTGGGGAGTTTTCTGGCGAAGCGGCTGCGGATGCCCGACTACGGCTGGAAGTTCGCCTTGGCGCTTGGCTCGCTGGGGGCGGCGGCCGTCATCATCGGCATGGGCGAAATCAAGCTCGGACCCGACCTGAGCGGCGGGATCACGCTGATTTATGAAGTCGAGAACCCCGGCGCCGTCCAGCCGGAGGCCGGCGCCGACGGCCAGGCGGCCGGCGACGAGCCAGCCAGCGAGGACGCCGAGGCGGCCGGCCAGGACGCGCCGGTCGACGCCGAGGAGGACCAGGCGGCGAGGCCGGGCATGGCGGGCGCTAGCGCCGACGAGCGGATGGCGGCCCTGATCAAGGCCCTCACCGAGCGCGTCGACCCCTCCGGGACGAAGGAAGTGTCGATCAAGAAGTTTGGCGACGGCCAGATCGAGATCATCATTCCCAAGGCCGACGAGCAGGAACTCGCCGCCATCGAACGGCGAATTTATACGGCCGGCGTGCTGGAGTTCCGCATCACGGCGTCGCCCCGCTTCGCCAAGCACCAGGCCGCCATCCAGCGGGCGCGCGAGCTGCCGCCGGGGCAGAACATCGTGCGGATGAACAATCGCGAGGTCGCCCGCTGGGTCGAATACGACCAGAAGCAATTCGGCACGCCTGACCGAGCCGAGGCGATGGGTCTGGTCGTGCGCGTCGTCGGCGATCGGCCGCAGGCGCTGGTGATGACCGACGACGATCTGAACGTGACGGGCGAGTATCTCCGCTCGGCGGCGCCCTCGACCGACGAAATGGGCCGGCCTGCGGTGAGTTTCGTCTTCAACGCCCAGGGGGCCTTCCGCTTCCGGCAGCTTACCGCCGCGCACCAGCCGAACCCTTCGGGCGAGAAGTACAACCTCGGCATTCTGCTGGATAATCGCCTGTTGTCGGCGCCGTTGTTGAACGCCGTGATTTCGGATCAGGGCATTATCGAAGGGCTCGACAGCGAGGAGGAGGTGACGTTCCTCGTCGGCATTTTGAACGCCGGCAGCCTGCCGGCGTCGCTCAACAAGACCCCCATCAGCCGCGCCCAGATCAGCCCCACGCTCGGACAGCTCACCGTTGAACGGGGCAAACGAGCGCTGACCATTTCGCTGGTGCTAGTCGCCGCCTTCATGGTGTTCTACTACAAGTGGGCCGGCATCATTTCGTGGTTGGGCCTGGCGTCGAACATGCTGCTGATCCTCGGCTGCATGGTGCTCATCAAGGCCGCGTTCACCTTGCCGGGCCTCGCCGGGCTGGTGCTCACCGTCGGCATGTCGGTGGACGCCAACGTGCTCATCTACGAGCGCATTCGCGAGGAGCTCAAGCGGGGGGCGGCGCTGCGCATGGCGATCCGCAACGGCTTCAACCGCGCGTCCACGACGATCATCGACTCGAACGTCACGAATCTCATAACCGGCATCGTGATCTACAAGATCGCTCCCGACAGCGTCAAAGGCTTCGGCATTACGCTGGTGCTGGGCATCGCCATGAGCGTTTATACGGCGGTGTTCCTCACGCGGTTGGTGTTCGACGTGGCCGAGCGCCGCCGCTGGCTGACGAAGATGTCGATGCGTCATTTCATTCCGGAAACGCGCTTCGACTTCCTCGGCTGGCGGCATGTCTGGATCACGGCGTCGCTGGCGGTCATCGGCGTCGGGTTGGCGTTCACCTTCCTGCGCGGCCGCGACATGCTCGACATCGACTTCACCGGCGGCAGTTCCATTACGATGGTGCTCAAGGAGAGGACGCCCTACGCGGAAGTCTTTGAAACGCTGCAAGGCAGCCCGCTGCGCGATCAGAACCTCTCGCTTGTGGCCGTGGGCGACTCGCAAACCCGCTACACGGTAACGACGATTAACGACGACGTCGTCGCCGTGGAAGGGATGATCGCCAAGGCCCTGGGCGACAAACTCCAGACCTACCGCGTCGACGTCGAAAACGTGCAACCCATCCCCGGACCTGCGCCGGCCGGGGCGACAAGCTGGCTCGAGCCGCGACGAACGCACTGGCTGGCGGCCGGACTGTCGCCGATTTCCTACGTGGCGCTGCTCCAAGAGCAGCCCGGCACCAGCGATACGGAGACCGCCGCGGCTGACGACGAGGCGGCCGCGCCGCCAGCCGAGGGCGGCGCGTCGGAACCGCCGGCCCAGCCGCCGACGACCAGCGACGGCTCGGCGGCGTCGGGCGTCGAGGCGACGGTGAATCCGCCTTCGACCGAGGCCGCGCCTGACAACGCCGGCTCGCCGCCGCCGGCCGAGTCGCCCGCCGGTTCAACGGGGCCGAGCGAAATGACCGGCGCCGAAGAGGCCGAGACGGGCGACGCCTTCGCCGGCGGCACATCGGCGCGGATCAAGTTCGCCGTCGCGGGCGAGTCCGGCGAGAGTTCCGGCGTGAGCTTCGACACGCTGTCGCACTTGCTGCAGGACGCGCTGAAGGCGGCCGGACACGCGGACGCATCGTTCGAACTGAGCAATCCCGATTACCGCGAAGGGAGCATCCGCTCGTACGAGGACTGGAACGTGAAGTTGCCGTTGCCGGAGTCGGAAGCCCGCCAGGTGTTCGACCTGCTGCAAGCCTCGACGAATCAAAAGCCGGTGTTCCCGCTGTCGAACAAGATCGGCGGCCGCGTCGCCGGACGGATGGCCGCCGACGCCACGGCGGCCATTGTCCTGTGCCTCATCGGCATCATCGGCTATGTATGGTTCCGGTTCCACGGCTTGTTCTACGGGATCGCCGCCGTCGTGGCGTTGATCCACGACGTGCTGGTGACGCTCGGTTTTGTGGCGTTGTCGTCCTACGTGGTCGAAGCCGTGCCGCCGCTGGCCTCGGCGCTGATGATTGACAAGTTCCAGATCAACCTGGTGCTCGTCGCGGCGTTCCTGACGATCATCGGCTACTCGCTCAACGACACGATCGTCATCTTCGATCGCATCCGCGAGATCAAGGGGAAGAGCCCGCGGCTGACCCGCGACATGGTCAATCTGGCCGTCAACCAGACGCTCGCTCGAACGATCCTCACGTCGTTTACCACGCTCGTCAGCACGGTCGTGTTGTACATCTTCGGCGGCGAGGGGATTCACGCCTTCGCCTTTGCACTGCTGGTCGGCTTCGTCGCGGGCTGCTACAGCACTATCTTTATCGCCAACCCGGTGCTGATGTGGCTGATGGAGCGTTTCGAGGGACGCCCCGCGCCGGCGAAGGCCGCCGTACCGACGGCCCCGGCCCGCGCGTAAGCGAACAACGCCCCCATTCAAACGGCAAAGAGGGCCGGCTGTTGCGGCAGCCGGCTTTTTTTCGATTGATCGATCCGCCTCATCCGCGACGGTTGCAGCGATTGAAGCGGCCGCCGTCTCGGTGCTCCACGGCACGGCGCCGCGCTGCCGATGCAAGATTACGAGCGGCCGTCGTCGCGCGGCATGGCCCGCGCGCGGCAGCCGCTTCTTCGGAGGCTCGCCGTGGGGCCGCGCACACGAAAGCTCGTCGCTGCCGGGGCCGTCGTGCTTGCCGGTCTGGTCGTCTCCTGGCCGCTGCGGCTCCAGGACGAGCGGCCATCCACGGCGATCGTCGGCGGCTTGCCGTTGGCCGCGGCGCCCCTGGCCGGCTCGCCGCCTGAGAGTTCCGCCTCACTGGCCGCCGCCGCCCCCCTGGGCGCAGCGCTGCCAATCGCGACGGACAACGAACCCGCCGTCGCGGCCACGCTCGTCAGGGCCCGCACGGCGGAAACTTTAGCCGGGCCCATCGACGCCGGCGAACTGGCTGCCGACCGCGGCGCTGCCGCACCGGGGCCGATCGAGCGGATCCATGTCGTTCACGAGGGGGACAGCCTCGAACGGCTCGCCAAGCGCTACTTGGGCGACGAAACGCGGGCGCTGGAAATTTTCGACCTCAATCGGCGGCTGATCGAAAACCCGCACCTGCTGCCCATCGGCGCGGAGCTGCGGATCCCGCCGCCGCCGACCAGCGCCGAGTAGCGCGCCGCCGGTCTGAGCGGGCAGGCGCATTGCCCGCGGCGGGAAACCTGGCTCGTCGCAGCAGCGGTCCCTTGTGAGCCCTGCCAGCTATTTCTTCTTCCGGGGGATGTACGGGAAATCCTGCCGACCGAGCCGGGCCTCGATGAAGTCGGCGACTCTCAAACCCACGCTGAAGGCGCGACTCGTCAGCAGTTGAGTGCCCTGCAAGTTGGTCGGCAGCGCGAAGACGAACAGCGATTGATCCGTTGGCGCCCGGTCGGGCGGCACAGCGGGATGGAACTTCGACAGGATGCGTTCGATGTTCCGGCAATCCGCCGTCACGTTGCGATCCTCGATGCCGTAGGCCAGCAGGTACGAGATATTTCGCTGGACCGGCGGAAACGCGAAGGCGTCCTTGAGATACAGCCCCCGCTCGCGCCAGCGGGGCGACAGCAACACCAGTGCCTTGACGTCCTGCCCCTGCTTGCGGACCGCCAGCGGCGGCATCGCCCAGTCGTTGGCGGCGAACAGCACCGCCACGTTCGCCCCCATGCCGCTCCCCAGCACGCACAGCTTGTTGAGGTTCAGTTTGCCGGCGTCGTTCTCGTCGAGCAAAAAGGCCCGCACCGCCTCCATGTCGAGGGCGACCATCGCCTGGAAGTCGGCCGCCTGGAACCTTGCCGCGTCGAGTTCCACGGGGCTGCCGTCGGGCGCGACGCCGGTCTTGCTCTCGCCGTGGCCGCGGAGATCGACCGTCACCACGGCCCGCGAGGCGACCTTCGCCGGACCGCCTTCCGGCGTCCGCGGGTGCTGCAGCGCGCGGGCCAGCGGATCGAACACCGCCCGCGTCTCGTTGAAGTCGTGCAGCATGACGACCGGAACCGCCTGGACTCCGGCGTTGCTCGGATAGTACGTGATTCGCAGTTGGACGTTGTCCTTGGTCGTAAGCGACAACGCCTTCGGCGCCGGCGGGGCCGGAATGTTCGACTGCCCGCGAGCGGCGACCCCCGCGGCGCTGGCGGCCGCCAGCACGGCCAACGTGGACAGATTCCGGACGATCGTTCGCAAGACGTCGTTCATAGCTGCAGCCCAAATGCTAGTCGAGAAGGCCGTGAGAGATGTAAACCCGGCGTCACTAAGACCGCCTCGCGCCAACGCTTTCCGCCAGCGGCTCTGGCGCGCCTCGGCCGGGTAACCCGGCACACGACCCGCCGTACAAGCAATGATACCCCGTATCGGCGGCAGTTTCACGGCGGCCGGTCGGGAAAGCGGGCGAACAGATGATGCCACGCATCCCCAACCAACGCGACAATGCGCGGCAATGGTAAACGTACGCGCTGACGCACGGCCCGACTTACGCTTCGCTGCGGTTAGCGACTCAACGTCGCACCTGGCGCAGTCCCTCGCGGACGACGGCGGCGAAGCATTGCTGACAGACCGATAGCCAGCAACAGGCCGGCATGTGGCTCCGGCGCCGCAGCGGCCAAAGCGCGCATCCTATTGGGCGATGAATCAAGCGAACCCGCCGACAGCTCAAAATCAAACGGCACGTACACCGGCCCCGACGGCCCCGCAACGGCCATCGTGCCGGCAAAACGCCCCGCCTCCGCGACCGTCAGCCGAGCGAACAAAAAGTCGGTCTGCGGCCTGCTCGTATCGTAGTCGTACCAGATAGTATCGGCGTGCGAGAGGCTATTCGCGTAGCTTCCCACGACATAGGGTTGCCCAGGCGTCGTTAGGAACGAATCGGCAGAGATACCTGGTAAGTGCTTCAATAGCTTCGCGCTTGGCGCTCGATAATCAACGCCATACCTGCTCTGGTAGATGGCGCCATGGACCTCCACGTCACGGATGCCGATTATGTCCGTCGCCGACGTCACGAAGAAATCATTGACGACCCCCACAGGAACGCCGGCGGCGATTTCCTCCGCGCTTACTGCACGCCGCTTTGACGTGAACGACACCGAAACCGTTGCTTCCGGCGCCGCCGCCGGCGCCTTGGCGAACGGGTCGTGCGCGGGTCGCGAGGCAGGCGCCGTATTCGTCACAGGTCGAACGGGTGCGTTAGACTGCCCGGACGGCGGCTCAGTTGCGGAGGGGCCAGCGTTGGGATCGGACTTAGTCGGCGTCTGATCGAGGCTGGGTCCGTTGTCTCCCTCCACGACGGAAATGGAACCCCATATAGGGCTGCCGGGAAGCGTGGCGTAACTGAACAGCCGCAAGTCCGATGGCGGCGTGAATGGCACGACAACGTTGCCTATGTCGAAGGACCCGGCGGGCAGGTTCAAGAGCGCAAACGCCCACGGCAAGTCCCCTTGATCGAACTTGGCGCCACTGGGCAGCGTCTGCGTGATCGTAAAACCGGCAAGGTTCGACGTATACGCTTGCCGCGAAAAGGAATCGAACGCCAACGCCATTGACGCCACGTCGTTGGTTAGCCGCAGGTTCCCCGTTTCGGGGTTGTAGATCGCCGTCGGCGCGGCGAGCGCCCAAGTGCCATGGGCGAGAACCGCAATCGCCGCAAAACAACAGGCTAGACTGCGAAACATTGCGTGCCGCCTCCCAAACAACGCAATGGCGACGGAGGCTAGCGACCACGACGCCGGTTCAGGGACGGGCACGGCAGCCGGAACGGCGGATATCTGGCCGAGGTTTCGCTGCCACGTTAGGAAGTCCGCGCCGTCGCTATCCCCGTCGGCGTCCGCGTCAGAACCGCTATTGACCGCAAAGCTCGTCTTCCATTTACCGAGATCGGCGCCGTCCACGTCGCCGTCTTCCTCGAAGTCGCCAGGAATGGGCGCAGCCGGGTTGCCAAACCACCATGCCAGACCGAAGTCCGTATCGACGCCGCCCGCTTGGCGAACCACGATCTCGAAACGGCCTGGACCGATCGCTTTGAAGATGTGCTCCACGTTGTCGTCGGACGTGACGGACATGGCGACTTGGTCCGTATACGGATTTGTCCATCCGACCGGGCAGATGAACACGTCTAGGTCGTCCAGAAAAGGCGTTGGCGTAAATGTGTTCGATGGATCGTAAGTGTCATCAATCCCCCCAAACTTTTCGACCTTACGGTCCCAAGCCAGCGTCACCGCCACAAACCCGCCGCCGAAGTTGTTGGCCAGGGGATAACTGAGCGTAGTTCCTTGCCCACCGGTTTCACCATAGTCCCAACCGATGTTTGGTACGGACTCGCCGTTGTTGTATTCGCCGCTCTGAAACTGCATAAGGGCGCGAGATGCGTTCAAGTGGCCCGCCCCCATTTCCTGGTCCAGCGATACGGCGTCGTCCCTGAAGGCAATCGAATCCGTCCACTTTGATTCGCCATCCTCCATCAGCACGTCCCGAGTCGATCCATGGACGCCGTTGAGTTTATCGGCCGAATTCAGAAGCACTGCTTTCATGACTTCATGCTTGCGCGTATGATCCACATCCCAACGCACACCACCGGAATTCTCCACTTGATAGTCGGCGTACTCATTCAGCAAGGCGATGGTGCCGGTAACGTGCGGCGCGGCAAAACTTGTGCCTGTGTCAACTGCTGTCACGTTACCTTCTCCTGGACGGCATATCTGAATTGCGACTCCGGGCGCAATGAGATCAACGGAGACCCGGTCTCCTTCCGCGTCGTCGAAGAAACCATTGTCGTTTTCGATGTCGACCTGCCGGAAGACGCCTGTATTCGTCACTGATCTCCCGATCGTAATGCCGTTGTAGTTGTCAGATGGAACTCTTAAATCCTCGCCGTTCTGAGGACCGGAAATGACATTGAGAACATCAAATTGGTTGGCAATCCAGTCCATGCCGAGCGTTAGCAGCCCGTTGAAATATTCCCGCCGACGTGCTGCAAGCGTGCATTTCCTCGGGGAATACGCAGCTAGCACTCGCGCAAAACGAATATTTCAACGGG
>QEVI01000130.1 GCA_003576855.1 Planctomycetota bacterium
CGATGGTCTCGCCGGTCACGTAGGGCGCGTCGGCCAGCACAAGCAGCTCGCCCCATTCCGTGGCGTCGATGAACACGGTCGTCTGCTCGCCGTCGGGGGCCGTCACGAAGCGGCGGACCTGCTTGGCGAACCGCGGCGAGTCCGCAGGCGAATACCAGTCCGCCAGGTCGCGAGAGGGGAGCCGATCGAAGCCGCGGTGCTTCGCCCCGGTCGGCTTACGGGTAATCGCCGTGATGGCCGCGATTCGCCGGCCGGTCGCGTCGAGCTGGACATTCTTCACCACGGTGTTGTGGAACACCTGCAGCCGACTACTGGCTTGCTGCTGGAGCGGCAGGAGCTGCTTCCGCACGAAGCCATCAGGGCAAAAGCAGAACCGGCTGACCCAGCACTGGGCCGGGTCTTCGAGCCCCTGGAGCAGGGCGTGGAAATTGGGCGTAATGTTGGCCGGATCGCGGGCCACCCGTGCCACATTCAGTAGCGGCTGGCCGGTCTTGGGGTCGGAGATCGTGTGCCACGCCTCATCCACCGCGGGGACGCCGCTGGAGGTAAGCTGGCCGCCGACCCAGTCGGTCGGTTCCAAGAGAGCCGTGTGGGCGCCGCTCTCGGCCGCCGCCACGGCCGCCGCAAAGGCCGCGGTTGATCCGCCGGCGATGATCACGTCGAACGCAAGGGCATCTGGCTCGGACTGGGGTGCGGGATCGGCGGCGAGCCCCGGTCGTGCGGGGCCGAGCACGGCGGCCAGGGCCAGGGCGACAAGCGAAGCGTAGAACGTCAAACGGTGACAGCCCATCGGGGCGTTACTCCTTCACAAAAGATGCGGTCCGCTACCTGAGCGGGGCGGCGGTGCTGCTCCGCTGGCGCGGCGGCCAGCCGGATAGCGCCGCCGGCAGGGGGCCGCGGAAACCAGTGCTGCGCCATAGCCGTTCTTCGGGGTACGACATGTAGCCGGCCCGCTTGCGGGCCGTAGCCGGGCAAGCCCGACTGCTAAATGCTCTAGCCGAAACCAGGGCTGTGGCGGAAAAACTAGCCGTGGCGACTACGGGCGGGTTCCTGGTGGGAAGCAGGCGGCCGGCGGTCGCGCGGCGGTCGCCCAGTAGTGCTGCAGGATACCACAACCGCCGGGAAGGCCAGTGCCGGTTGCGCAAATGGGGGAAAACATTACGCTCCGGACATTTGCACGGGCCCGAACTGGCTATTAGGATGGACGGGACGTAGGGGCGCCGCCGGGCCCGGGGGCCTGCGCTGCGCCCGCGCAGCGGCTCATCGAACCTTTGCTGTTTTTCACCTGGAGGGCGAGCTAATGAAGTCTCTTCTCAGCGGCGGGATCGCGCTTGGGGCGATCCTGCTCACTGCCGCGCCGTCGCCGGGCGCTCCGCTGTCGGCGCTGACCACCTTCGGCGGCGACGGTTGGTTGGCGCCATCGGAAGCGACCTTTCTGCAAGGCGCGAACTTGCAGCGCGGCATGACGTACAGCGCCAAGAACAACCATCTCTACGTCGTCGATCGCAACGGCGGCACGTTCGTCCGCATCGTTGACGGCGACACCGGCGCCCTGGTGGGATCGCTCGACACCACCGGCATCACCGGCGGCACCTTCCCGCTCAACATGGTCGACGTGGACGACGACGGCGTCATTTACGCCGCCAGCCTCAACGGCGACACCGACGCCTCGGTCCTCAAAGTCTATCGCTGGGCCACCGAGGCCTCCCTTCCGACCGTCGCCTACGACTCCAGCGCCTCGCCGGTCGCCAACGGCGCCGATATCCGCATCGGCGACGACCTGGCGGTGATCGGTTCAGGCGCCAACACCCGCATCGTCACCGGCGGCAACTCCGCGACGGCGCCCGGCAATCCCGGCGACAACGCCTTTGTGGTGCTGACCACGACCGACGGCCTGGCCTACAGCGCCGCGGTGCAGGATTTCGTCGGCGTCGAGCCGGCCAACGGCGCCCTGCGGCTGGGCATCGACTTCGTCGACGCCAACACGGTCATCGGACGCCAGGCTTCGGGCGGCGAGGCGATCGTCGCCACGTTCGCCGCGGGCACGGCCACGCAGACGGCCCTGGCCGAACTTGTCGTTTCCGGCGAAGCGCCGCTGGCCGTCGATCGAACGAACGACCTGCTGGCCACGGTGCAGGTGATCGTTCCCACCGGCGGCGTCGGCGCCATAAACGACGTGCGGTTGTACGACATCGCCAATCCCGACAGCCCCATCCTGCTCGACACGCAGAATCTCACCACCTCCGTCGCCCCGGTGGCCAATGGCAACGGCACGGGCGACCTGAAGTTCGGCCGCTTCGGCGGCCAGTTCCGCCTGTACGTGCTGAACACCAATAACGGCATCCAGGCGTTCACCGTGGTACCCGAGCCGGCGAGCCTGGTGCTGCTGGCTTGCAGCGGCCTGGCGCTGGCCTGCCGGCGGCGGCTCGGCTAACGGACCGCGGGACTGTAGCGGGATCGGCAATATCGCGCCGCCGACGGGCCGGTAACTCGTCGGCGGCGTTTCTGGTTTCTAGGGGAAACACGCTGCCGATGAACGGCACACACGCAACGCCCGTCCTGCCGCGGCTGCGTTATCCCGCAGCGGGGGGTTGTTGCTGCGGCCCGGCCGTTCCATGCTGGCGTCATGGCGAATTACAAGACCGTCCACAACTCGGATAAAGACTCCTATGCGATCGCGGTTTAACTTGGGTGTATACGCCTTGGGCACGGCGCTGGTCGCCGGGGCGTGGCTGGTCAACTCCGCGGCGGCGGCGACGCTCGCCCCGCTGGCGACCTTCGGCGGAGGCGACGGCTGGCGGGCGCCGGGAGAGCTCCTCGCCGGCGATACGCCGGGAGTCGACACGCTGGTATCGGGCCAGTACGACTACCTGGGTAGCGCCGCCTTTCCCAACACCACCGCCAATCTCGAACGCGGTCTGGCCTATAACCCCGTCACCGGCAACCTGATCCTCGTCAGCCGCAGCAACGCCGGCAACGGCCTGCGGATCCTCGACGGCCAAACGGGCGTCGATGAGGGCTTTCTGAACCAAGGGACGGGCATCGTCACGGGCGGACTGTTCACCACCAATATGGCCGCCGCCGCCGACGATGGCGCCATCTACGTGTCGAACCTGGCGACCGACACCGATACGTCCACGTTCAAGATTTACCGCTGGGCCAACGAATCGGCCGAGCCGACCGTCGCCTACGAAGGCGGAGGCGCTTCGTCGAACCCGCCGACGCTGGCCGACGCCCGCCTGGGCGACACGCTCGACGTCATTGGCACCGGCGCATCGACCCGGCTAGCGGCCGGTTACGGCGCCACGGCGGCCACCGGCGATAACAGCTTCGCGCTGTTCACGACGGCCAACGGGACGGACTTCACCGGCACGCATATCTCGGTCGCGACCAATCCGCCCGCCGACGGCGACTTCCGCCTGGGGCTCACCTTCCGCGACAGCGATACGGTCATCGGCAAGCAAGGGACGCTCGCCCACGTGGTGGACGTGACCGGCTCGACCGGCACGCTGGTTGGCAGCTTCGACACCGACGGGGCTTCGCTCCGCCCCATGGACTTCGCCATGGTCGACGGGCGACCGCTGTTGGCGATCGTGGAGGCCAGCCCCGACAATACCAGCCCCGAGGCCCGGGCCCGCTTGTTCGTGTATGATTTGACCGACCTGAGCGCACCGCTGGCCGAGCGCAAGATCATCGAGGGGAGCATTCTGCCGGAAGGCCAGATTCAAGAGGCGAACGTCAACGGCACGGGCCAGGTGCGGTTTGGCGCCATCGCCGGCAACGTGGCGACGATCTACGCCATGAGCACCAACAACGGCATCCAGGCGTTTCAGCTCACGCTCGACGCCGGTACAGCCGACAACGCCGATTTCAACGGCGACGGCGCCGTCGACGGAAACGACTTCCTGATTTGGCAAAGCAAGTTCGGCGCTACGGGCACGACCCAGCCCAATGGCGACGCTAACGGCGACGGCGACGTGACGGCCGCCGATTTGGACGTTTGGAAGACCCAGTTTGGCGCCGCGCCGAGCGGCTCGGCCATAGCCGCCGTGCCGGAGCCGGCCGCGGGACTGCTGCTAGCATCGGCCGCGGCGGGCCTGTGGGGCCGGCGCCGTCGCGGGCGCTGAAATGGTAGCTTAGCGGCGGCCGCGCACCACCCGCAGCCGCCGCTCAACGAACGGCCGGGGCACAGTCGCTCAATCGACGGCTTAGAGACAACAGCGTACCGGCGAAGCCGTCCGGCGGCGGCGATTCGGCTTCGGCCGGGCCGACGACCGCGGCGACCCGCGCACCCTGGCGGCTCGGTAATTCGGCGCGGCCTGCCACGGACGCCCATGAGGGAAAGACACGGTTCACGAGGAGGATATGAACAACGCAACCCGCAACGCCGCAGCGCGTCGCCCGATCGGGCGCGGTTTCACGCTTGTGGAGCTGTTGGTCGTGATTGCGATCATTGGCACGCTGGTCGCGCTGCTGTTGCCGGCCGTGCAGGCGGCCCGCGAGGCGGCGCGGCGAGCCCAGTGCAGCAATAACCTCAAGCAGATGGGGCTGGGCGTTCAGAACTACATGTCGTCCAACAACGACTCGCTGCCGCTGGGCTACGCCGGCGAGCCTGACTGGGCGAACGTCAACTTCAACAAACGCCACGTCTTCACCTCCATCCTGCCGCACATGGAGCAGGCGCAGATTTACGACCAGATCCAGTTCGAGTACACCGGGACGCCGTACACGGATCCGGCGAAGAACGTCGTGCTCGCCACGTTGATTTGCCCAAGCTGGCAGGATCCGCCCATTGCGCAAGGCCAGTACGGCTACGACGAGGGCGCCCTGCTGACCTACAACGGCATCGCCGGCGCCACGGTCAAGGGACTGAACGCCACGGAAGATTACGTGCCGTCGGCGTTCGGCCCGATTCCCAAGAACGGCGTGTTCGCCTTTGAAATCGGCCCCAACAAGAAAAAGGCCAAGGCCTTCCGCGGTCGCGAGCGAAAAGGATCGGAGATCACCGACGGCCAGAGCAACACGCTGTTGATCGGCGAGTACATTCACCGCAATTGCCTGTTGGCGAGCGGCTGCGACGAACCGCCCGGCAACGTGCGGCCCTGGTATTTGGGCGGGTATCTCGACGCTCCCTATTCGATGAAGGTCGTCGAGTTTACGCCCAATATCCAGGTGAACCGGCCGCCGATCGACTTCAATCATCTGCCGATGGGCAGCTACCATCCCGGCGTGACCCAGTTCACGATGGTGGACGGCAGCGTTCAGGTCATCGCCGACGGCATCGACCTGGACGCCTACTACGCCCTGGCGACGGCCGACGGAGGCGACCTTGCCGGACTCTAGCGCCGAAGGGTTTCAATCGCCGTCGCGGCTCGCCCTGCCGCTGCTGGCACTCGCCCTGTGCTGGCTGCTGGGTTGCGGCCAGGAGGCGGAACTTGCGCCGGCGCAGGGGAAGGTCCTGTACAACGGCCAGCCGCTGAAGTTCGGCTCGGTGATGTTCCAGCACGAGCAAGGGGGCCAACCCTCGCAAGCCGAGATTCAGCCCGACGGCACGTTCGTGCTGGGCACCTACGAGCCGGGCGACGGCGCACGGATCGGCCGCAACCAGGTGGCCATCTATTGCTACGAGAGCCAGGACCCGGCGAAGGCGGCCGCGCGGAGCGCCGGCGAGCAGTCGCTGGGAAGGCTGCTGATTCCGCAGCGGTACGCCATGCTGAATACCAGCGGACTGTCCGTCGAAGTGAAGCCGGAAGGGAACGAGCCGTTCGTGTTCAACCTGACCGACAAGCCCTGACGCTGGCTCGCCGCCTTCGGCGCTGACGCTTTCCGCCTGCCCTTCGCCCCGCCGCCGACGCCATGGCAGGACGCGACATGCACCAGCGGCAACTTACCCGTCAGCCGCAAGGTCATATTCTCACCAACGTCGGGGTCTGGTCGCGCGACGGCGGCTGGATCGTATACGACGTCCGCAGCGACCCGGCCGGAAGCGTCTTCGACGGCACGCGCATCGAGCGGGTCAGCGCGCATACCGGGGATGTCGAAATCCTGTACGAGTCGCAGGACGGCGCCTGTTGCGGCGTGGCCACCTGCAGCCCGGCGGACGACCGCGTCGTGTTCATCCACGGGCCGGAGCGTCCGACGCCGAACTGGCAATATGCCCCCTACCATCGCCGGGGGGTGATCGTGGACGCGAGCCGACCGGGCGCCGGCCGGAATCTCGACGCCCGGGACGTAACGCCCCCCTTCACTCCCGGCGCGCTGCGGGGCGGGTCGCACGTTCACGTGTTCAGCGGCGACGGCCAGTGGGTCAGCTTCACCTACGAAGACCACGTGCTGGCGGAGTTGCACGCCCAGCGGCCCTCTGAGGCGAAGCTCGACGACCAAGGCGCCGCTGTCGACCGGACCGCCGACGCGGATCTGAATCAGCGGAACGTCGGCGTATCGGTCCCGGCCGGCCCCGTCGCCGTGCCGCGGACGCACCCCCGCAACCACGACGGCGAGTTCTTCTCGGTGCTCGTCACGCGGACGTCGAATCGTCCGCAGCCGGGGTCGGATGAAATCGGCCGCGCCGAGGGGGACGCCTGGGTAGGAACCGCCGGATACCTGCGGGCCGACGGCACGCGCCAGCGGCGTGCCATCGCCTTCCTGGGCGACGTGCTCGATGCACGGGGTAGGCCGCTCAGCGAAGTGTTCATCGTCGACCTGCCGGACGACCTTACCCGCCCCGGCGACGCGCCGCTGGAGGGGACGTCCGTTCGGCGGCCGGCCCCGCCGGCGGGGGTCGCGCAGCGGCGACTCACGTTCACCGCCGACCGCCGCCATCCGGGCGTCGCCGGTCCGCGCCATTGGGTTCGCAGTTCGCCGTTGGGGTCGCGGATCGCCTTTCTGATGCGCGACCAGGGCGGCGTAGTCCAGCTTTGGACCGTTTCGCCCAACGGCGGCGAGCCGGAGCAAGTAACGCACAATCCCTTCGATGTCGCCAGCGCGTTCAGTTGGCATCCGCAGGGAACCCATATCGCCTACGTCGGCGACGGCAGCGTCTGCCTCACGACCGTCGCCAGCGGCGGAACCCGCCGGCTGACGCCACGCGAGCCGCCGGAGTCCGCCCCCCGCCCCGAGGCCTGCGTCTTCTCGCCCGACGGAACGAGAATCGCTTACGTCCGCCCCGTCTTCCACGGCGGCCGGGCCTATAACCAGGTCTTCATCGTCGAGCTGGCGTGAACGTCCCACGGGGCGATCGCTCGGCGGACGCACCCGCACATCGCCGCTGTATGCCCCATCGCGCGTGTCGCCGCCGACGGCGGCTACGCTCGCCACGGCCGGCCGTGCTTCCGCGTGCCGCAAAGGTGGACGGCGATCCCCAGCTCCTCGGCCATCGCCGCGCGGGTCAGCAGGGCCAGGTCGGCGGCCTCGGCGGAGTCGGCGTAGGCGACTTGAATGTGATTGGCCTTGTGCCGGGCCATCATCTGATCGCGCGACACGCCGTACGTCACGCCATGCATGATGGGCCACTGCGGCGTCGTCGCGTCCCACCGCCGCTGGGTTTCGGCTTGTGGAAGTTCGATCGCCTCGGCCCGGCCGATATCCATCTGCAGGGTGTTGTGCTCGATGTAGATCCGCGACCAGACGACTTCGCCGGGCCGTGCCACGCCGCGAAGCGTGGCGCCGCCCAGGGGAAAATACATCGGCGGCTGCCGGAACCCTTCGCTGCCCGCCCAGCCGCCGACGTGATGGTCGGCCGGCGCCGAGCCGGAAATCTCGAACACCCACACGTACTGGTCGGTCGAGCCCGACTGGTCCCAATCGCCCCAGCGGAGGTCGTGCAGCGTGGTGGCGACCGGCTGTCCCAGGGCCGCGTGAACCCGGTGGATCAGCAGGGCGTCCAGGCCGGCGCATTCATCCACCTCGTTGAAGTGGGGCAAGGCGCCGCCGGCGAACAGTTCCCGCTGGCCGTCGCGGCTGCGGACCGGCGGCCGAAGCGTGCTATTGAGCGTTCCTTCCACCAGGTCCGAGGCCGGCAGGAGGTCTTTTAACCCTTGCTGGTACTGGATGCCGACGACGTCGCACCCGAAGTCGTCGGCGATTCGCACGGCGGCGATGTACATTCGGCACTGCTGGAGCACCTGCGCCTCGGTGAGATGCTCCTTCTCGTCCGTCCCGAAGTGGAATGTAAAGCCGCGGTCCCGATACCACTGGAAGACGCGGCGGGCTTCGTCTTCAGTCGTCTGCGTCGTTTCGTAGTACAGGGCCGATTGGCTTAATCGCTCCTTGAAGACGCCGCAGCGGTTCAGCAGTGCATCGGGAATAATGGCGTTGAACATCCCCATGCAGCCCTCGTCGAAGACGCCCATTATCGCCTTCCGCGAGCGGAGCTGCGCGGCCAGCTCGGCGCCGCGTCGGCGGGCGTTCTCCGGCATCGGAGCGTCGGCCAGCGGCGTCACGTGATCGATCGCATGCGAGCAACGCCCGTCGCGGAGCCACGCGGCGAGCCGCTCCCGGAAATAGACGTCGCTAAACTCCTCGCTCCACAGCGTCGAGTACGGTACGCCGGCCTTGGTCAGCGAACCGTTGAGGTTCAGCATGCCGACCAGCCCCGGCCACTGGCCCGACCAGTTGGCGACCGTGAGAATCGGCCCGCGATGCGTCGAGAGCCCGGGCAGCACGTGGTGCGAGTACTGCCAAACGGCCTCGGCGACGATCACCGGCGCGTCGGGGTCCATGCGGCGAAACGTTTCCAGCCCCTCGCGCTGGCTGGCGAGAAAACCATGCCCCAGGGCGTCGCGGTAGGGATGGGCCCGCCGCACCGTGTACCCCTCCGCCGCGACCGCCTCGCCGAGCCGGCTCTCCATGGCCTGCTGGGCCGGCCAGCACGCCCGATTGGCCGATAACCGCAGGTCGCCGCTGGCGACCAGGTAGACGTGCTTGGGATCGAGTCGCTGCGGAGTGTCGTCGGCTTGCATCGCTAGAGGCGCCCCAGGATGGCGGAGGAGAGAACGGAAAGAGGGAGAAGGCACGAGTATGAAGCGCCCGCGGCGTGTCGCCAAGTGGTTCGGGGCCGGCCGCTTAGGCGCTTCCGGCTTGTCGCTACGTCTCGCCGACTAGAATGGGGGTGACGGCCGGCCCGGCGTTCGGCCTAAATTAACAGCCCGCTGCTGGCGACGGCCGGCGGGCGGCCGGGGGGTCCCATCCGGCAATCCACGTGGATAGGCACAGGCGGGGTATGCCCCATGGACGATTGCGGCCAGGTCACCACCGAAGCGCTGCTGGAGAAGGCCCGCGCCGGTTCCAGCGATTCTCTGGGGCGGCTGCTACAGCTCTACGCCAACTACTTGAAACTGCTGGTGCTAGCGCAGCTTCAGCGGAACCTGCGGGTCCGCGTCAGCCCGTCCGACGTCGTTCAGGAGACATTCTTCGAAGCGCATCGCGACTTCGCCCAGTTCCGCGGGCGGACCTCGGCCGAGTTCGTTGGCTGGTTACGGCGGATTCTGGTCAACAACCTGGCCCGCGTCGTCGAGCAGCATGTTCTGGCCGAGAAGCGGGACGT
Organism: Planctomycetota bacterium; assembly: GCA_003576855.1. GTDB lineage: Bacteria > Planctomycetota > Planctomycetia > Pirellulales > Lacipirellulaceae > Lacipirellula. The sequence continues at coordinate 9,545 of QEVI01000130.1, forward strand.
GCGCCGGGAGATATCGCTCGAACGGCTGGCCACGGCGATGGAACAGTCGACCGCCCGGCTCGAGGCGGTGCTGCCCGCCGCAGGTTCTTCGCCCAGCGCTGGCGTGCATCGCCGAGAACTGGAACTGGTGCTAGCCGATCAGCTTGCCGAACTGCCGGCCGATTACCGCGATGTGATCGTGCTGCGGCACATCGAGGCCCTACCGTTCGACGAAGTCGGCCGGCGCATGGAGCGATCGTCCGGCGCCGTGCGGATGCTGTGGCTGCGTGCGATTAAGATGCTCCGGCAGCGGCTCGACGCCCGAGGTGTCGTATGAGCGACGACGGCGCGGCGGATGAAACGGTCGTCTGGTACAAAGGGAGCGACCGGAGCGAGCGGCTCGCCCTGGCTCTGGACCGGTTCATGAACGAACTGGAACAGACGGGCCTCCCGCCGGACGTCGGGGCGCTGGCGGCCCAGTATCCAGACCTGGCCGACGAGCTTCACTCGTACGCCGAGAGCTTGCAGGTTCTGCACCAGATGACCGCTGGTCTGCGGCCCGCGCCCGCCGTCCGGGACGAAGCGACCGCGGCGCCGCCGTCGACCGCGAAGCGCTTAGGCGACTTCGAAATTATTCGCGAGATCGGCCGCGGCGGGATGGGCGTCGTCTACGAGGCCCGCCAGATGTCGCTCAATCGGCCGGTCGCGCTGAAGGTGCTGCCGTTTGCGGCGATGCTCGACCAGAAGCAGATCGCCCGTTTTCGGACCGAAGCCCAGGCGGCCGCTCAGCTTCATCACCCGAACATCGTGCCGGTGTACGCCGTCGGGCAGGAGCGGGGCGTCCATTACTTTGCGATGCAGTACATACCGGGGCAGTCGCTGGAAGCCGCCATCGCGGATTTGCGCGGGGCGATGCGCTGCCAGGCCGCGCCGGCGTCGCGTACGGCCCGCGGCGACCGGGCCGCCGGCGACGCGGCGCCCAGCGCCCGGCCCCAGCACGACCGGGACACGCTGGAGACCGCCTTCTCGACGCGGGTCTCCACCCGCAGCGGCGCTTATTGCCGCAGCGTGGCGCGGCTGGTGCTGCAAGCCGCCGAGGCGCTCCACCATGCCCACCAGTTCGGCGTCGTCCATCGAGACGTAAAGCCCTCCAATCTGCTGATCGACCGCGACGGCAAGCTGTGGGTGACGGACTTCGGACTGGCCCGCGTGCAAACCGACTCCGGCGTTACGGTTTCCGGCGACATCGTCGGCACGGTCCGCTACATGAGCCCGGAGCAAGCCTCCGGCAAGACGGCGCTGGTCGATGCGCGGACCGACGTGTATTCTCTGGGCGCGACGCTGTACGAGTTGCTGACGCTCACGCCGGCGCACCACGGCGAAGGCCGCCAGGAGATCATCCGGCACATTGAAACCGCCGAGCCGGCCGCCCCGCGGACGCTGAACCCGTCGGTGCCGTTCGACCTGGAGACGATTACGCTACGGGCGCTGGCCAAAGCGCGTGACGAACGCTACGAAACGGCCAGCGAACTGGCGGCCGACTTGCGGCGATTCCTAGCCGGCGAGCCCACGCTGGCCCGCCGCCCCACGGCCGTGGACCGCGCCGTGAAATGGGCCTTGCGACATCGCCGCGGCGTGGCGATTGCGGCGGCGCTGCTGGTGCTGCTGTCGGTCGTTTCGGCGACCAGCGCGCTGCTGGTGATCCAGGCCCAGCGGCGGTTGGCCTTAGCGCTGGACGATCAGCGCGCCAGCCGCGATCGAGCGCAGCGGATGTACGAGCAGGCCCGCGCGGCGGTCGATGAATTCGGCGGCGAGGTCTCCAGCCAGTTAGCCGCGCTGCCCGGCGCCGAACCGCTCCGCCGCACCGTCCTGGCCCAGGCGCTTCGGTACTACCAGGGCTTCATCGAGCAGGCGGAGCAAGACCCGACGCTGGAAGCCGACATCGCCAGCGCTTATCACAAGGCCGCTGCGATGACCAAGTCGTTGGGCGACGGCGATGAAGCCCTCCGGCTGTGCCGCCAGGCGGTCGCCCTGCTGGAACAGGGGCTGAGCGCCCCCGCCGGCGATCAACTGCTCGGGATACAGGTGCAGCTCGGACGCGCGTATAACAGCTTAGCCTTGCTGCTGGCCGAGCAAGGCGATGCTTCCAGCGCCGAGCAGGCTTACGCCCGCGCGCTTCGGCTGCAACGGGAGGTGGCCGACCTCACTCCCGGTCGAGGGCTCGCTGAGCAGGAATTAGCCGAAACCTACAGCGATCTCGGCCTGCTGCAGGCGCAGTTGGGCGATAAAGACGCGGCGCGGCGCTCGCTCGCGGCTTGCATCGACGTGCTCGAGTCGCTCGTCGCAGAGCAGCCGCACCACGCGACGCTGCTGCACGACTTGGCGCTGGCCCGCAATAACCTGAGCTTCGTCGAACGCGACGCCGACTGGCGCCGGGCCGAGCAGTCGTGCCGGCATGCCTTGCAACTGATCGAGCCGCTTGCGGCCCAACATGACGTCGCGGCGTATCGCAGCGACCTGGCGCTGACGTACAACAATCTCGGCGCCATTCTCAGTCATCGCGACCAGTGGCCGGAGGCATGCCAGTCGTATGAATCGGCCATCGCCTTGCAGCGGCAGCTCGCTCGGCAGGCCCCGGCGGTCGTCGCCTACCGCCGCGACCTCGCCGTAAGCCTCAACAATCTCGGCCAAGCGCGGCAGCGGCTCAACGACGCCGGCGCGGCCATCAGCGTGTTTGAAGAGGCACGTGGCATCGTCTCCCAGTTGGCCAGCGATTATCCCAGCGAACTGGGCTTCCGCAGCCTGTTCGCCGCGGTCGAGAACAACCGGGCCATGGCCCTCGAAGCCGCCGGCGACCTCGACGCCGCGCTGGCCGCGTACCAGTCGGCGATTGAACACCAGCGGACCGCCCACGAGCGTTCGCCCGACGTGCCGGATTATCGCGAGTTTCTCAGCAAGCACCTGTTTAACTACGGCCGTGCGCTGCGCGCGGCGGGCCGCCCCGCCGAGGCCGTCGAAGCCGCGCTGCAGCGGCGGGTGCTTTGGCCCGACCATGGCGAACACCTGGGGCACGTCGCGGTCGAACTGGCCGAGGCCGCGGCGCTGCTCCGACAGAGCACGTCGGTCGCCGATAACGCCACGCTGGCGGAGACGGCCGAGGCTGAAGCCGCGGCGACGCTCCGCCAGGCGGCGGCCAACGGCTGCGATCTCGAACGCCTAAAAAGCGCTGCGGTGCTGGCGTTTTTGCGGCACGAGGGTGGATGGGATAAACTAATCGACTCGACTCCGTCGCCCTGATCGCCGCAGTTGTAGAAGCTGCTGCAGCGGGGCAACGCGATACCGCCTTTGGCATGACACCCGGCTTACGGGTCGGCGGGAGGCGGAAAAGGAAGCCAGTCCATGCGTCTTTACCGGAAATGGGCCGAGCGGCGGGGGCGATCCGCTTGCGGCGCCGCGACTGGCCGCGCTAGCCGTTCCCGCGGGCATCGACGACTGGCTTTCGAGCGTTGCGAGCAGCGGCTGCCGCTTTCGACCGCTACGCTTACGGCGCCCGCCGGCCATCAATCTCTTTCCGCCGACGGCGAA
>QEVI01000131.1 GCA_003576855.1 Planctomycetota bacterium
AGCGCGATCCTGCGGCTGGCCGGCATTTACGGCCCGGGCCGCGTGCCGTATGTCGAGCAGCTTCGTCAAGGCGTTGCTATTGCGGCCCCCAGCGACGGTTGGCTGAATCTCATCCACGTGGACGACGCCGCGCGGATCGTCGCGTCGGTCGATCATTGGCTAACCGAACGGGCCGCCCCCACGGGGCCGCACATCTTCTGCGTAAGCGACGGCAGGCCAGTCATTCGCAGCCAGTTCTACGCGGAGGCCGCTCGATTGATCGGCGCTCGGCCGCCCCGCTTTTGCCCGCCGCCGGCCGACTCGCCGGCCGCTGCCCGCGCCGCCGCCGATCGCCGCATTCGCAACGGCAAGGTTCTTGGCGAGCTCGGCGTGAAGCTTCAGTACCCCAGCTTTCGCGAAGGTCTCGCTGCGGTGTTGAAGGATTACGCGGCCTGTTGAGACATGTTCTCAGGTGCGTCATTCAACGGCGCGCTAATCGCACCGCTCACCGCGCCCGATCTAGCTAAGGCGGGGCCAGCGCCGCTAGAATCCTTCTTCCGCGCATCGACTCGGAAGGATCGGATTTCGTGCGCACGACAACCTAGTTCGACACCCCCGCCACTTGCGTTAGCCGCTGCCCAGCGATGCTCCCCCGCAATCCCCTGTTTCCGCACGTCGTTGAGCTGAACCATCAGGCGCGGCGTCGAATCGGTTGCTGCGTCTACCTGGTGTACGACGACAGCGATTGGGCGCTGTTCGACATCGGCTATGAAGACTCGGTGGACGAAATCGTCGAGCTAGTGCGACAACTCGATTTCCCGTTCAGCCGGTGCAAGGCCATCGTCGCCACGCACGCCGACGTCGATCACATCCAAGGCCTCGCCAAAGCCAAGCAGATTCTCAAGGCGCCGGTGCTCGCCCATCCCAAGGCCGCGGTCTTGCTCGAGAAAGGCGACCGCCTCGCCTCGTTTGCCGAGATTCCCGCGCAAAACATCGACCTGCCGATGCCCGCCGTGGAAGTCGATCGCCGCATCGACGACGGCGATGTGATCCAAGTCGGCAAGCTGAACGTCGAGGTCTGGCACACGCCCGGCCATACCGATGGCCAGCTTAGCTTTCGCCTCGGCGAACTGCTGCTATCGGGCGATAACCTGTTCCGCGACGGCTGCGTGGGCGTGATCGACGCCCATCACGGCAGCAGCATCCCCGAGTTCATCAACTCGCTCCGGCGAATTCAGGCCAGCGACGTTTCGTGGCTGCTGCCGAGCCACGGACCGGCGTTCCGCAAGGACGACGCCCTGATCGAGCGGACCATTGCGCGACTCGAAACCTACCTCCATATGGCGGACTTCGGCACCTGCGCGATCGACTGGCCGTTGATGGACCAGTGGGAGCAGGAACTGGTCGAAGGCCGATCGCCGCAGTAGCAACCGGGGCCGACCGAGCGACGCCGCCGGCGTCGCATTGCTAGCGTGCGGTTTATGACGGTTGTGCCGGATAATCACTCAATCCGGCTGGTCGAAACCGCCGATTTCTCCCATGACGCTTATGACGCGCTGGAGCCGCCGCGTTGCGCGGCGCTCGCGCGTTCCTAGCAGCGAGGGGGAATTCACATGCTCCGCAGGTTTCTACTGGCCGCATGCCTTGGCGTCGGCTTCGCCTCGTTCGGCGCCGAACGCGCCCAGGCCCAGCAGGCGTACGGCCGAGCCTGGGCCAGCACCTACACGACCCAGGACTGGAACAAGTTCTACCATTACCCGTACGTCTATTACCCGCAGAACTTCTGGGGCAACGAGTACTACCGCAGCGCCGACAGCTTGTACTACCGTTATCCGCCGGAGATGCGGATTCCCGTCTACAACCGCAAGTGGCACAACTACTACCCCAACCGCCGAAAGTACCACAGCGGACACCACTTCGTACTCGACGTCTTCTAAGCCGCTCACAGCTTAGCGCGTTCCCGACGCATCGGCAGCGCGCTGCGTGTTAGCCGGCATCCTTCCGACGCCGGCTAACACGCTGCTGGGCCCGGTGGCTGGGCGTCACAACCGCACTGCCCCGCAGGCGATCTGGTAATACGCCTCTTCGGCGAGCTCAAGCTGCTCCACGGCGATCCATTCGTCGGCCGTGTGGGCCTGCGCAATCGAGCCGGGCCCAAACACGATCGCTGGAATGCCCGCCGCCGCGATTGAAGCGGCGTTCGTGCCGTACGGCACGCCAATTATCTGCGGCTGGGCGCCTACCGATCGCGCGACCGCGGCGATCTGGCTGGCCCACGGGCCGTTTTCGTCCGGGGCCAGCCCGCGGCTTTCCATCCAAGGTCGATCGTGCCGCACCCGCGCTGCGCCCGGCGGCGTGTGCTCCGCCACGTAGGCCACCAGGTCGCGATAGGCGTCCTCCGGCCATTCCTGAGGAGTTAGCCGGCGATCGACGTCGATGACCGCACGGTCGGGAACGGTGTTCGGTCCGGTCCCGCCGGCGATGGTCGTCACGCACGCCGTCGGCGGCCCGCAGAGGGCATCGGCCGGGCGGCGTGCCAACTGGCGCTCATGGTAGGATTTGATCAGTTGGACCACGTCGGCCATCGCGTACAGGGCATTGACGCCGTCCTCCGGCCGGGAGGAATGCGCCGCTCGCCCTTCGACGATGCATTGCCACCGCACCACGCCGCGATGGGCCACGACGACATTCAATTCGGTAGGTTCGGCGATCAGCGCGGCTGCGGGGCGCGTTTGCCGCAGAACTGACCGCGTCAGGCCGCCCCGCTCGTCGACGGCCATAGGCGCGGGCTCGGCTGCAGGCGCGTCGCTCGTTTGCCAGAGGCTTGCCAAGGCCCGCGCGCCGGTGAATCCGCACTCCTCGTTCACCGTGCAGGCGAGCAGTATCGTGGGACGTTCGCCGGCTGGCGTCGACGCCGCGCGCTCCAGCGCCGCGAGCATGGCCGCCATGGCGCCTTTGACGTCGCACGCGCCCCGACCGTAGAGGCGCCCGCCGCTGCGCCGCGCCGTGAACGGCTCCGTGCTCATTCCCTGGCCGCTCACGGTGTCCTGGTGGACGTCCCAGAGGAGTGCGTCCCCTCGGCCGCCGGGAATTCGCGCCAGCAGATTCGCCCTTCCCGGATGCACCTCCTGCAGCGCGTACTGCCAGCCTCGGCGGCGACAGAAACCCGCCAGGTAGTCCGTCAGCAATTGCTCCCCGCCACCGGGGTCGGCGGTCCCCGCCAGCCGCGGATTAACGCTCGGGACGGCGATCAACTCGCAAAGGTATTCGATGCTCCTGGCGCCCACGCCGACGTCTCCCCTGGTGGTCGTATGTATAAAGCCGCCTTAGCCGCAACTGCCGGCGACTTCAACCGTGAAAACCACGGATCGCCCTTTGCCCCTTCTGCCCAAGAGGATACACTTACCATCTGCACGGGCTAAACCCCGTGCAATCGTCCTCCCCGCGGGTTGCTGCCCCACTCGCGGGGAGGCTTTTTTTGCGCAAATGGCGACCAGGCGAGCGGTTGCAGCGCCGGGAGGATCCCCTCCCTTGGCGACCGGCGCCGCCGCGGTATGGTAAGGGCTAGAGGCCGCTTGCGCCGTTTCCCGCCAGGATCCCCCCCATGTCCGCTCCCCCCATTACCGCCGACCAGGTCCACGCCGCGCTCGACGAGTTCCCCGATCCGGAAACCGGCCGGGGACTAAAGATCATGGAGCAGATCAAGGGCGTCGACGTCCAGGGCGACCAGATCCAGGTGACCGTCGGCCTGACCACGCATTCCGCCCCCCTCTGGGACGAGACGCGCCAAGCGATCCGCGACCGGCTCCGCGAGCGACTACCCGGTGCGCCGCACGTCGCCGTCAACGTCGTCGAGCATCGGCGACCTGCCGAGCCGATCGGCAGCATCGGCCTGACGGCCAAGAGCGTTATCGCCGTCGGCTCCGGCAAGGGAGGCGTCGGCAAGAGCACGATCGCCGCATCGATCGCCGTAGCGCTGAAGACGTTCGGCTCCAAGGTCGGCCTGATGGACGCCGACGTCTACGGGCCGAGCATCCCGCACTTGCTGGGGCTCGAAGGTCAGCCGTTCGTGCAGGACGGCAAGTTGCAGCCGATCGACGCCCAGGGGATGCCCGTGATGAGCATGGGCTTCCTCGTGCCGCCGGGCGAAGCCGTCGTGTGGCGCGGCCCGATGCTTCACGGCGCGATCACGCAATTTCTGCGCGACACCGCCTGGGGCGACCTCGATTATCTCATCATCGACATGCCTCCCGGCACGGGCGACGTGGCGCTTACGCTCTCGCAGGCGCTGCCGCTGACCGGGGCGGTCGTCGTCTGCACGCCGCAGGACGTGGCGCTGCTCGACGCGGTGAAGGCCATTGCCATGTTCCGCAAAGTGAGCATCCCGGTCTTGGGCATCGTCGAGAACATGAGTTACTTCCTCTGCCCCGACAACGGCAAGCGGTACGAGATCTTCGGCTCCGGCGGCGCGCGGGCCAAGGCCGAGGAGCTCGACGTACCGTTCCTGGGCGAGACGCCGATTCAAATCCCCATTCGCCAGCGCGGCGACGCGGGCCAGACGGCCGGCAACCTGGCGGACATCGATTGTGCGCCGTATTTCGAGCGGATCGCCTACAACCTGGTGCGGAATCTCGCCGCCGGGCGCGCCGCCGAACCGCCGCTGCCGAGCTTGTCGGTGCTGTGAAGCGGCGGGCTGATTGAAGCGCCGCGAGGGTTCTTGGGCGGCGAACACCGGGGCGGGCCCTGGCGCTGCCGGCCCGAGGGCCGCGCGCGAACGGGGGCGGAGCGGCGGCCGGCCGACGCCTGTGCGGCAGCCCGCCGGCGCATAGAAAAAGGGATCGTCGCCCCGTTGGAGCGCCGATCCCTCGATACCTCGTTGGCGAATCGATGCAGCGGCCTTCCTGCGAAGGCCGGCTGGCTACATCTTCTTCGCCGTCTTCTTCTTGGCGGTCTTCTTGGCGCCCTTCTTGGCGCCCTTCTTCTTCGTTCCCTTCTTGGCGGCCTTCTTGGCTCCGCCGGTCGCTGCCTTCTTCTTGGCAGCCTTCTTCTTCTTGGCCACAGTCGAATCCTCCATAAAAAGTTCTGGCGACGCGCTCCACGTCAACTCAAACGCGGAGTTCCTCGTCGTCGCCTCCAAAGAAAAACCTGCCGCCCGTCCAAGGCGACATGCCGTATCGCGCGGTCACGAAGCATGGCGTGTGCGATGCGAAAGTTTTCTTTGCCGTTTGCCATCTCGAAGTTATCTGAAACTTTCTGGTTGACAAACGCACGTCCATGTTCTTGGCCGTAACTTTACGCATCCGTCGTTTTTGTGCAACAGTTTTTCACGGAAATTTTTGCTCGCGCGCCGCGCTCGTGCCGCGACGCTTCTGCACAAGCGGCGCCAATCGCGCGTGTGAAGCGCCGCGACAGCGCGCGACGAGCGGCGGTGCGCCGGCGCTAGTAGAGCGCGATCGTCGTCGCGTCGGCGAAGCGCGCAGCCGGCTGTCGCGCGCGACGTTGCAGGCCGAGTTGAACCCAGGCGTGCGGCTTCAAGCGATGCAGCAAGATCGCTTCGCTGAACGTGGCGCGGGTCAACTCGAGTTCACCCTCGACGCCGACCAGTGCGCCGATCATCTGCTGCCAGATGCGGCCGGCCCAGGCGCGGCGCGGATGGATCGGGTCCAGGCCGTACCATGCTGTTTTCCCCGAGAAAATCGGCGTTTTTCGCGACTCCGACAGCCGCCGCAGCGCTTCGTCGAGGTGTTCCGCGCGGCGCAACATCTCCCGTCTTGGAAGCGTGCAACTAGGAAAGAGAATGCTTCGCAGCAGCAGGTAACGCGCCGCGCCGACGCTGCGCAGCGCCTCGATCGGAATGTTGTTGAGCACTACTTGCGCGTCGTGCTGCGCGAGTCGATCGAGCGCCGTCTCGATCCAATCGACGATGCGTTGCACGGGCGTCTCGTAAGCGAGATCGTTGCCGACGTCGCCGACGATGGCGGAGGTTTTCGGCGCTCGCGCCGCGTCGAGCGCTTGCCATAGATCGCACTGGAGAACGCCCGAAAATTTTTTTCCAAAAAATTTGGATTCCTGCCCGTACGACCGCCCCGGACCCTTCGCCACGAGTACTTCGAGCGGTCGCGCATGCGCCGCGCGAAGAGTCTTGATGACGTGCGGAAACATGATCGACAGGTTGCTCGCGCCGAGCAACACGCAGCGATCGCGCGCAGCGTGCGTCTCAATCTGAGAAGTGCAAGGTGGTCGACTTCGCCCGCTCGTCATGGGTATCAATCCGCTGTTGACCAGCGCGCTGGACCGCGCCGTCGCTGGTTAGCCTGTGACCAACGTGATTGGCGCCGTGCCAGTCATGGCGTTGCGTTTTACCTTGAAGCGAGACGCGCATCGCCCCCGCCGCGCCGCAGTACGCAAGAAGAAGCGGAGCGGTTCTCTCCGCGAGAGGCGGCCGAGTCGCTTCGTCCGCGCCGCGAAGCGCCGTTACCACCGGTTGGCCCGATACGCCTGCAACGTCTGGTAGCTCACATAGGCGAGATAACCGAACATCGCCGCGGTGAAGATCGATCGCCAATTCACCAGCACCCAGATCGCCGCGGCGCCGCCCGTGACGGCGGACAAGGCCAGCGAATACACGATTCCCTGCCGCGGATTGCCCAACAGAAACAGCTCGCGGGCCACCTGGCCGCCGTCCAGCGGGTATACAGGCAGTAGGTTTATCAGGCCCCAAAAGACGTTCACCCACAAGATATTGAACAAGAGCAGATTCGCCTGCCAGGATTCAAACGGCGTCCAGTACAGCACGCGGCCCAGCAGCGGAATCGCCAGCACTCCCTCGGGCGTCTGCAGCTCGCCGGCCCATCCGATGCTTCGACCCGCCAAGCGCAACGCAACCGCCACGAGCAGCACGAAGAGAAACCCCGCCGCGGGACCAGCCAGCGAGATCAGGATCTGGCTCCGCGGGCTGCGGTCGCAATCGTTGCAGGAGGCCAATCCGCCAAAGCCGTGGAGCGTGATCCACGGGCGGCCGCCAAAGCGCCGTTGCACGAAGGCGTGCCCCAACTCATGGACCAGAATCGAAACAAACACGACGGCGATCCACAGCGCCAGCTCGACCGGCGGCGTGCCTCGGTCGCCGCCCGTGACGCCCAACAGCGCCGTGCTCAACCAGAACAAGGGGTGAACGCGCACCGGAAAGCCAAACAGCCGGAAATGGATGTCGGCCTGGCTCGGCGGCGGTTCAAATAGCAGCATGGGGACTTCGGAGCGGATGAAACGGGGCAGGCGGAAGGGGTCGGGATGCTTTTGCGACTGGAGGGTACAGCTTACAAGGCGAGTCGCCCGTCGCAACAGAATGCCGACCCCTTGAGCCGCTCAGTCGCGAACGATCGCCGACCCGATCGAGCCCCGTTGGCCGCGCCGCTACGATGCCTTTCGCAGCGGCGTCAGGCTCCGCGGCTGGTGCAACGCCGCGGCGATGTACTCCGCGGCCTGGTCCGAGGCGCCCCCTTTGGCGAATCGGTCGCGCACCTGCCGCAGCGCTGCCACGCGCCGCCAGCGCGCGTCGGCGTCGGTGAGCCACTCGATGCAATGACCGGCCAATTGGGCCGACTTATCCTCGCAGGCCAGGTACTCGGGCATCAGCACATGGGCGTCCCGCGGGTCCGTCGGGTCGTACGCCGCCGCGGGCCGGGCCGTGCTGGGGTCCTCGGCCGTCAGCAGATTGACCAGCGTGATGTAACGCACCTTGCGGAACTGCTGCTGCACGAAATAGGCCATCCGCGAAACCTGGTAGAGGATGACGCTCGGCTTGGCATGGTAGAGCAGCTCCAGCGAGACCGAGCCGGAACACGCCAGGCAACAGTCGGCCGAGTGGATCAGCTCCGGCGTGCGGCCGACGAACACCTCCACGACCAGCCCCATCGCTTCGGCCATATCTTTCACCATCTGCGCCTGGGACAGCTTGTAGGCCGCAACAGCGAAGCGAGTCTCCGGCACGCGCTGGACGATCAGCTTGGCCGTTCTCAAGAACGTTCGCGAATTGGCCTCGACCTCCTGCGTCCGCGAGCCTGGCAGGATGACCACCAGCGGAGACTCGGGCCGCGTCATCCGCGTTACCAGCGGCTTGTCGAGCTGTTGGCCGCGCAGTTCGTCGAAGTAGGGGTGGCCGACATACGTGGCGTTGCAGCCCCGCTCGCGGAACCAACGCTCTTCGAAGGGCAATTTGCAGAGAACATGATCGACGTATCGCCGCATCTTGTTCACGCGGTAGCCGGCCCACGCCCAAAGCTGCGGGGCGCCGTAGTAGAACACCGGAATGCCGTGGGCCTTCGCCCGCCGGGCGATCCACCAATTGAAGCCGGGGTAGTCGATGAGCACCACCGCGTCGGGCCGCTCCTGGCGGAAGTAGCGATCGGCCCGCAGCAACAGGCCGATGAACTTGTGCAGGTTGACCAGCACACGGGCGACCCACATCACGGCCAGTTGCGTGAGGTCGGCGTGCAGCTCGCAGCCCGCCTCTTCCATGCGCGGTCCGCCGTAGCCGACGAACCTCCACATCGGACGCCGTCGCTGGAGCGCTCGAATCAAGTTGGCGCCATGGAGATCGCCGCTCGGTTCGCCGACGGAAAAGAAAATGCGCATCCTGCTTAACCCGAATTCGTGGGGCGAGCGCCTGGAGACGCTCGCATGGCCCAAAACCGCTTCCCCCACCGACCGGCGTTACTACAAGGCAAACCCTGGCGGACGCGGCGAGCCAGCACGTCCGATCGGACCGTGCAAGCGCCGCAGCCGTTCTCCCTCGGCAGGGGGCGGGAGTATGGCAAAATGCGTCGGCTGGGGGAAGGCCAGCCCCCTGGCCAGGCACGCGCGCTCCAGAAAAGCGGAAAACGGCGGACGTTCTGGCGAACGCCCGCCGTTTGGCGGTGCGGCGGGCGTCGACGCGACGCTCGCCAGGAGGGTAAGCTCGATGCGACTGGCGGCTAAGCCAACAGGCCCTCGCCCTCGTGCTGCTGATCGCTCTCTTGGTGATCCTCGTCGGCGAGCAGCTCGCCGTGGTCCTGGTCGTCCGCGTCATGGTCGTCGTCGAGCACTTCTCCTTCATGCTGCTCGTCGCCGTCCTCGTGATCATCGTCCGCTAGAAGCTCGCCTTGCTCTTGGTGCTCGTCATGTTCTTCGTCGTCGGCCAGCAACTGGCCCTCGTGCTCCTCGGCGTGATCTTCTTCATCGAACAGTCGATGCTCTTGGTGCTCGCCGTCCTCCTCATGGTCCTCATCGAACGCCGCCAAGCCGCCCGCGGCCGATGAGCTGTAAACGGCCGTGGGGACCATCCACGCGGCCAAGGCGACAAGAACTCCACCAACTGCCCAACGGTTCAAACTCATGATGCACACTCCAAAGGTGGTAGGAAGAGAGGGCCGCCCAACGGCCGGCGGCTGACGAGTCGTTGCACAAACATGCGACCGCTTCCGCCGGCAGGCAACTCAGCGGGGGTGTTTTGCACGAGAATCTGAAAAGTCAAATCGCCGGCGCTGTGGAATCCCGCGAAACGGCGGGCGTCGGCCGGTCCCTGCGGGGACCGATCGCGAAATGCGGCCCGAACATTGGGTCGGTCCCTCGTTAACGTGAACCCTTCAAGCCGGCGGACGGAGATACGTCGGCTCATCGAACCGGACGCCCGGCTGGACCAACTGCGTCACGCCCTCCCCATCAAGCGCCGCCAATGGGCTGATTTCCACCTGCACGCCCTCGGCCAGCCGCGCGCCGGCCGCTTCGAGCCAGCGGCGATGTTGCTCGAGCATCAGCCGCTGGACGTACTCCGGCGTGTCTCTGGCCGCGCCTGGCGCGTTCTTCAGCGGGGCGAACGATTCCTCCTCGGCGTACTCGATGACCACCGGCCGCTCGGCATGCGGCAATAGATCGAAGATGAACCGCTCGAATTTCAAGGCGTTCGGTTCGGTCGGCTTGATCAGCTCGCCCGATTCATCGACGTACTCCGCCTTTTTGCGGGCGATGTGGAACGGCAGCGAATCCTTCAGCCGCAGGGCCCGCTGGAGAAATGACGTTTCGAACACATGAATCGCCACGCTGCCGGCCCAGAAGACCAACCGCCCCTCCGCGTCGCGGCGCTCGGCCACGTCGTCGGGGATGTCGCTGTACTCGATCACGTGCAATCGGCCGTCGATCAGCGCGAAGTTGCCGAGCTTGTCCTGCGGCGACTGCTTGGCGACGGCTAGCGATGTAAGCTCTGATTGTGCGAGCAGGTGATAGCCGATGAGCTCCGGGTCGCAGATCGGCACGAGCGGGTTATCGACCTGCAGGTAGAAGACCTGCTTGACGCCGCGGCGGTTCATGTGGGCGATCGCGCCGGTCTTCTCCAGCGCGGCGACCGTGCCGCCGTGGCCGTCGGGGCTGAGAAAGACCGAGTCCTTCGCCTCCATCAGCAATTGGCCCGTCTTGGCATCCACCGCCGGCATCGTTCCCTGGCAAAAGACGAACAGGTCGTCCTCGGCCAGGCCGAAGTTCTTGTTCTCTTGCAGGAAGTGGAGCGTATCGTCGTGCGTCACCGGGCTGGTCATGAGGTACAGCGGCGCCGGCTTGCCGTACCGGCCCGCGACCGCCCGGACCTTCTCGATATGAATCTGCAGCAGCGACGCGCCCGACAGGGGCCCGATGGGGAACAGGCTTTTAGGCCTATCGAATCCCAGGCGACTTCCCTGCCCGCCGGCGGTGACCAAGACGCCTACCTCCCCCGCGCGCAAGGCCTCGACCCCGCGCTGCCGCGCCGCTTCCGGCGTCACGCCCAGCGGCGTGACCGTGCCGGCGGCCCGCTCGGCCAGCCGAACCGCCGTCGGCGGCTCCGCGCGGCGCGAAAGCTCGGCCCAATCCGGTTGGTCGACCTCGTCGTGATAGAGCGAGTCGACCAGCTCGAAGTCGATCCCGGCAAGCTGCTCGGCCAACCGCCGCCGCCCGGCATCGTCCAGATCTTCCCAGAACCGTAGCAGGTGCTGCTGGTTGGCCGGAAGCTTCGCGGCAACGTCCGTCTTGTGTGGAACAGTCATGAAATTCGGCAAAATCGCTGTATCCGACCAACTGGCTCGATGCGGCCCGCGAGGCTCGCCGCGGCTGTGAACTTTCTAACTCCGGACCCAGGCCCAGGCCAGCCAGGCCAGCAGCGGGAAGCCTACAAATATGAGGCCGTAGGTGAAGATGGTCGTCCAGACGTGACGCGGCCAGCGGGCCATGGGCAGTGGGCGGTGGGTAGGTGGGCAGTGGGCAGAAGACGTTTATTTGCAGCCGGCGATTATCGGCGCCACGGCCGCCGTATGGCTAGCCCCTGCGGCGGGCCGCGAAACGCCGGGCGCCTCGGCTGAGCGCCCTCTGCACCGCGGCAGGGGCCGGTTCGGGTCGAGCAACCCATCCCTTATGCCGGTTACGACGCCCCACTGGCTGGCGCGGGGCGTTGTCGGTCTGGTTGCCGCCGCCGTGATTCGACGCAATACTGGGGATTCGGTCGTTGTTCGTAAGGGCGGGCCGAGGGGGCCTGCGTCGCCGCGGCGGCCAGCGCGGCCTTCTATTGGTACCAGTTCATTTAGTTCCTGGGAGTACGTTTCGTGGCAGCGGGAAAATACCTGTTTACTAGCGAAGCCGTCAGCATGGGCCATCCCGATAAGCTGGCCGATCAAATCTCCGACGGCGTGCTGGACGCCCTCTTCGCTCAGGACCCGTATAGCCGCGTCGCTTGCGAAACGATGGTCACCACCGGCATGGTCGTCATCGCCGGCGAGATCACCACCAAGGCCTACGTCGATATGCAGAAGGTGGTCCGCGAAGTGATTCGCGACGTCGGCTACACCGACTCGCCGATGGGCCTGTCGGCCGACCACTGCGCGGTGCTCATCGCCATTGACGAGCAGAGCCCGGACATCGCCATGGGCGTCAACGACGACCCGTCGAAAGGCAAGGACATCGGCGCCGGCGACCAGGGCCTCATGTTCGGCTACGCCTGCAACGACACGCCCGAACTGATGCCGCTGCCGATCGCGCTGTCGCACCGCATCCTCAACCGGCTGACCGAGGCCCGCAAGAAGGGCGAGGTGAACTGGCTGCGGCCCGACAGCAAGAGCCAGGTGACCGTTGAATACGACGGCCACACGCCGGTGCGGATCGACACGGTCGTCGTCTCCACGCAGCATAGCGAGGACGTGACGAACGAGCAGATTCGCAAGTTCATCATTGAGCAGATCATCAAGCCGGAGCTGCCCGAGCACCTGGTGAGCGACAAGATCACCTTCCACATCAACCCCACCGGGCGGTTTGTCGTCGGCGGTCCGCACGGCGACTGCGGCCTCACGGGGCGCAAGATTATCGTCGACACCTACGGCGGTTGGGGCCGGCACGGCGGCGGGGCCTTCAGCGGCAAGGACCCGACGAAGGTCGATCGCAGCGCCGCCTACATGGCCCGGTACGTGGCGAAGAACATCGTCGCGGCGAAGCTCGCCGAGCGGTGCGAGGTGCAGCTTGCCTACGCGATCGGCGTCTCGGAGCCGGTGAGCATCCGCGTCGACACCGAGGGGACCGGCGCGATCGACGACGCCCAGATCGTGGCGCTGGTGCGGGAACTGTTCCCGCTCTCGCCGTCGGGGATTATCAAGCACCTCGATCTGCGGCGGCCGATCTACCGCAAGACGGCCTCGGGCGGCCACTTCGGCCGCAGCGAGCCGGATTTCACCTGGGAACGGACCGACATGGCCAAGTCCCTGGCCGACGCCGCGGCCGAGCTCATCGCCGTGGCCGGCTAACCCGGCCCGCGTACGGCAACACCCATTCAGCCGCGGGGCTCGCCCCGGGTGCTTTCGCATGCGCGGCGCCGCGGCGTCCGCCGAGGAAGCTGGGTTTGGCCGCAAACCGCCTCCGCGTTATCGTGCTGGCATGGATGGCGTCTCGATTGGCCAGCGATTGATTGAAGGTCCGCGGAGCCGGCTCGCCGCGCCGGCAATACGCGCCAGCGCAGCAGCCGCCGTCATGACGGCCTTGTGTACCGGGCTGCTGCTCGTCTGGCGACGATTGGCAGGCGAAGCGAACGCTGCACTACCGCCAGCAATGCTGTTTGTCACCGCGTTGATC
>QEVI01000413.1 GCA_003576855.1 Planctomycetota bacterium
AAAACGCCCGAAAGGCGGCTTCGTCCTGGGGCGGGGCCCCGTGCGCGCTGACGTAGTCGCCATAGAACGACGCCAGCGCGCTCATCGAACGGCGAGCCTGAAAATCGGCGTCGCCGCCCGTCGGCGATACGCTGCCGCCGCAGCCAGCCGCAAGGGCCAGGGCCGCGACGATCAGTCCGCTCCGCGAGGTCCGGTATCCAGCCAAAAGCCCTTGACGATGCATCGATCCTCCTGGGAGCGTCGCGCTGCCGCTGGAGGGCGCCGCAACCCGGGGCGGCTCGCCCTCCGGCGATCGGCGCTCACTCGTCGTTTTCCATTTTATTGCCGAGTTCAAGTAGTTGCATACCGCAACTCACGCCCGCCTGCGAGAAGCCGCAGCAGGCGCACACTCGGCGACGACGCTCCCCTCGACTTTTGCAACGTTACGCCATTTGCCGTCGCCGCAGGCCCACGGCCAGCAGCCCGCACAGGGCCAGGCCAAGGGCCGCCGGTTCCGGCACGCCTGCCACGCTCGGCACGGCCGGTCCGCCGGGAAAGGCCGCCTTCCACGTATTCAGATCGGCGGTCGAAAGCGGAGACGGCGAACCGCCGCGCTGCCACACGAGGAAGTCCCGGCCGTCGACCACGCCATCGCCGCTGTAGTCGCCCGGAGCGCCGGCAAGCTGCAGCACGAAATCGTCGAAGAACGCCGACATCTGACCGGAGCCCGCGAGGTTCTGCATGTCCAACCCGGCCGCTGAGACGCGGACCTTGGCCGTCCCCGTGGGGGCGATGCCGTTTACCGAATACTGCCGCCACTCCCCGTCGTTGTTCTGTCCAGCGGCGTCAAGGTCGAGCGAAATCGGCGTGCCGATCACGTTGTCCGCGCCATCGAGAAACGCCATTTCCACCTTGGTTTCGGTCGTCGTGCCCGGCCACGTCTCGTTATCGCCGGAGTAGCCGGCTTCCCACTTCGACCAGGCGGAGAAGGTGTAGTTTCCGCCGGGAATGGCAGCGACGGTCTGCGACAGCGTGCCGTCGCCGGCCTCGAACGCCCGCAGCCACAGGCCTTGCTCGCCCGGCATCGTGTGGTTGGCGAAGTCGCGGAAGCCGATGGTGTCGGTCCCCGGCGGCTGCTCGTTGACCGTCCAGCCATTGGGCTCGCCCACCATGTTCAGGTCGCCGTTGACCAGGCGGTTGATCGCCGCGCCGTCGCCGTCGCGCTTCAGTACGAAGTTGTCGAAGTACACGTCTTGAAAACCGAAGTTCTCGACCATGTCGAGCCCGGCCGCCGTGAACTTCAGCTTCGAGGCGTTGGCCGGCGCTACGGCCATCATCGTGTGCGTGGCCCAGGCGTCGCGGGTCGGCTCCGTGCGAAGGTCGATCTTCGTCGGCGTGCCCACCACGTTGTTAGCGGCGTCGAGAAACGCCATTTCGAAATAGGTCTCGGTCGGCGAGGGCATGTTGGGATCGCCGGCCGGATTGGCCGGCGAGAGCGGATCCAAAAACTCCGTGGAGCCCGAGTAGCCGGTGGCCATGTACGAGTGGCCGGTGAGCGTGTAGGTGCGATTGGGCGTCGCCGAAACAATTTGCGACAGGATGACGTTGATCGGCAGCGCCTGGCCGGCGTACGTACCCTGGTTGCCCGCGAACGGGCGCAGGAACAAGCCCAGCTCGCCCGGCACCGGCGCCGGCTCGTTGGCAAAGCTGATCTGCTCGGTGCCGTTGACGTTAGCGCCGGGCAAGCCGGTGACGGTTTGTTCCAACGTCCAGTTCGGCGG
>QEVI01000132.1 GCA_003576855.1 Planctomycetota bacterium
GTTGTTCCGGTTGAGGACCCAGCCCTGGCCGTCGGGCGCGTCGATGAGCCACGGCCGGCCGTCGCCGACGTTGGCCGAGCCGTACTGGAACTGGCTCGATAGGTAGCAGCGCTGAAACGTCAGCCCGCGGAGGGTATGGGCGGCGTGATTGATGCTGGCCGGGTCGCCGAAGGCGAACAGGCTGCCCAAATTGCTGAGCTTGAACGTGAGGTCGCGAAAGGCGAGCGGACCGTAGCGGTACGAGCGGGTGTGGTTCCACCAGATGTGCGTCTTGTCGTTCATCGCGATGATCAGCCGCGTGCGGTCCTTGGGCCCGCCGCCCCCTTCCTCCTGGTGCTGCACGCTGGGCCCGGAAAACACGCCGCTGATGGTGACGTTGTCGAAGTCGGCGTTGCCCTCCACCGGCAGCGGCCCGCTGAAATGCCAGTCCCCGGCCGGAAAGAACGCCTCCAGCGGCTCGCCTTTATCGCGCCGCGCCAGCGCGCTCGCCAGCGCCGCCGTGTTGTCAAAGCTCGCATCGTTCGCCCGCCCCCACACCCGCATGTCGATGACGGCGCTCATGGTATTGACCTCCGTTTACGTTGATGGACGACGTTGCGTCACTCGCGACGAATCGGCGATTAGTATACATAAGTACACATTTCCTTGCAAGGCCCCTTTTTTGGCCACCCCACGCGCGGCGAGGTCCGCGTTGACGCGGCGGTTGGCTTCCGCCACGTGGCTGGGGTAAACTTCGCTCCCGTAAAAGGTTTTCAAACCCGCACGCTGCAACAGGCGCTACGTCCATGCCCAGTACCGCTCCGCTTGCCATCGTCCTGGCCGCCGGCAAGGGGACCCGTATGAAATCGGAGTTGCCGAAGGTGCTAGTTCCGGTGTGCGGCCGGCCGATGATTCGCTTCGTCGTCGACGCTCTGAAGGCCGCGGGGATCGAGCGGTTGATCGTCGTCGTCGGCTACCGGGCGGAGCTGGTGCGAGCCGAGCTGGCCGATGTGGCCGGCGTTGAGTTCGTGGACCAGACCGAACAGCTCGGCACCGGCCACGCGGTGATGATGGCCCGGCCGGCGCTGGTGCTGCATGACGGCCCGGTCGTGGTCGTCGCCGGGGATTCGCCGATGTTGCAGGCGGAATCGGTGGCGAAGCTGCTGGAGGAGTTCCGTCGCCTCCGGCCGGCCGGCCTGTTGGGCACGGTTTTCCGCGACGATCCAGCGGGCTACGGCCGCATCGTTCGCGACGCGGCGGGCCGGTTTGCGGGCATCGTCGAAGAAAAGGACGCTTCGCCCGAGCAACGGGCGATCCAGGAAATCAACGTCAGCACCTACGTGTTCGACGCCCGCGAGTTGCTCGGGGCGCTCGACCAATTACGGGCGGACAACTCGCAGCGGGAGTATTACATTACGGATTGCCCCGGAATTCTGTTGGCGGAGGGCAAAGCCGTCGCCGCCTTGCCGATGCTCAAGCCGTGCGAAGCGCTCAGCATCAACAGCGTCGATGAGCTGGCCCAAGTCGAGGCGGAGATGACCAGGAAAGGTCAGCCGCCCGCGGTCGGCGGCCCGTCGCCGTGAGGCGGCCGTCGTCGCAATTCCCGCTGACGCGGACCGCTTGAACGCTCACTGCTTCCAATATGACCGATCTAAAGATTTTTAGCGGCAAAGCCAACCGGGCCCTGACGCAGCAGATCTGCGAGTACCTCGGCGTGCCGCTGGGCGACATCGCGCTGGGCAATTTCCCCGACGGCGAAACGTCCTGCAAGATCAACGAGGACGTCCGCGGCCGCGACGTTTACCTGGTGCAGCCGACGTGCCCGCCGGTGAACGACAACTTGTTCCAGCTACTGGTGATGATCGATAGCTGCAAACGGGCCAGCGCCGAACGGATCACCGCGGTAATCCCCTATTTCGGGTACGCACGGCAGGACCGCAAGGACGAGGGCCGCGTGCCCATCACGGCCAAGCTGGTGGCGAACCTGATCACGCGGGCCGGCGCCGATCGCGTGCTGACGATGGACCTGCACGCCGCGCAGATTCAAGGCTTCTTTGACGTGCCGGTGGACCACCTGTACGCCGCGCCGGTGCTCAACGAGTTTTTTCTGAGCCTGAAGATTCCGACGGACGAACTGGTGATCGTGAGCCCGGACGAGGGGAGCATCAAACGGGCGCTGGGGCACGCGAAGCGGCTCGGGGGCTCCGTGGCGATCATCGACAAGCGCCGCATGAGCGCCGAGAAGACCGTGCAAGCGAACATTCTCGGCGGCCCGGTCGAGGGCAAGACCGCGCTGATGTTCGACGACTTAATCAGCACGGCCGGCTCGATTCGCGGGGCGGCGCACGTGCTGCACCAGCAGGGGGTGCGCGAGATCCACGTCGGCGTCACCCATGCCGTTTTGTGCGGCAATGCGATGAACAATCTCCGCGAAGCCAACCTGGCGAGCCTGGTGTGCACGAATTCCATCCCGCAACGGCTCGACCAGATGCCGCCGAACACCCGCGTGCTGAGCATCGCCCCGCTGCTGGGCGAAGCCATCAAGCGGATCCACCGCAACGAATCCGTCAGCGGCCTGTTCAAATAGCCCCGCCAGCCCCGCCCTGCCCTCATCCCCCCAGCCCCCGGCTCGCGTCCCCCCAGCCGCGGCTCAACGAGCCGCCGGAGCGGCCCCTCGCCCCCGCGTTTCGGCCATTTTTCTGGACTTGAAGTCCGCCCGAAATCGGGCACAATTAGGAGTTTGCCACCAATCAACACCGCCCATTAGTACGCCCCGCGGCGATACGACCATGTCCGATACGCTCCAAGTCGAAAAACGGGATTTCACGGGAAAGCGGCGCAATCACCGCCTGCGGCTCGAGGGCCGGTTGCCCGGCATCGTTTATGGCCACGGCGAGGAGCCGATCAGCGTCATCGTTCCCGCGGATCAGCTTCACGCCGTGCTCCGCCATGGCCATAAGGTCGTCGACCTCGTCGGCGCCGCCACGGGGCAGGCTTTGCTACAAGACGTCCAGTGGGACACGTTCCATCAGCACCTAGTCCACGTCGATCTGCTGCGGGTCGACGCCAGCGAGCGAGTCACCGTCGAGGTCCCCTTGCTGCTCCGCGGCGAAGCGCCGGGCGAGAAAGAGGGCGGCATCGTCAATCACATCGTTCATTTCGTCGAGCTGGAAACGTCGCCCATTTCGATTCCCGAAGCGCTGCACATCAACATCAATCATCTGGCCTTGCACCAGTCGCTGACCCTGGCGGACATCCTGGACCTGCCGGCGGGGGCGACTTTGGTATCCGACCCGAAAACCGTCGCCGTCCTGTGCGAAGAGCCGGCGCCGGAGGTCGAAGAAGAGGCGGCGGCCGGGGCGGCGGCCGAACCGGAGGTCATTGGCCGAAAGGCTGCGGAGGAGGAAGGGGAGGAAGACTGATTTGGATCGGCTGCGTTCCGTGAGGCCCTGGCACGCGGACGTTCGGCGAGAACGACTGAATCGCTTGTCGCTGGCAGATCCGTAACGACCCATCGCCGCCATGAGACTGATCGTCGGCCTGGGCAACCCCGGGGCTAAGTACGAAGGAACGCGACACAACGTAGGATTCGAGGTCCTCGAACGGCTCGTCCGCGAGACAGGCGCCGCGGCGCCCCGGACGAAGTTCGATGGCCATGTTTGGGAATGCCAACTGGGCGGAGAAAAGTCGCTGCTGCTGGCGCCGCAGACGTTCATGAACCGAAGCGGCGCGAGCGTTCGCAAGGCGGTGGACTTTTATCATCTCCCTGTTGAGCATGTGTTAGTCGTGTGCGACGACTTCAACCTGCCCTTGGGCCGGTTGAGGATGCGGGCCTCAGGCTCCGACGGCGGCCAGAACGGTCTGGCGGATGTAATACGCTGCTTGGGGACGGAAGACGTGGCTCGGCTGAGAATCGGCATCGGGCCGGCGCCTGAGCGTTGGGATCCCGCGGACTTCGTCTTGGGTAAGTTCGCCGCAGCGGAACGGGCCGAAATCGACCTGCAGATTGTCCGAGCCAGCGACGCGGCGAGAATGTGGGTTACCGAGGGGGTCGCCGCGGCGGCGAACAGTTATAACAGTAAGGCGTAGTTTCGCGGTTAGCTCTTAGCCGTCAGCTATCAGCCTCCCGGCATTGGGGAGCCGTTGGCTAACAGCTTACCGCTCACTTCAGGAGTGATAGTCTTGGCTGAGAACAGCGCGGTTTACGAAGGCCTTTTCATTTTAGATGCGAACAAATTCGCCCGCGATCGCGACGGCTTGGCCCGCGACGTCGAGGCGCTGGTCGAGGCGGCTGAAGGCGAATTGCTCGTCAGTCGGCTCTGGGAAGAGCGCCGGCTCGCCTACCCCATCCGAGGCCAGCGGAAGGGCGCCTACTGGCTGATGTACTTCCGCATGCCGACGGGGCGGGTGAAGGACCTGACCCGCGCCTGTGAAATCAACGACTCGATCCTGCGACAGATGTTCGTGAAACTGCCGCCGTCGCTGGTCGAGCCGATCATCGCCCATGCCAAGGGCGAGACCGCCGCCCCGGCCGCCGAGCCCGAGGTGGTCGGCGCCGGAGCCGAGTGAACCCCTTTTGCAGGCCGCACGGGGTGCTTGCATCGGGGCGGTTCGCTTGCTAGATTTCTGAACAAAGGAACACCGCGCCTCCGCGGACTGACCGCTTACGCGGCCAGTCCTTTCTTCGCCCTGGACCAAGCCAATGGCCAGCTATAACCGCGTCATCCTGGTGGGCAACCTCACGCGCGACCCTGAGCTGCGTTACATCCCCAGCGGCACGGCCGTGTCGGAAATCGGCCTGGCGGTGAACGACCGAGTGAAGAAAAACGACCAGTGGGTGGACGAGACGACCTTCGTAGACGTAACGCTGTGGGGCCGCACGGCCGAGGTCGCTAACGAATACCTCAGCAAGGGCTCGAACATCCTCATCGAGGGCCGGCTGAAGCTCGACACCTGGGAAAAGGACGGCCAGAAGCGGAGCAAGCTGCGCGTCGTCGCCGACAAGATGCAGATGCTCGGCAGCCGCGACGGCGGAGCACGCGGCGGCGCCCGTGCCGCGGCCAGTCGCCCGCCGCAGGAGGAGTCCTACGACGAGGGCTTCTCCTCAGCCAGCGCAGGCGGCTTTCCGGACGACGAGATTCCGTTCTAGTGGGCGAAGTCCCGAGAGCGGAATTACCACGCCGCAAACGATTGGAACACGAAACTTTGCAATTGCAGCACGGGAGAAAGCAGCGGAAATCGAGCCTCGCAACCGGTGCTCGATCGAAGACGATCCGGCCGGGTAGTTACTCGGCGGAGTCTTCATTGCCGCAGCTTCCCCTGGCGTTACATGGTGAACCAGATGCCTACCAAGACGCGTAAACGCAAGAACCCCTCGACGGCCAATCGCCTGCCCCAGGGCCCCCATGGCGGCGTGGAATTGCTGCTGATTCACAACGTTGAGAATCTGGGCCACCAGGGCGACGTGGTCGAAGTCCGCCCCGGGTACGCCCTCAATTACCTTATTCCGCACGGCTTGGCGACAATCGCCACTGACCACCACAAGCGGATGGTCGAGAAGCATCGGGCGAAGCTGCAGGCCATCGAACGGGCGCACCAGGCGGAACTGCGGAAGAAAGCGGTCGAGATCGCCAAGCAGAGCATCACGATCGAGGCCAACGCCACGGAGGACGGACATCTCTACGGCAGCGTCGGCGCGGCGGAAATCGTCGCCGCGCTCAAGAAGAACGATATCGAGCTGCATACCGATCAAATCCGCCTGGAGGGCGTTCTCAAGGAACTGGGGCTCTACACGGTCAAGTTCCGCCTTTCCAGCGAAGTCGAAGGCGAGTTGAAGGTGTGGGTCGTCCCGCAAGTGGGCGCCGACGCCTAGGAATCGCCCGCCGCCTACGAGGCAAGCCAACCGCCGGCTTTATGCCGGCGGTTTCGCGTTTAGGGACCCGGCGTCACGCAAGAAGGAGCGCACCGTGGCCGATCGAATTGCCAGTGGTTCGGGCATCAAGCAGCTAAGCGCCGGACCGGACCCGTTTGAACGCCAACTGCCGCAAAACGTCGAGGCGGAACGCGCCGTGCTGGGCAGCATCCTGCTGCTGCCGGAGGTCTTTGACGAGGTCGCGCTCACGGTTCGCCCCGGCGACTTCTATGACGATGCCAATCGGCTGATCTACGAACACCTGCAGGCGATGCACAACGCGGGCCAGCGGATCGACCTGATGTTGCTGGTCGAGCGGCTGAAGAAGGCGGACGTCTACGAGTCAATCGGCGGCGCCGCGTATCTCGCCGAGGTCGGCCGCCAGGTTCCGACCGCCGCGCACGCGGAGTACTACGCTCAGATCGTGGCCGACAAGTCGATCCTACGCTCGCTCATTCACGCCGGCGTCGACATTCAGACCGGCGCGTACGATCCCACGGCCGAAACGCGCGCGCTGCTGGGGAGGGCCGAGGAAAAGATCTTGAGCATTCTCGATAACCGCGGCGGCGGCCAGGTGACGCCGATTGCCGAGGTGCTGCAGCTTTCGCTCGACCGCATCGACGCCCGCATGGATCAGCACCACGCGTTCGGGGGCGTGGAGACCGGTTTCGTCGACTTCGATCAAATGACCGGCGGTTTGCAAAAATCGGAGCTGATCATCCTGGCGGCGCGGCCCAGCATGGGCAAAACCGCGCTGGCGATGAACATGGCCGAGTACGCCGCCCTCAACGGCACGCCGGTGCTGTTCGTCAGCCTCGAGATGTCGGCGATCGAGCTTGGCGACCGGCTGCTGTGTTCCGTGGGCCGCGTCAACGGCAACCGCCTGCGCAACGGCACGATCACGCAGGACGAGCGTCGCAAGCTGGTGAACGCAGCCGCCCAGATCAGCCAGGCGCCGCTGTACATCGACGACGCTCCCAGCCGGACGATGACGGAAATCGCCGCCAATGCACGCCGGCAGAAGCGGCGCCAGGGCCTGGGGCTGATCGTCATCGACTATTTGCAGCTCATCGATCCGGATAATCCCCGCGACCCGCGACAAGAACAAGTCGCGAAGATCTCCCGCCGGCTGAAGGGGCTGGCCCGCGAGTTGGACGTGCCCGTGCTTTGTTTGGGGCAGCTCAACCGGCAGGTGGAAGCGACCAGCAGCAACAAGCCGCAGCTTAGCCACCTCCGCGAATCGGGCGCCATCGAGCAGGACGCCGACGTGGTGATGTTCGTCCACCGCGAGGAATACTACATGACCAACGAAGAGGACCGCGAGGCCGTCCGCGGCCAGGCCGACTTGCTCATTCGCAAGCAGCGCAACGGCCCCACCGGCGACGTGAAGCTCACCTGGAGTCATGAATTCACGCGGTTCGACAACTACGCGGCGCCAGCATACGCGGAGTTTCAGTCGTTCGCCCCCTCCGGCTTCTAGCGAAGGCCGGAATTAGCCGCCGCTCAACGAGCGGCCGGAGAGTGACTGAAGGCAGTTTGGCGAGCCGCTCCGGCCGCTCGTTGAGCGGCGGCTGGCGTTTCCGCGTTGCTGCCGTGCGGCCGCCCGGCAAGCTTAAACCTCGCCTTGCCGCCGTTTCGCCAATCCGGTATTCCTCTCGCGAAATGGCGGCAGTCTGCGTGCGCGCATGCTGTCGTCCGCCGCGACTTTTCCTGCTTTTCAGGACGGCTCGGGAACCGCCATGCAGTTTGTCACCGCCAGTCGATGTGCAGTACCGCGGACTGCGACGGCCTTCGCGTTGGCCGCGACGTGGTTAGTCGCCGCCGGGTCGCCGGCGGAGGAGGTGTTGCCGGCGCCGGCGCCCGCCGTGGCTCCGGCGACGCCCGAG
This sequence comes from Planctomycetota bacterium, assembly GCA_003576855.1. Classification (GTDB taxonomy): domain Bacteria; phylum Planctomycetota; class Planctomycetia; order Pirellulales; family Lacipirellulaceae; genus Lacipirellula. The sequence goes on from QEVI01000132.1 coordinate 7,777, forward strand.
GACGCGGCCGCCTCCGTGGCGCCCGCCGACATGGTGGCCGAGGTTCGCATTGCGGGCAATGAAACGACTTCGGTTGCCCAGATCTCCAGCAACATTTCGACGCGGGCGGGCCGGCCGTTCGACGACGCGGTCGTGAAGCGCGACGTCCGTAAATTGGCAAATCTTGGCTGGTTCATCGACGTCAAGGCGCTCTACGAAGACACGCCGCAAGGCCGCGTCGTGATCTTCCAGGTCATCGAACGGCCGACGATTCGGTACGTCACCTACTTGGGCGCCGAGAAAATCAAGCCGCGAACGCTGGCCAAGCAGACGGGCCTCAAGGCCGGCGGCTCGGTCGATCCCTACGCGGTCGAGGAAGGACGCCGCAAGCTCCGCGACTACTACGCCAGCAAGGGTTACAACAATGTGCAAATCACGATTCTCGAAGGGCATAAAGCCACTGACCAGGGCGTCGTGTATCTCATCAATGAGGGCGTCGCGCAAAAGATCTGGAAAAACGAATTCATCGGCAACGACAGCGGCTTCGTCTCCGACGCCCGTCTGAAGACACTCATCAAGTCCAAGCCGCCGATTCTGTATTTGTTCAAAGGCCATCTCGACCGCGAGCGGATCGAAGCCGACAAAGAGGCTATTACGGCCTACTATCGTGCTCACGGCTTCTTCCAGGCCAAAGTGAGTCGGATCTTGTACGAGAACGACGAGGGCAATTGGATCACCTTGAAGTTCATCATCCACGAAGGCCAGCGGTACAACGTGCGAAACGTGAGCGTGCTGGGAAACACCAAGTTCGAACCCGAACCGCTTCGCGAAAAGCTGACGCTGCAAGGCGGCCAACCTTTCGAGCAAGCGAAGATGCAGGCCGATGCCCAATGGCTGCAGGATCTTTACGGCAGCCAAGGCTACGTCTTTGCGGACGTCGAGCCGGAAACGGTCTTTCTTGAAGAGCCCGGGCAGGTCGACCTGGTGTACCACATCGAGGAAGGGAAGCGCTGGAAGGTCGGGCGGATCTTCGTCCACATCGGCGGCGACAACCCGCACACGCGGATTCAAACGATGCTCAATCGCGTGACCGTACGGCCCGGCCAGATCATGGACATCCGGGAAATCCGGGCCAGCGAACGCCGGCTCGTCGCCAGCAGCCTGTTTGCCGTGGACCCGGCCAGCGGCCAGCGACCCAAAATAACCTACCGGATACCCGAAGACGCCGACCTGGGGCTAGCCGAGGAGCCGACGCCGACGAAGGTTCGCGGCCAGAGCCCAGACGACGTCGGGCCGCCGGTGCTGCCGCCGCCCGGTTTTACGGCCCAGCCGATGCTGACCAACGGCGCCGTTGCGCCCTCGGCTACGCCCGCTCCTAGGGGAGCCGATGCGGACCTTCACGTTTTCTGCGATGACGAAGAGCATTTCCACCGCTGGCAAGAGGCGGAGCTGAGAAACGACGCCGAAACGGTCGCCGATCCGTACATGCCGCCGTCGCCTGCCGCGACTCCACCGCAGCCAGTCGCTCCTACATCCCCAATCGGGCCGCCGCCGGCCGCGCCGTACGGCGCCGCGGTCATTCGCGGGCAGAATCCGGAGGCGCCGCCGGCCGAGGGCTTGTCGTGGGTTCGGCCGCGACGTGCGTCGTCGCCGCGCCATGTCGCGCATCGGCCTCCGAATACGCCCAACCCCTACGAGCAGGTCCGGGGCCAAAGCCCGGACGGCGGGTATGTGAACGAGGCGTACTCGGCCGTGCATCCGCCGCAAGTCCGCTCGGCGACGCCTTACGCGCCCAGCCCGGTGTCGTTGGCGCCGGCTGCCGCTGGCGCTCCCTACGCAAACGTTCCTCAAACGCAGCCGCCCGTCGCATCCCCCTACGGCGGCCAGGTGGTACGTGCTACGGGACCGGAGTCCGCAGACGTACCGGTGCAACCGGCGCAATACGCTCCGTATTCGGGGTATTCGCAGAACCTGCAACCGCCCGCCGGGTCGATTTATCCCACGCCGCTCAGCCCGCAGGGGCCCATGCCGGGGTACTCGGTCGATCCCAGCAGCCCGCTGTACGCCGGGCCGGACGTGTACGCCGATCCGCTCGGCGCCGTAGACGTCCACGTCGAGGGGGCGGAGACGCAAACGGGCCGATTGATGATCGGCTTCGGCGTCAACTCCGACGCCGGCGTGGTGGGCAACATAGTCGTCGACGAGCGAAATTTCGATTGGACCCGGCTGCCGACAAGCTGGGAGGACGTCCGCAACGGGGCGGCGTGGCGGGGCGCGGGGCAGCGGTTCCGCATCGACGCCTCGCCCGGCTCGCAGGTCAGCCGGTACCTGGTGAGCTTCCAAGAGCCGTACCTGTTCGATCAGCCGATCAGCCTGGGCCTTAGCGGCTCGTATTACGAGCGGCAGTTCAGCGACTGGAACGAGCAGCGGCTGGGCGGTCGCATCTCGCTCGGCCAGCAGTGGGTCGAACGCGACCTGTCCGCGACCATCACTTACCGCGGCGAGAACGTGACGATTTACAATCCCTCGGTTCCGCTGGGCGTCGTGCCGGAGCTGGATGAAGCCCTGGGCGACAACTCTTTGCACGGCTTTCGGCTCGCGCTGGTGAACGATACCCGCGATAACGCCTTCCTGGCGACGCAAGGGCACTACTTCGAGATCGGGGGGGAACAGGTCATCGGCTCGTTCGATTACCCGCGGGTCGATCTCGACTTCCGGCAATACTGGATGCTGTACGAGCGGCCCGACCATTCCGGTCGGCACGTGCTGAGCTACAGCACCTCGCTGGGCTACAGCGGCACGCACACGCCGATCTACGAGAACTTCTTCGCCGGCGGCTTCGCGACGATGCGCGGCTTCGACTTCCGCCAGGCCTCGCCCGTGGAAGACGGCGTGATCGTCGGCGGCCGGTTCCAATGGCTCAACACGCTGCAGTACCTGTTTCCGATTACGGCCGACGACATGCTGCACGGCGTGGCATTTTGCGACTTTGGCACGGTGGAGCGCGACGTGGAGATCAACGACTTCCGCGTGGCCCCCGGCGTGGGATTGCGGATCACCGTGCCGGCGATGGGCCCGGCGCCGATCGCGCTCGACTTCGCCTTCCCGGTGGCCTTCGCCGACTTCGACGACCGCGAAGTATTCAGCTTCAGCCTCGGGTTCTCGCGGTAATTGCCCCGCGCTCTGACGGCCGCGGCACGCTTCGCCAGCCACGGCTCAACGACCCGCCGGCTCAACTAGCCGCGGCTCAACGAGCCGCCGGAGCGGCCGTGCGGGCAGGGGCGTCCCTTTGCTCCGCTCCGGCGGGCCGTTGGCCCGCGGCTAAGCCGGTGGCGTGGGTTATGGCGTCGGCGTAGGCTCGACATGGTAGGGGGATCGGCATTCGGGCAATCGGCTCCGCCTTCTATTGCCGCCGCGCCCCAACGGTAACGGTAGTAGTCGAAGTGGTACGGATAGGGGCGAGCGTACCAACTGCCGGTGATTATCGGCGGCGCGAAATGGCCATACGGTATCGCGGGATGGGCCCAACCGTACCCCAGCGCCCCGCCGCCGCGGACGAGCCAATCCCCAGCCCCCGGCCGCTGTCGCAAATACGTCGGCGCCATCTCCTGCGCTTGCGGCTGAGCGACCGCGGGCCGCCAGAACAGCAATATCACCGCCGCGAGCACAAAGGGGAGGCATCTCATTCCTCCATGCTAGGCACGCCCCCAAGCCTCTTTCAAGCACGTCCCGAATCGCCGGCAGCCGCGGCTCAACGAGCCGCCGGCTCAATTAGCCGCGGCTCAACGAGCCGCCGGAGCGGGCCTAAAAAGGGTTTCGCGTGGGGATGATAACTTGCCCGCCGCTCCGGCCGATCGTTGATCGGCGGCTAATGGATCGATGATCGGCGGCTAACGAGGTCGTTGATCGGCGGCTGAGGGCGTGCGTAAGATCGTCGACTAAAGGTCCGACGCGGTCGCAAGCGCCGCGGGCATGTTTTCCATGCTGTCGGCCATCTTGTTGAGGGCTTCGGTCTCGATCTGCCGCACGCGCTCGCGGGTCAATCCGAGTTCCTCGCCGATCTCTTTGAGCGTCCGCGGCTCGTAGCCGTCCAGGCCGAACCGCATCCGCAGCACGGTCGCCTCGCGCTGATCCATCGTTTGCAGCATCTCGAGGACGTGCCGCAGAGCGTCGCTCTCCACTAGGGCGTCGTCGGGCGACTGCTGCCGCTCGTCCATCACCATGTCGCCCAGGGTCCAACCGGCCTCGGCCTGATCGGTTTGCGGCGTGGCGTTGTAGATTTTGATGGCCTTCTTGATGATCGGCAGTTTCTTCTTCGGCAGGCCGAGCACCCGGGCGACCTCTTCGGGCGTCGGCGTGCGATCGAGTTCCTCGGTGAGCCGCGCCGTGGCCCGCCGCCACTTCGAGAGCAGTTCGACCATGTACGCCGGGATGCGGATCGTCTTGCCGGTGTTGATCAGCGCCCGCTTGATCGACTGCTTGATCCAGTAGCTGGCGTAGGTGCTGAAGCGCGTGCCCATTGCCGGGTCGAAACCCTCGACCGCCCGCAACAGGCCCAGGTTGCCTTCTTCGATGAGGTCTTGCAGCGACAGGCCTTTGCCGGAGTAGCCGCGGGCGATGTTGACGACCAGCCGCAGATTGGCGCGGACCATGCGATCGCGGGCCGCGAGGTCGCCTTCGCCAATGCGGGTCGCCAGTTCTTTCTCGTCGCGAGCCGAGAGGAGCGCCGTCTCGTTGATCTCGCGGAGATACGTCTCCAGCGGCGTCTGGACGGCCGAGGAGTTCTTCCGCTTGCGGGTGGTGCTGGGCATGGTGGACCTGAAAAACTGGGCGGTAGGCCTTCGGTGGCGGACGGCAGGCGGTCGCAGCGGGCAGCGGCGGAATCACTTCGCGCCGACAATTACTGCCTACCGCCCACTGCCCACTTACTCTCCGCAGACTTCGCGCGAACGGTCCCTGCCCGCGGCGGTAGTGGCGGCGTTGTGGTGGTCACTTGTGTGTGAGTGACTATCGACGCCCCGTGACAGCAGGCTAAAGTTTCCCGCAACCGTGATAGAGTGGACCGGATTTATGCGGTTTTCCGGCCATGCCAAGAAAAAGGGCCTCGCGGGTTGCGCCCCGCGAGGCCCAGGCGTGGTACATAGTCGGCCCATCCTGGGCCGAGCGCCGTCCGTTGGACTGGCACGATTTGCCCCGCCAGGATGGCCGGGCTAGGTATACGGGTTGTTACGCCTTGTCGGCGTCGCCGGAATCGGCCGAAGCCGCGGCGGGCGC
>QEVI01000133.1 GCA_003576855.1 Planctomycetota bacterium
GCGTTATCAGTTCTCCACCTGGCTCTACACCATCGCCCTGCGCATCGCCTGCGACTACGCCAAGAGCGACCGCCGCCGGCCGGCGCACGTCGGCTTGGACGCCGCGCTGGCCGGGGCGACGACGCCGGCGGCGACAAGCTGCGTCGATCGCGCCGAACAGGTCGATAACATTTGGAAGCAGGCCAAGGCGGCGCTGAGCGAGGAGCAATTCACGGCCCTGTGGCTTCGCTACGGCGAGGATTTGTCGCCTGCCGAAGTCGCGCGGGTGATGGGCCGCAGCCGGATCGCCATCCGCGTCATGCTCCACCGGGCCCGCAGTACGCTCGTTTCGCAGCTTCGCACGCCGTTTTGAATAGACGCCTAACCATGTTTCGCACGCTCCTAAAATGGCGCATCAGCACCGCTATCGACGCCGGCGAGCCGCTGCCGGCATGGCTTCGCCGCCGCGTTCGTGCCGACGAGGAACTTGCGCGGTTTGAGTCGGCCGCGCGGGAATTGTGCGCCCGCTTGCGCCGCGACGCCCCGGCCTGGCTAGCGGAACAGGCCGAATCAGCCGCTGAGGCCGGCCACGCAAGGCGCCCAAGCGGGCGGCCGGTCGCGAGAACACCTCGCTTCGGCAGCGGCGTCCGGGTCACGCTGGCGGCCTGCGGGCTGGCCGCTAGCGTGTTGATCGCCATCGCCATGTGGCAGACGACTGGCATTCGCCAATATCGTCACGTCTCCGACGCCGACCGCCAGCGTCTGGTGACCGCGCTGCAACTCGGCCGGCAGAACCTCGCAGGATTTGCCCACGCGATCAAGCGAGCTGACATCAAGGTTAGGTGGCCACGCCCCCTTCCGCCGGGCGACTTCGAGCCTGGCCGCCAGGCCCGCGCATCGGCCGATCGGCTGTGGAACGCCTTCGAACACGGCGTCCAATCCGGCCGGCAAGAGATTTCCGCGAGCGCTAAATCCGCACTGGCCTTTTTCACGGTGCGTCTGCCGGACAGCGTCGGCACGCTCGTCGGCTTCGGCGACGGGTAAGGCGGTTGAGGCCATGGGCCGCTTGCCGTAGAATCCGGGGCTCGCCCCGCGGCGGAGGCCGGAGGCTGGCGGGGCCGGCCGTTTCTGTATTCCATCACCGATCATCGATCACCACTCACCCATCTGCGCCCATGGAACGCACGTTCATCCTGTTTAAGCCCGATTGCGTCCAGCGCCGCCTCGTCGGGCGGATCCTGGCTCGCTTTGAGGACAAGGGCCTCAATGTCGTGGCCATGAAGATGCTCACCATCACGCCGGAGCTCTCGCGGCAGCACTACGCCGAACATGTGCAGAAGGGCTGGTACCCGACGCTGGAAGCCTTCATTACCGGCGGCCCGGTCGTGGCGGCGGTGCTGGAAGGGCTGGAGGCCATCCGCGTCGTCCGCGAGATGCTTGGCGCCACCACCGGCCTGAACGCGGCGGCCGGCACGATCCGCGGCGATTACAGCTCCAGCCGCCAGATGAACCTGGTCCACGGCTCCGATGGCGCCGAAGCCGCCAAGCGCGAGATCGCGCTGTACTTCAAGCCGGAGGAACTCGTCGATTATCAGCCGACGATTACCAAGTGGATGCGAGCCGCCGACGAAGGGTAGCGCGCCGCGGCCGAGCCGGCTTACAGGTCCGCGCAGCCGCGAGGCCTCGCCGCGGCGGGTGCCCAATAGCGGAGCCGCGCGGCGTAAATTCGGTCGAGATGTCAAAGAACGCGTCGCGTGATGGCGCCGGCCGGGGCCGTGTGAGGCCGGGCGGGCTGGCGTCGGTGCGGCGATGCAACGATCGCCGTGCGTGAGCCGGCCGGGCGAGCTTGGGCCGTGCGGTTCCTTGGGCGTCGGTGAGAGGCTGTCGGAACGGGGCAAGGTTCAAGGGATCGCCGAGACGAGCGCGACGTTGGCCGTTGTGCCGGAGCGCTGTTGTAGAGGATGGCGCGGCCAAATTCTACAAGGAACTTCTGCGGCGGGCGCCGCGGGCGCCGCTCCGGCCGCTCGTTGAGCGGCGGCTAAAGCGTGCGGCGGGCGGAGGGGTTTGGGCCGTTGCGCTCTTAGTGGGGGTCGGGTGGGTCGTACTGGCCGACGATGGTTACGTTCGTTCCTTCGGGGGGGATGTCCGCCTCGCGGCCGATGGCCCAGTAGATGGCGTTGATGAGGAGCCGCCGCGGGGTTTCGTAATTGAAGTCGCGGGGGTGGCCGAGGCTGGTGTAGAAGATCCGCTGCTTGCCGCCGTCGGGGCGAGGCAGTTCGCGGGTCCAGGAGACCGGCTGGCGGTGGCCGTACAGCTCGCCGCCGGGTTGCGTGCCGCGGACGGCGTCGCCGACTTGCAGCACCGTGCAATCGTCCGGGATCGTCAGCTCGCCGTCGTTCATGACGTACAGCCACGAGTGGAGCCAGACGGAAGGCTCGAGCCCGCGGGCCGCCGGGTGGCCGGCGGCTGCTTCGGCCAGGTGCACGTTCGACGAGTTTTCGTGCCCGTAGTGCGAGATCCACTTCTGGCCGAAATAGTCGCGGCCGAAGCCGTCGTTCCACTGGTCGTTGGGCGGGCCGTCGTACTTGAAGGCGTGGCTGGTGGTCCGCAGTCCGAGCATCGGCTGGCCGCTGTCGGCATATCGGATAATTTCATCCAATTGCTCCTGCGGGAGCTTGCGAAACCGCATGAAGAACACGGCGGCATCGGCTGAGCGGAGGGCTTTAAGCCCTGGGATGCTGTTGCCGTGGCGGTCTCGCTGGCCGGCGTCATCGACGGCATAGAGAACGGTCGTCTTCATGCCGTGATGCGTCTCCAGGATTCTGGCGAGCATCGGCATCGAGAGCTCGGAACCGTACTCGTCGTCGCCGGTGACGAAGACGATGTGCGGCGGCGCTTTGGCGTCGCTCGCGGCGACGGAGCTTGGCGCGTCGTCGTCTTCCGCCTGCACTACGGCGGCGTCCATGGAGAAGCTGCCGAGCAGCGCCAGCGGCGCAGCAAGCGATGCCATGAATCGGCGTGAAATCGCCATCACCGGGGTCCTCCGGGCGAGAAGCATCGACGGGCGGGGCGGACATCCAACCAGCAAACGCGCCCATCATAGCCCGCGGCGGTCGGCCTCCAACCCGTAGCGGCGGATTTTTCGATCCAGCGTCGAGCGCTCGATGCCGAGAATCGTCGCCGTTTTGCTTTTGTTCCAGGCCGTGGCCGCCAGGGTGCGGAGGATGTGGGCCTTTTCCACATCGGCCAAGGAGGCGGGTTGGTAGCCGGCTTTGGGTTCCTGCCGCTCCAGGCCCATCTCGGTGTCGCCGGCCGTGGTGAGCCGCGAGAGGACCAGGTCGTCGCGGTCGACGAAGTCGCCGCGAGCCAGCACGACGGCCCGTTCGATGACGTTTTTCATTTCGCGGACGTTGCCGGGCCAGCGGTACCGCAGCAGTTCTTCCATGGCTCGGGGAGTGTAGCCTTTGAGCTTGCGACCGGTCTCCTCGTTGAACTTTCGCAGGAAGTGGGCGGCCAGCTCGGGAATGTCCTCCGGTCGCTTTCGTAGTCCCGGCACGATGATTTCCAGCACGTGCAGGCGGAAGTAGAGGTCGCGGCGGAATTTTCCCTCGGCGACGTCCTTCTCCAGGTCGCGATTGGTGGCGGCGATGACGCGGACGTCGACTTTGATCTGCTCGCTGCCGCCGACTCGCTCAAACGGGTGCCCTTCCAGGACGCGGAGGAACTTGGCCTGGATCGACGGGCTCATTTCGCCGATCTCGTCGAGCATGAGCGTTCCCTTGTGGGCTTGCTCGAACTTGCCGATCTTCCGCTCGGTGGCTCCGGTGAAGGCGCCCTTCTCGTGGCCGAACAGCTCGCTCTCCAGCAGCGTCTCGGACAGCGCCGCGGCGTTGAGGCAGACGAACGGCCCCTTCTTGCGGGGGCTGGAAAAATGGACGGCTCGGGCGACCAGTTCCTTGCCGACGCCGCTTTCGCCGCGAATGAGCACTGTCGCGCGGCTCGGCGCGGCGCGGGCGATCTGCTGCGTGACGCGCATCATCACTTCGCTGGAGCCGACGATTTCGCTCTGCACGCCGAGCTGCTCGCGAAGCTGCACGCATTCGGCGTTCGCCTGGTTGAGGTTCTCGGCCAGTTCCTGCCGCTGGTTGAGGTTTTCCAGGGCGACGCCGACGGTGTCGGCCACGGCGAGGGTGAACTCCAGGTCTTCCGGGTCGGTCGAGCGACTGGGATCGGTCGAGTAGAGGTGAATCAGGCCGAGGATTTGATCCTGGAGCCGCACGGGCGCGCAGATGACGCTGGTGGCGAGGATTTCGCCGCGGCTGTCTCGATTGCCAAGCTGGCTGTCGTCCATGACGTTGCGGGCCATCACCGCCTGCCCCTCACGCATGACCGTCGAGGTGAGAAACGGCGACACGCGGTGATACGCGTGGGCGCTGTCGCTCCGCGAGGCGACGACCTCCAGCTCCTCGCTGCGGCGGGCGCCCGTGGAGTCGCGCTTCCGCAGGAGAATCGCCCCGGCGTCGACCTGGGCGCCTTCGAACAGCCCGCTCAGCGCGACGTTGGCCAGCGTGAACACGTCGGTGGCCTTGGCCAACTCGAACGCCAGCCGGCAGAGCTTGGCAGCCGCCCGATTGATTTTAGGGCTGGCCTCGGCGACGTCGCTGACCTCCTGGTCGCCGAGGAACCGGCTCTGCTGCTTGCGGTGGGTGATCATCGTCGGCTCGAACGCTTCGAGCACGCTTTCGGCGTCCTCCGCAAGGCCCAGGCCGGGCGAATCGCCATCGACGGCCCGCGACGACTTGAGCAGCGTGCTGGTGTCCGGAAAGGCCTGCGCCAGGTCGTTGACGAACGCCAGATGCGAGTTGCCGATCTGGATGATGTCGCCGGGCTGCAACTGGTAATCGCCGTTGAGCCGGACGCCTGAGACGATCGTGCCGTTGCGGCTGTCGAGATCCCGCAGTTGCCAGCGGCCGCCGGCCTGAAACACCTCGGCGTGGCTGCGGCTGCACCGTTCGTCCTTGAGCACGACGGAGTTGGTCGGTCCCCGTCCGATGGTCACCGATTCCCCGGGCACGAGCCGAACGACGTCCGCCCACTTCGAGCCCTCGCGGATAATCAGATAGGCGTTGGCCATGGCAGAGCGGACGTGTTGCAAGCCTCGAGGGGCCGAGCGGCCTGGGCACGGACGGCGAAAACCCCTTCAACTTACACCTTATTCGCAACCGGCGCCGCGATTCAAGCGCCGCGGTCAATCAAAAGCGGTTACTCGTAAACGGCTTACGGCGAGGGCTTCCGTAAAAGCGCGATGACCAGCAGGACCGTAGCGTCGGCGGTTCGTCGAGCGACAGGGCCGCTCCAGCCGCAGCGGTTCCGCCGGCGGGACGCGCCGCGGAACCGGTCCGCGATTACTGGCGGCCGAAACGATTTGCTTTCTGAACGGAGCGGCCGACGTTCGGCTTGCCGGCCGGAGTCGGCCAGCGCGTGGGATCGGGGCGCCGGCGCGGCGCGGCGGTTCTGGAGCCAACGAAAACTGTTGAACTATAACACCTTAACAACTACCCTAGAGCACTGCGGCTACGCCGCGAAGTTTCGCTACCACCGCCGCCCGGTCGCACGGGCGGGGCTGACTTGTGCAAGCGCCAGCCGTACACCCGGCCTAGGCGTGCCTTATTGCTCTGCCCGGCGGGAAAGCCGAGGCATCGCCCCGCGGATCAGGAGAAGTTCTCGATGACACGGTCGAATCTGGGCGCTTTCGCCCTTGCGTTTGGGCTCACCCTTGGTCTGGGGGGCGTGGCGCTGCTGCACGCCGGCGGGTTCTTCAACCAGCGGGCGGTCGGCGGCGTGGCGATCACCACCGACGGCGTCTTGGAAGCCCCCACGACGCAGGATTCCGTTGAACTGGAACAGCTTCGCAAGCAAACGCCGCTGAAGGCCCCGGCGGCCTTGGAAGAGCTCGCCGAGCTGCGGGCCGTGTCGCTCAAGCAGGTCGAAGCCACGCTGCAGAAATGCGCCCAGGAGGGTCAGCCGGTCCCCGAAGAGGTCCAGTACCTGGCCGGGCTGTTGCGGGTGCGGTACGTCTTCGTGTATCCGGAACGCAACGACATCGTGATCGCCGGCCCGGCCGAAGGTTGGGAGATGGACGCGCTGGGGAACATCGTCGGCGTGACCACCAAGCGGCCGGTGCTGCTGCTCGACAACCTGATGGTCGGTCTCCGCAGCGGCGGCACTTCTCGCACGGAGCCAATCACGTGCTCGATTGATCCGCGCGAAGAGGGCATTCAGCGCGTGCAAGCGTATCTGAAAACGATCCGCAACATCGGCGACCCGGACGAGACGCTGGCCCGGATTGAAGAAGCCCTGGGGCCGCAGGATATCACCGTCACGGGCGTCCCGGAGACGAGCCGCTTCGCCCGCACGATGGTCGCGGCGGATTTTCGCATGAAGCGGATCGCCATGGACTTCGAGCCTGCGCCGGTCGAGGGGATGCCCAGCTTCTTGTCGATGATGAAGGCGACCGGTCGCGGGATGAGCAACATGATGCCCCGCTGGTGGCTGGCGCCGAACTATCAGCCGCTGGCCAAGAGCCAGGACGGCCTGGCGTGGGAGCTGCGCGGGCAGGGGGTCAAGTGCATGACGAACGAGGATTACGTCAGCGAGTCGGGCCAGAAGACCGCCGCCGGGACGAAGAACCCGGTCGCCGAGAAATGGGCGCAGACGATGACGGCGAAGTTCGACGAGCTGGCGGCGAAGGATTCGGCCTTCGGCGAACTGCGGAACATCATGGACCTGGCCGTCATTGGGGCCCTCATTGAGAAAGAGCACCTGCTGGACGTCGCCGATTTGCAGCTTCCGCAGCTCATGGGTCAGCAACCGCTGAACCGTTACCCGGCCGCCAAGACGACCGCAAGCAAGGCCAGCGCCGTCAAGCAGGGCCGCGACTGGCTGATCAGCGCCAGCGGCGGCGTCGAAATGCTCCCCTGGCACACGGCCAGCGAAGTCGAAACTGTCGAGGCGGTCGCCAAGGTCCGCAGCGACCTGGCCGCAGGCGAGGTCAAGGACTTCTGGTACGAGTAGCTCTTACGGCGTCGTGCGGGCGCGCCTGGCGCGCGCCGCGGTTCGAGGACTGGCGGCGAACGCGCACAGGACGAGCACGAATACGTGCGGTTCAGGAACCGCGCCGGCTGCTGCGGCGGTGAACTGCTGCTGCCAGACGAGAAAGTCGGCCCCGTCGACGTCCTGGTCGCCGTCGGCATCGCCCTGGGCATGACTTGCCGCGCCGGCCAGGCCGAAGGCCGCTCCCCAGGCTGCGAGATCGTCTGCGTCCACGTCGCCATCCTCTTGGAAGTCGCCCGCCAGCGGCGCCGTGACGAGCGTGAACTGGCTGGCCACAGTCTGCCCGGTGGCGAGAAAGCCGTCGAACGTGAAGACCGAGTTCCCCATGCCGTCGCGGATGTCGACGGTCGCGTTGTCGCCAAGCCCTGTCAGTTCGATGTGGTACGCGCCGGACAGGGGCTGGAGGATGACCAAGGATTCGGTCTCGGCGGAGTCGCCCGTGTACAGCATCTCCGGGATTTCGGCGAGATGGCCGGTGGCCGCCGAATAGCCGACGCGCCGCCCAAGCGGGTCCGTCAGCACGAAGTCGACCGGGTCGAAGAACCCGGACAGCCAGCGCTTGATGTTTTGCGGGACGCACGCGAGCTGGCCGACCGCGGGATTGGACGCGGCCCAATGCATGAGCTGCGGCGTCAGCGGCACGACTTCCAGGGCATTGGGTACAAACCCCTCGCCGCAATTCAGGCCGGCGGCTTCGGCGGCGTACTCGATCAGTCCGACGCAGGTAAACTGGCCGCCGGCGCCTTTTTGCTGCGCGCTGGTGAAGTTGAACGGATTGGATACGGAAGGGTACCCGGAGCCGGATTCCAGCAGGATTTCAAACTCCATATTGGCCGCCAGAACGGGATCGATTGGCGCGGCGGCAAACCCGCCCGGCGGAGTAGGCGAGACGGTTCGGGAGTGCGAGTTCCAGCGGAAGGAACCGGCGGTGTGATGGCGCTGAACGCCGGACTCGAAGGGGACCGATACATGCTGCGCTTCATCGGGATCCCAAGCGAAGTGGGGGAGGATGCCCTGGAAGATGGCGCCGGGGTAGTCGTAGCCGGGATGCGACTCCCAGACCCAGCCATCGACCTCGAGGCCGACATGGTCCCAGCCGGGGAGCGTGCCGGCGCCAATGAAGTCGAGATAACCGGCCGATTCGCGGAACAGCAGGCTGGCCGCATGGCCAGCCGGCGGCATGGCTGCCATGAGGGTTACGAGCAGAACGCGCGGCGCTCTTCGCATGACACGACTCCTGGATGAGAGGGGCACGCAGCGGGCGAGAAGTGGAGCCATTGTCGTCGTGTCCATGGCGGCGGGTCAAACAAAGCCGCGAAACGGCTGGGCGAGCGACCCGGAATCGGCGGCGCTTGGTCGCGGCGGCGAGAATGCCAGTAATTGGCTTGCACATCGCCGCGCGGCGAGCGACAATGCCTTGGGGGCGCCCGGGGGAAGCGCCCGGTAGGGCAGAGACGCGGCGCCAAGCTGCGACGCCGCGCCGCATCTTCAGGCGAAGCGAGCCTCGTTCGGTCGCGGGCCTGGAGTTGGGCGGGGCGCCTCGCGGCTCATCTCTTATCGATTAGCTCCACCTGCTGAGGAGGCGTCTCATGAATCCCTTGCGCGCCGTCGGTTGCGCCGTTGCGTGGCTTGCCCTTGCGCCGTTGTCGGCCCTCGCCGCGACGGTTCCTTACTTCGAGAGCTTTGAGGGGTATCCTGAGGGGGACACGGCGGTCGCCAACTTCACCGAGGTTTCAACCGGGCGTTGGGTCCTGGCGCCTAGCTACTCGGGCCAGGCCTACGAGAACGCGGCGTCGGTGACATCCGCCGGCGTCGGGTTTTCGGTGACGACCAATTCGTCGGCGGGCATTGAGTTTCCGGCGCTGGCGTCCTCGTCGTTTTCAATGTCGACGACCTTTCGCATTGACTCGTTGACGCTGTCGGGCGCCGACCCCAACAACACCGCGACCATCGGGCTGTTCGCCCGTAGTGCAACCGTCAACCCGGCGGCGACCGGCTCGGACCGCTACCAGGTTTCTTACTTCTTGGACGAAGACGGCCTCGGCCATCCCGTGGGACGGCTGTGGCTCCGCGAGATCAATCTGTTCTTTTCGGACAGCCTCAACGAGCTCTCGTCGGCGTCGTTGCCGGTGACGCTGGGCGACGTTTACAAGCTGACCTTCTCAGGCGTCGATTCCGGCAGTTCGGTGGCGCTGGCGGCCACGCTGACGAATCTGACGACGATGTCGTCGATTTCCGTCAGCGACGTTGACGGCGCCAACGTGTTGAGCCACGGCTTCTTCGGCTACCAGAACCATGTGCATGTCGAAGACGGCGGCACGGTGGCGATGAACGCCGATTTCGACGACTTTACGATGGTGATTCCCGAACCGGGCGCGGCCTGGTTCGGGCTGGTCGGCATGGCCGTGTGCCTGCGGCTGGGCCGCAGGCGGTGACGCACGGCGGCGGTACTTGTGCCGGTATGGCGCGGGGCGCGAGGCGCGAGGCGCGGGAGGGTCGGCGGCGGAGACGGCTCGCACGGTCTGAACCGGTAGGGTTACCGCTCGGCGGTCTTTAGCCCTTGGTCCATGCCCGCGGTCGGACTACGTCGCGGACCAGGCCCAGTTTTTCCAACGCGCGGATGGTGATCCACGTGACGTCGAATTCCCACCACCGGTGCCCGTGGGCGGCCGCTCGCTGGTCGGCGTGGTGGTTGTTGTGCCAACCTTCGCCGTTGGACCAGAGGCCGACGAGGATGTTGTTGCGGCTGTTATCGCCGGTGTCGTAGTTGCGGTAGCCCCAGACGTGGGTTACCGAGTTCACCGACCAGGTGATGTGCCAGGTGACGACCGTGCGGACGAACACGCCCCACACGAGCCAGCTCAGGCCGAGCTGCAGGCCTGCCGCCGCGCCCCACAGCGGCCACCCGACGGCAAGGCCGGCGAGGAAGAACACGACCATGCTGGCCAGGTAGAGCCAGAGCCAGTTGCCGCCCCGCTCGAGCTTCATGTAGAAGGGATCGCGCAACAGGTCGCGGGTGTACCGCGAGTAGTAGTTGACGTTCAGAAAATCGCGGTTCTGGAACATCAACCAGCCGCAATGTCCCCAGAGGAAGTTGACCAGCGGGCTATGCGGGTCGGGGCGTTCGTCGGAGTGCTTGTGGTGGATCCGGTGCATGGCGACCCAGCAGGCCGGCGTATCCTGAAGCGTGCAGACTCCGAGGACGGCCAAGGCGTGCTCAAGCCACTTCGGCGCCACGAACCCCTGATGGGTCAGCAGGCGATGGTAGCACAGGTTGATCCCCAGCGTGCCGAACACGTACAGCCCCGCCACGGCGAGCGCCACGCCGGTCCAACTGAAGAAATAGGGAACGAGCGCCAGGCAGGCGAGCAGGTGGACCAGCGGAATTCCGATGGCGTACCGCCAGCGCACCTGGACGGGCTCGACCGCGGTTTCCGGCCAGGGGAGCGTACGGTGCGCCGCTTCGGCGCCCAGCGCGGCGTCGGCTGGCGTGGTGAAGGCCTCGTCCTGGGGGGGCGTCCGCTCTTGAGGCGGCAATAAGTCGGTTGACATCGAAAAGAGTTCCGGCGCGTCGTTCGCAACTGGGATGGCTGGGGAACCGTCAAGCAGGTTCCCGGCGTTCCTTGTGGGAGGCGTCTGGCGCCGATTCCGCGGCGGTAAACCAACCGTTATCGGCCTCAGAGAGGCCTCCCACAAATCGCCTTTCTACTGAGCACAGCGGACCATTATACCGAACCGGCCTGCTGGACAAGCCGACCGCTGCGTACGGGGCTTGAGCCCGGAGTCGGTTGGCGGAGCGGACAAATGGACGGCACAGTTCGGATGCGGCTGGGTTCGCCTGGCCCCGTCGGCTAACCAGCGAGGAAGTGCGAGGGGATTTCGCCTGGCCGCGGAGTACGCGCCTCGACCGGCGGGTCGGCGCGGAGATTCACCAGCCGGGTAGGCGGCAGTTCGGGGGCCATCCGCGCCAGCACCGGGTCGATGTAGCCGACGGCCGCCAGGGCGCTGAGTTCCTTGCTCCCTCCGCCGCGGGGCAGCACCGACTTGAGCAGCACGAACTCGTCGGCCCGCAGGGCCGCGGCGAGCCGGCCGGCGATCGAGTCGCTGGTGGTCTCCCAACTGCTGGGCAGCCACGTGCCGGGCAGGCCCGGTTCGGAATGGCGCATCCAGGGCGCGGGGCCGAAGATCGTCGCGCCCGGCTCGCCGACGCGTTGGCACAGCAAGCGGTCGTTTTCCACCAGGGGTATTTCGGGAAGCCAGGCATGGAGCAGGTGGGCGGTAACCGTCAGCAGGTCGACGCACATCCAGTGGGCGGCGATTTCGTCGATCGGCTCCGCCGCGTTCCAGGTGCGAAGCTGATCGACCAGCGGGCCGCCGCCGGGCACCAGCACGTTGTGAGCGGTCGATTGCGCGGCCAGCCAACGGCGAAGTCGCTGGGGCAGCTCCGGCAGGTCGAGCAGACTGCCGCCGACTTTTACGACGCGAATCATGGCCTCAGTCTTTCCCGAATCCCTCGCGAGCAAGCACCGCCAGTGCGTGGGCGGACGCGCAGCGGCTCACGGCGGCGCCCAGTTCGTCCTTCAAGGATAACACGACCGCGTCTGGAAATGTTCGCTCCAGCAACCGCCGTAGGAGGAACTCGCCATGACCGCTGATGATCACCGTGCGGGGCGTCCCGGCGAGGCGGGCCGCGACTTGCCGCAGCGCCGATTCTAAGAGCGACAGTTGGGCGTCGCGCACCGCGGCGGCGGCCGTTATCGCTTCCTGTCGAGAGACCAACTCGGCGTCCCCGCAGAACATCCGCGCCATTCGCGCATGGGCAGCCGGCAGGGTGCGGGGCTGCCCATCGGCCGTGTCGCAATCGGCCGGGGCTGCGGGCAAATCGCCCAAGAGGAGGTACGCGTCGGCCGCGGTGGCGAAGAATTCCGCCGCCACCGGACACGGCCGGCCGCGAAACGGCAACGTGCGGACGACGGCGGCAACCGGCGTGCGTTCGACGCCCGTGTAAACCAGCTCGCCGCTCAACAGCCGGTCGACGTCGGTCTGGGCGGCGGTGCAGGGGCCGTGGGGATCGAGTGGAATGACGTCGGCGGTCGTCGAGCCCAGGTCGAGCAGCAGCGCGGGCCACGCGGCGGCGAAGCGATTGGCGAACGCGGCCAAGGCGCGCCAGTTGCTCGCCGCGGCCCGCAGCGGCTGCTGGCGGGCTTCGTCGGGCGGCACGAAGCGGCCATCGACCCGGTATACCGCAAGGCGCCTGCCGGCGGCGGCCTCGTCGAGGGCCTCCAGGATCGACCGCACGCCCTCGGCTTTCGTGGGGTAGCAGTCGGCCAATTCGCCGGTCATCGTGACGGCGATGCGGCTGGCCGGCGGGGCTTCGCCGATAAACTGTCGCAATTGAGCTGCCAGTTGTTCCGGGCGGCGCCATAAGGCGAACGGCCGCGCCAGCGCGAAGCCCAGTCCATCGGCCGCTTTGAGGTTCGCGCCGCCAATATCAAGCGCCAGCCAGGTCATGCTTCGCGATCGGTCCAGACCGATCCATCGGCGGAGAACTCGATGCGGCAGTCGCGCGGAGTAACCTCCGCGGCGACGCCCCGGGCGACGTCGAGCAGCGCCTGAGCGAGGTTTTGGTTAACCGCGTGCCGCAGGCCGACGTACGACGTGGTGAGGCGGGGGTTGATTTCGATCGCCACGTCGTCGCGACCGTCGACGGCTTCGCCTAGCACCAGGTCGACGCCGACGTACCCATGCGCCGGCGGCATTGCGTCGAGCGCTTGCTGGGTCAGACTCGCCGCGCGGCGGGCCAGCGGCGGCTCCAGGATGACGCTGCCGCCGCGGTAGGTGAAGCGGCCGTCGTTGGAAAGCCGTTGCCAGCACGGCGGCAGAACAATGCGGCCGCCTGGCCCGCAGAGGACCGAAGCG
>QEVI01000134.1 GCA_003576855.1 Planctomycetota bacterium
CACCCCGGCCAGCCCGCCTTGAAACGGCGGAAGTCCCGGCGCGGCCGCGGCGTGCGGCGCGAACCTTCGCCACCATCGCTCGACTTCGGCAATCGCGTCGCTGCCGTCGGCGGGCCGTTCCACCCATACGAACGGGTCGGCCGACACGAACGAGTACCGGCCGAGCCTTCGGTCGCGCGAGGCGCTGTCAAAAAACACGCAATGGGGCCGGCGGCACAGGCGTCGAAACGCTTCCTCCGCCGTCATCGCCGGCGGCAACGGTTCGACCAGGGCCAGGGCAGGGGAGCCGCACTCTTCGTTCATGTTTCGCGCGGCAACGAATCCGCCTCTGCCTCCTTTTCCGTCCTGGCCGCGCCGTGGGTTCGCTTGAGGCGGCAGCGCTTCTCGGGCGGAGTTGCCAGGCCCCAATCCAGCGGTTCATCCTGTACGTAGGTCTTGCCCAGCGCGAGCGCCGTGGCGGCCTTGCACATTTCATATCCCAAATAGAAGGCGTGCGTCGAATCGAGATTCTTGGGGAGCCCGCCGCCCGGACCCGCCGTACTCAATTGCTCCATTACCGCAAACGGATCGCGGTGGCGTAGGTGCAATCCAGCCGCGACCAAATGAATCTCACCCTGCGCTGCATAGATTCGGTAATTGCCGTCCCGCACCTGGCGCGAAAGGTTTTCGATGTCCGCAAGCGGCGTTTCGTTCAGTTCGCTCCCTCTGAGCATGAGCAGCCGACGCTCGATATGCTTCGGCAGTACCCGATGCTCGACGGCATGGCGCATCAACCGCCGCGCCACGTCGCATTCCCGGACGCTGGTCCGGGCCCAGTGAATCACCTGCGTAGTCAGCACGCTGCGGACGCCGATTTCCTGGCAGAATCCTAACAACAACGCGTTGACCCCCGCGGTATCGACGTCCGTAAGCTCGGTCAAGTTGCCGATGCCCATGAGCATTTCCGCCTCCGGATACCGACGCCGCACCTCCAAATAGCGTCCGAGACTGGCGGCGAACCCGAATGAAATGGGCTCGAGTATCGGGTCGATTCGCATCGGCGTCGCGGACCGGCGGAGGTACTCGACCGTCTCGTCCAATCCTTCCAAGGTTTCTGGAACGTCGGGAATGGCGACGACCTCAACGTCCCAATCAAGCGCGTGCGACCGGTTGGCGCTATTGACGCTAAGGACCAACTCGGCGCCAGCGGCCACGGCTTGGCGGATTTCCGACGGATGAGAACTATCGATGGAAACCCGATGGCCCGCCTCGCGCAACGCCCTCACGGCGTCGTGGACCCCCGCCCACACGTCGCCAGGTTCGCATCCTACGTCGATGACGTCGGCGCCAGCGCGTGCCAGGGCGTCCGCCTCCGCGAGGATATCCGTTAGCGACTTCCGCGGGCAATGGTTGATTTCGGCGACGATTTGGATGTCGTAGGCGCCGTAGTCGGCCGGCGCCGGCTCGCTGGAAAAGAACGCCGGAAGCTGCCGGAGATCGCGCGGACCCCGTTCAACGGTCGCGGCCGTTTGTCCGGCGAGCGGGGTCAACTCGCCTTGGCAGTACCCAGGGATGATAACCCGATCGACCCTGGCCGGCGGCTGCCAATGTTTGGCGATCCATGCCGGCGACATCAGCGCCGCGACCGAAATGGGCATCACCTCGATGGTATAGTCGAAGCCCATCTCCTGCGCCAACCGCGAAGCCACCGAGCGCAACGATTGCTCGGCAAGTCGTCCCGTGATGAAGTGAATATGCTGCATTGCTTGAAATGGCAAACGTGGACGCCGGCAACGCGGCGAATGCCTTGGCCGCGCCTCGAGGCTCGGTCGAGCGCCGTCTTTCCAGTCGACCCGGACCGTTAATTTGCCCGGCCCCCGTTGACGGCGATGACCTGTCCGTTGATGAACGACCCGGCGGGCGACGCCAGGAACCGCACGGTGCGCGCCACGTCCTCCGGCTCGCCCCATCGCTGGACAAGCGATTCCTCGACGGCCCGTCGTTGCCAGTACTCCGGGGCCGTCTGGCCCCATGCCGTGCGAATCCATCCCGGCGAAATGCAATTCACGCGCACCTGCGGAGCGAGCGACTTGGCCAAGCTGCGCGTGAACGCCGTGACGGCGCCCTTGACGGCTGCAAACAACTCGCCGCTGTCTCCCTCCATGCCGGTTTCCGCCTGGTCCCAGCCGATGTTGATAATCACTCCGCTGCCGCGCTCTCGCATGCGATTCCCGCAGGCCCGCGCCAGCTCGATCGTACCCGTAGCGTCGAGGGCCCACAGCCGGCTCAACTTCTCCTCGAACGTCCAAGAGGCCGACTCGCCCGTCAAGACGTCGACCCCGGCGTTGTTAACCCACACATCGATTGGCTGATGGCTCCAGGTCCGCTCGACCAACTTCGTGCGCCCCGCGTCAGTAGCCAGGTCGGTAACAATCGCGACGGCTTGTCGCTTCAACTGGCGAATCGCTGTGCACACGGCGTCCGCCGCCGCGGCGTCTCGTCCGTTGACAATCACATTGGCGCCGGCCGACGCCAACTCCAACGCGATGGCTTTGCCAATGCCGCGCGTGCTGCCGGTTACGACGGCCCAGCGGCCTGTTAAGCGAAAATCATCATCGGGCATGGCGAACCATCGCTCCAGCATCAATAGAACCGGTTGTAGTCACGTCCCGTTGCGGCGGCAACCGGCAGGCCTCGCGCCGATTGCCGCGATCGACGCATAATTCTACGATGGTCGCCAGAGATGTGCCTCCTTCGCCGACTCCCACCCTCACCGCGGCGCCGCCGTCCGGAGAGCGAGCCGCTATGACTTCCGCCGATGCGCCAAGTCCCCCGCCCCCGGCTGCGCATGTAACCGCCGGACGGCCACGATTCCTTTGGCGGCCCGTGGGGCTAGCGCTCGTCCTGGCCATACCGCCCGCGATTTCTTGGCTTTTCGACGCGGATCCGGGCATTACTAACGTCTTGATCCACGTAGCAATCAGCGTAACGCTGCTCGGCGCGGCAGTCTGGACGGTGCGGCATAGCGGGCTCCCCCGCGGGCTGAAGTGGCTGGTCGCCGCGACGCCGTGCGCCCTGCTAGCCGCCTTTTACGCCCAATTGCTGCCGATTAAAACCCTCAACAATGGAGACGGCGTGATCGTCGGCTGGGTCTGGCGCTGGGAGCAGCCCGACTCGAAGCTCGGCGTCTCGGTCAGCGCGCCGCAAGCGCCGATCCGATGGATCGAAACGGCATTCGATTATCCCCGCTTCCTGGGAAAACGTCATTGGGCCGAGGCCCCGGGCGTGCGACTGGAGACGGATTGGCGGCGACATCCGCCCAAGTTGCTCTGGAAGCAGCCGATCGGCGCCGGGTGGTCGAGTTTCGCCGTCGTGGGCGGCCATGCCGTTACGCAGGAACAGCGCGGCGACAGGGAACTGGTCGCTTGCTATGAGGTGCGAACTGGAAGGTGCGTGTGGACTCACGCCGACGAGGTCCGCTGGGATCCCAGCGGCCGGGGCGCCCTCGGCGAAGTCGGGCCCCGAGCGACGCCGACCGTGCACCAGGGGAAGGTGTTCGCCTACGGGGCCACGGGAATTCTCAATTGCCTCGAGGCCGCCACGGGCAAGCTCCTCTGGTCGCATCGCACGCTCGAAGAGAACAGCGCCGAAAACGCCACCTGGGGAAAGTCGAACTCCCCGCTGATCGTCGACGATCGCGTCCTGGTCAGCGTCGGCGGTCCGGGCGGCCGCTCGCTGGTCGCCTATGATATCGACACGGGAAGGAAGGCCTGGAGCGCCGGCCAGCGCCGCTCGTCGTACGCTTCGCCGGTGCTGGCCGAGCTTGGCGGCGTTCGGCAAATCCTTTGCGTCAACGAAGACTATCTGACGGCGCACGACGCTGCCGTTGGCGACGTGCTGTGGGAACATCCCTGGCCCGGCAACAGCGGCTCGGACGCGTCCTGCTCTCAACCGGTTCCCGTCGGCGGCGATCGCGTTTTTCTGTCCAAGGGATACGGCGTCGGGGCCGAGTTGGTGCAGGTGCGCCGCGATTCCGCCGGAGCCTTTTCCACCGAGACGCTTTGGAAGAACAGTTCCGTCATGCGCACCAAGATGGCCAATGTGGTCGTTCATGGCGAGCACGTCTATGGATTGAACGACGGGATGCTGCAGTGCATCGACCTGCAGACCGGCCGCAGTCGCTGGAAGAAGCGCCGCAGCCCGAAGTTCGGCCACGGGCAAATCCTCCTGGTCGACGACATCCTGCTTGCGCTCACGGAACTGGGCGAGCTGGTCCTCGTCGCCGCATCGCCGGATAAGTACCAGGAGTTGGCTCACCTTTCGGCGCTGGAGGGCGTCACGTGGAACAATCCCGCGCTGGCTGGCAGCATGCTCCTCATCCGCAACGCCAACGAGGCCTCCTGCTACGAGCTGTCGCTGCGGCAACAGCCTCCCCTGGGCGGCGGCGGATAAGCGAGACCTCGGCGCCGCAGGCCTGTGCATCGCGCCGGCCGACCGGTTAGCGCGGAGCGTTGTCCAGCAGCCAATCCTCGACGATCACCTGCTGTACGTAAGGCGCCCGCAGCAGCGAAGCCCGCGCCGGCAGCAACGCGGCCAGCCATTGCCGCTGGACGATGCCCGAAATCGCCTTCTTACGGTAGGCGTCGAAGCTTCTGCCCGCGGTCTGTTGCCGTACGTTCTCCGCAAGCCGGGTGAAGGTCGCTGGGATCACGTTGGGCGCCGGGCCGATGTGCAGCACAAACTTCACGCCCTCGGCGAGCGTCTCGCACACGGCGTCCCACAGCCGCTGCGGGTGGTCGATCCATTGCCGCAACGTTTCGCGGGCCGAATGCTCGTCGTAGCTTCGCTTGCCCGTAACCAGCGAGATGACCGGCGGCCGCGGCGGAAACCGGCCGGGCTTGAGGGCTTCCATCATTACCGCGGCGCGGTCCGGCACGTTCCGTTGCCGCACAATCGGCGTGTGCAACGGCGGCCAGCGATGGGGATTGCAGCGAACTTGCGCCGTCGGGCGTTGATGGCGCACCAGCGCTCGAAAATGCTCGACGGACGAGTTCTGTCCCACGAGAAGATAGGTGTTGGGCGACAGAATCGCCGAGACGCCGATCGTCCCGGCGCCCTCGCGCGTCACCTGGACGCACAGCCGCCGCACCTCGGCTTCCGGAATCGCCGCGTCTCTCGAGAACAAGACGCCCATCTGAACGTCTCGGGCCAGCTCGGCGCAGTCCTTCGCCATCGCCAACGGAACCCGCACCAGATCTTCCGGAGCGAACGCTCCCCCGGCGCACGCCGCCACCATTTCGCCCAAGCTATAGCCGAACGCGAGTTTGGCGCCCCCGTAGTCCACGCCGTGCACTTCGCGGAGCATCCGCAGTTGCGCCATCTCGACGGCCACGACCAGCGCGATGGCTTCGGCATAGCGATCCAGATCGAACTCGAGCCTTGACCGGACGGCCTGCAGCAAATCCACCGGCTGGCCGATCGTGTCGGCGCAGATGTCGCCATACCGGCCAAGCTCTTCGATTAGCAAGTCGCGGTAGGCGGAAACCGCCAGGAATTCAGCGGTTCGCCCCAAATTCGTGATGTTATAACCGCGGAACGCCAGCGCTGCGTCGGTGATCCCTGCGTTTCGCCAGGCGTTCATAGACTTCACGGCTCAGAGGCGTCCGTCAATCGGCGTTACAGAATGGTAAGCGGCGTCCAATTCAGCGTCGAGTGACGGGCAGCCGCCTCATCGGGTTTCAACCCACTTTAGTATCTTTACGCCTTCGTAGATGCCGCCCCCGTCGGCGATGACTTGTTGAATTTGCTCCGGGCAGAGGGCCCGCGAGTAAACGCGGACGTCGTCCACCTTGCCCGTGAAGTTCATCCCCGTCATCCCGTTGCCGTGACGGCCGATGACGATGCTGCTTCCGAGGCCGGAATACACGATCGAAGCGGTTGTCGACAACGACGCCTCTTCCACGCCATTGATGTACAACTTGAACGCATCGTGGTCGTCGTCGAAAACCGCCGCGAAATGCCGCCAGCCGACGCCCATCGCCGTATACGGCGCGGCAATCGACGTCCAACTGACGCCGTTATAGAAGAAGGCGCCGGCATTGCCGCCGGCATCGAGCCGGATGGCGAAATAGTCGCCCAAGCTGATCAGTTCCGCGCCGCTGGGGCCCTTGCCTGTGAGGTTCGCCCAGCCAGCGATCGTCACGTTCTTCGGCCACGCGGCGGGCCCGGCGGAGGCGGCGTAGGCGCCGCCGACCAGTTGCAGGCTATTGCCGATCTTCCCGGCGGCCCATCCCGGAGAACCCACGATCGTCGCCGTGCGCCCCTGTCCCGAGGCATCGGCGGCGATGCTTCCGCTCGCCTCGTCGAACTTCCAGTACGCGTCGACGCCCGCCAGTTCCGCGATCTCGTTACCGGAAAGCTGACGGTTGTAAACGCGGAAATCCCGCAACGAACCTTGCCAGTACTGGTTGCTTCCCGTGCGAGTGCCGAATGACAGGCTGCCGGCGGCCTGCGGAACCATATCCAGCGAATTGATTCCCGACTTGTGCAACGCCCCGTCGAGGTACACGGCGTAGGCGTTCGTCGCCATATCGTACGTGGCGGCGACGTGATACCAGCGCTCCGGCTCGGTGAGCGGTACGGTCGTGGCGAAGTGCGGAGCGCCGTCGGCGCCGACGTCGAACGACATGGTTCCGTCGGGCTGCTGGCGAAGCTCCCAGTTGCCCCCCGCGCCGAAAAGCCTCCGCAGCGTCGTCTGGGTCCCCGGCGATTTCATCCAAAACGCGATCGTACCCTCGCTGGGCGGGCTGAACGGGGCGTTGGTGGCGGCGATGCCCCCTGAGCCGTTGGTTACCAGCGCGGCGTTTCCGCTGCAATCCGTGGCCCATGTTGCGCCCCCCGAGAGCGTAGCGTTATTGGCCATGGCGGTGCTGTCGGCGGCGCTGCCCCCGGCGCCTTCCGCGAACTTCCAGTGGCCGATGAATCCATGGAGCTGCGCGACCTCGGCCGGCGTGATCGCGTAGTTGTAGATTCGCGCATCGTCGAGCACGCCGTGGGCCGACCAGCGGTTCGATGCCAATCCAGGTCCCTGGATGCCCAGCCGCCACGGCATGGTTCCATACTCGCGGGCCGCCGTGTTGGCAGTAAACGTTTGCGTGCCCTGCAATTGACCGTCGACGTAGAGCTTGAGCGTCCCGGCGGTGCGATCGACCACGCCCGCCACGTGATAGAACTTTCCTGGCGCGTATACTGTCGAGCCGCTGGAAGTCGAAACGGCGACGTCTCCGCTTAAAACGTGCTGCAGCACGAAGTTATTGGCATTGGTGTAGCGCAGACCCGCCGGGAGGCCTTGCTTCATTACCAAGGCGTACGCCGAGTCGTTGGCCGATCCCGTGCCCGGCGGCGTGCTCAACGGCTGAAACCACGCCGCCAGGGAATAGCTCCCCTCTTGCACGTTTTGCAGGCTCGGCGAGTCGGGGATTTGTAGGTAGTCGTCGCCGTTGGCATAGTTGAACAGGTGCCCGCCGCCGCGGACGCCGGCCGTCCAGGCGGTCGTGCCGTACACCGTGCCGTGGTTCACCCGAAACGTCGCGTCGCTGGCCGTCGCGCCGCTGGTCTCGTCCAGCTTCCACCAGCCGCGAAGTTCCTTGGCGCCAAGCGCCCAGGCTGTCATCTGCGCGGCCAGCGTCACAGTATCCGCATTGAACGTATAGATGTTGACGGTGCTCAACTCCATCGGAAACTGCACCCGCCGACCAAACGCCGTATTGCTGCCGCCGTAGCTATTGGCCAGCGTGCCGCCGGTCTCAATCGCCACCATGTTGTTCAAGCCCGCTTGCGTGGAAAGCACCGTGGCGCCCGAAGCCGTCGAGCCGCCCATCCTCACAATGGGGTACGTCGCCGAGCCGAGCGTGCAGCTTCCCAGCGGCAGGCCGCTGGTGATCGGGTGCGTGTTGTTAGTGATCGTAATGCTTGCCGAGGCCTGCGTTGACCCGTTGGACGTGCTGAATCCCAGTTCGTCCGTCAGCGCGGCCGATTCGCTCACCACGCTGATCGGCGCTTCCCGGACCTTGTAGGCGAGGTCCGCCGGGGTGACTTCATTCGACACGTACACCAGGTCGTACAACGGAAAGGCGCTGTTGAACGTCGCCTGCGAAGCGCCGTCCCAGATCGTGCCGACGGTGTGGCCCATGGCCTCCATCTGCGACTTGCGAAACGACTCCATCGACGTCAACGTGCCGTTGTTGGTCGTGACCAACAGAATCGGCGCCGCCGTAACGGCCTGCAACGCCGCCAGCGTTAACGTGCAAACTGCTGAATATCGGGCTCGCACTCTAGCGCCTTTATGCCGCTATGCACGGCGGTAAATCATTCGGTGCACTCGCGGGCGGAGACCGAACGCAATCGGACGACGCCCGTTTCTCAATTAATAGCTCGGTCTAATACGCGGACTGTATTCGCGCGGCGCCCGCCAAGCCGACGTCTCGTCGTTGTGGAAGAAACAGCCGCCAAATACTGCTGGCGGATCCGCGAGAACCGGACCAAACCGCCGTGTTTTTCGAAGGCTTGCCGGACGCCCGCCGTTCGAATCCGAGCTATGGTGGTTATGGGCGATTCGCCGCGCGCCGGCGAAACGTCTTGACATCTTATGATTGCGCCTCGCCAGGCCTGGAGCTGCCGTTTATGCTCACCGCTCGCGATATCATGACCGAGAGAGTGGTTACGATTCGCCCGACTGAGTCGGTGCGGACTGCCGTGGAACGGCTGATCTCCGAGCAGATCAGCGGCCTGCCGGTCGTTGACGACGCGGGACGCATGGTCGGCATCGTCACTGAGTTCGCCCTGCTGGCCATCGCCTATGACGAGTCGATCGGCGATGAGCCCGTCGGAAACCACATGACGTCCGAGGTGCTGACCGTCGACGTGAACGACGCGGTGCGCAAGATTGCCGACTTGTTCATCCTGCATCGCGTACGCCGCGTTCCGGTGCTCGAGTCGGGACGCATCGTGGGATTGATCTCACGACGCGACGTGCTGATGGCCGTGTATCGAAGCCAGTCGGCGCAGCAAGGCCTGACGGCCGTCGGAGCCCTCTAACTGCGATTCCGACTTCAAAGCGCTCGGTCGCGTCCTTCCGGCCGTACCGCCGACGACCGCACAACGTCTGATCTTCGCCGGCGCGATCCCCGTTTCAGAGAGCGTTGTGCCTGCCAGGACCGCCTGAACCGCGTCCTACGGATGGACGCCCGCGGCATGCCCCTGTATCTGCTGGGTTGTGCCGTCGATCGTGTACGCGTTGCCGCTCACAGGGCAGGTCGGAATACCTTGCGGAAAGTATTCCGGCACATTCAGGTCTCCCAGCGTCGGGTAGGTCCCATTGGCTACTGCATAGCGTTCAATCGCCGAGTTAATCAGCAGTCGATTATGGTAGCAGCCCTTCTCGGCCGCCTCATTGCGCGCCGCCACGGCGCGCGGCAGGATCAGCGTCGCCAACAGGCCGAGCACGATAACCACGCAAAGCAGCTCGAACAGCGTAAAGCCGCGTCGTCGTGCGTAGGTCGAGACGGTCATTGTCTTGGAGAACCCGGCTGCGACTGCGCAACAAGCGCAATCTAGTCGCGAAACGAGCGGTAGCGCTGGGTGGCTTCGGTACAAAAGCGTAGGTTGCGCCTGCGCCGCTTGCCAAAGGCCGGGCGCCCGAAACCACGCAGCCGCATCGACTCCATGCCGGCCATGCCGACGGCGCCGATTGTAGGGACCGCGATCAACGCCAGGCGACGCCGGCCGAATCAAGCAAGCCCTTATTTGACACGGCTTTGGTGCAAGGTACCGTTTTCGGGCCGCTGCGCCGCGTCGGCGCATCGCGAACCGTCCACACACATGCTACGCCTGTGAATCGATGGCTTCCAAGCGAACCACCGTGCTAGTCGTCGAGGAAGAACCGACGCTCCTGGACATCGTCGCCTTTCGCCTCGAGCTGCTGGGCTTCGAGGTGATTGCCAAGAGCACTGCGGACGGGGCGCTGGCCTGGCTCGCCGACCGCGTGCCCGACCTGGTTGCCGTCGGCTATCTCGCCGACGTGGCGTCGGTCGAATTCCTCAATCGCCTGCGGGACGACGCCCGTATGAGCGAAGTCCCGGTGCTGTTTCTCTCGGCGAATTCGGACCTCGACGAGGTGCAGCGCGCCTACAACGCCGGCGCCAACGAGTACCTGCTCACCCCCTTTGATCCGCTCGTGTTCGAAAAGAAGATTCACACGCTGCTCAGCCTGCCGCGAGCGCAAGCCGCGAAGTAACGGCTCCCGCGCGCCCCCCGCGAACACCACTCCGTCCAATCATGGCCCGCCTCGGCGACATCCTGGTGCGAAATGGCTGGATTACCCCCGGCCAGCTTCAGAGTGCGCTCTCGGCGCAGGGCTCCGAGCAGGGACTCCTCGGAACGATCCTGCTCCGCCGCGGCCTGATCACCGCCGATCAACTGGGCGAGGCCCTGGCCGAGCAGTACGGCGTTCCCTACTTCGAGGTCATCCCCGAGAGCATCAATCCGCAAGTCGTCCGACTGTTGCCCGAGGAACTGGCCCGGTCGAAGCATTGCGTGGCCGTCAGCGTGCAAAACCGCACACTGCAGTTGGCGATGCTCGCGCCGGACGACATGGACGCCATCAGCGAAGCCGAGCTCATCACCGGCTACCCCGTCGAGCCGGTCGTGTCGCTCCCCAGCGGCATCGAGGCGGCGCTGGACCGGGGTTTCGACGATCGCCTCGTCGCGCGGCAAACGGTCGTCGACATGAAAATGGCCGACCTCGAAGCCGCCGAAACCATGATCAGCGACGAGGTCGCCAGCGATGTGACCGTCGAAGAAGATCAGGCGCCCGTTGTGCGGCTGGTGCGCGCCATTCTCATGGGCGCCATGAACGCCGGCACCAGCGACATCCATCTCGAACCGCATCAGCCCGAAATGCGGGTGCGGTACCGCGTCGACGGGCTGCTGCAGCCGGTCATGACCATTCCGCGGCACATCGAGGAAGCCGTCGTGGCTCGCATCAAGGTCATGGCCAGTATGGACACAACCGAGAATCGCCGCCCGCAAGACGGCCAGATCAGCATCGCCGAATCCGGATCGCGGGTGAACTTTCGCGTCAGCACGATTCCCACCGTAGGCGGCGAAAAAGTCGTCATGCGGCTGCTCGACGAAGGCGCTCGATCCTTTCAACTGGAGCACCTCGGCATGTCGGAGCGCGATCTGTCGATCGTGCAGTCGCTCATCGACAAGCCCTACGGCATGATCGTGGTCACCGGACCCACCGGCTCCGGAAAGAGCACGACCATGTACGCCGTGCTCTCGAAGCTCAACGCCGTCAGCCGGAACATCGTCACGGTCGAAGACCCAGTGGAATACCGACTGCCGGGCGTCAACCAGGTCGCTTCCGACAACGAGCACGGGCTGGGATTCGCCAATGCGCTGAAGTACATCATGCGGCAGGACCCAGACGTGATCATGGTCGGCGAAATTCGCGATCACGAGACGGCCGCCACAGCCGTGCAGGCGGCTTCGACCGGCCATCTGCTGATCAGCACGCTGCACACCAACGACGCCGTCGGCGCCGTGGCGCGGTTGAACGACCTGGGCATCGACAGCTTCAAGATCGGCGGCGCGCTCCTGGGATCCATCGCCCAGCGACTGCTGCGTTCCATCTGCCCCCACTGCAAGGAGCCGGTGGAACTGAACAAGCACTACTTCCGCGCGCTAGCGCGCGGCAAGCAGCCGCCCGACGACGTGGTCTTCTACCGCGGCCGAGGCTGCAAGAAGTGCCTCGGCTCCGGGTACGCCGGCCGCGTGCCCATCTACGAAATCATGGTCGTAACGCCCGCCCTGGCGCAGGCCGTCGAGAACGGCTTGCCCAGCACCAAGCTTCGCGAAATTGCCCTCAAGGAGGGCATGGTCGAACTGGCGACTGCCGGCCTCGAACAGGTGTACGCCGGACGCACGACGCTCGAAGAGGTGTATTACAAGATTTCCGGTTAGCAGGAGGCTCATGCCATGCCGCGCACTGGTCGCACCGGCCAGCTTTCGGTCGCAGGATCGCTCGCCGCTGCGCTCAAGCCGGGCGCGACGGTGCGCCGCGGCGCCGCCCTCTTCGCTCCCTCGCGCAGCAAGCCCAAGTCGAATCGCCTGCGGCCCCATGTTTTCACCGACATACTGCGCAATCTTTCCACGCTTGTCGGCAACGGCGTGCCGCTGCCCAAGGCGCTGGCCACGCTCGCCCAGGAGGAGTCGCTTGCGCGGCACCGCCATGTGCTCGACGCCGTGCGGCGAAAGATCGAAAGCGGCGGCTCCTTCAGCTCGGCGCTTGCCGAGTGCGTGGAAGGCTGCGACCGCATTACCACCGCCCAGATTCGCATCGGAGAACGGGCCGGCACGCTCGCCGATTCCCTGAGACACCTCGCCGAGACCCGCGACAAGGCCGGCGAGCTCCGCTCCCAGATCGTCAAAAAGCTGGCCTACCCCACGATGCTCGTCGTGCTCGGCAGCGGGCTAATTTCATTTTTGCTGCTGTACGTCGTTCCCGTGTTTCAGCAGACCTACGCCGATGCCAACGTGCCGTTGCCGCTGGTCACCCAGGCGCTAATCGCCGTTGGCGTCGCCGCCAAAAGCTATCTCTGGATCGCGGCCGCCGCGGCCGTGCTTGGCGCTGTTGGCGTCAAGCAACTGCGCCGAAACACGACGTTCGCCGCCCGCATGGACCTGGCCATGCTCAAAGCGCCGGTGGTCGGCAAGCTGCTCCGCGACATGGCCGT
>QEVI01000135.1 GCA_003576855.1 Planctomycetota bacterium
GAAGACGGCCGCCTGCAAAACTACCTCCGCCGACGCCCCGGCTCCCCCTTCACCCGCCGCCAAACCCTCGCCCTCGCCGCATAAGCTGACGTGGGCCCCTTTGGCATGTTGGGATATACCGGCCAACTGCGAGGGTAAGGCCGCTCGAGACCTTGCTAGCGTGCGAACCGCGGGCCGCCGTTGCCCTTAAACGAGCGAACTGTTATTTCGCGTCTAGTACACCGCCGTTCCCACCGAGGCGACCATGGGCAAACGATGCTTTTTGCGAGCGCTAGTCGCAATGCTGCTGGCGCCGTGGATCGCCGGCGCGCAGGAGCCGTCCGCGTCGTTTCTCAGCGAAGCCGACCTCAAGGTCATCGGCGACGCTCCCGTAGCCGCCGCGGCGCCGCTGTCGCCGGCGGGGTCCGATTTTGATACGGCGATCACCGAAAGCCAGTCCTGGCCGACTTCCGTTACAACGGCGACCGGCAATCTTGAAATCGGCTGCGCCGACGGCTGCACCTGCGGCGATTGCGTCGCCGCGGCCGAAAGCTGCTGGTTCGGCGCCATCGAACTGACGATGCTCCACACGAGCTACGGCAGCGCCACGCTAAGCACCAACGACTTCGACGTAGGCGTGGCGCCCCGCTTCATCATTGGCTGGCAGAGCGGCGGCGGCTTCGGCGTGCGGGCTCGCTTTTGGGACCACAACGCCGAAACTCGCGAAATCTGGTCGTACCCCTATCCGTTTGTCGCCGATCTGCAGGCCTCGCGGTTCGACCTGGACCTCTACCGGCAGTTTTTGTTCCAACGAGGAGCCATCGCCGTCGGCGGCAGCGTCGCCTCGGCGGTGCTCGACTTCGAGCGCGACCATCGGTCCTCGGGAAACAACAACCCCTGGTTGCAGGTCCCGCAGGATTACGGCTTTCGCAACAGCGGCGGCGGCGTCGGGTTCTTCGTCGAGGGGAGGCACAGCTTCTACCGCACGCAGCGCCACCAGTGGAGCATGATTTCACGCGGCCGATGGAGCATGCTCGTCGGCGAGTGGTCGCACAGCTACTTCGGCGACGATGCGGGCACGAACAATCTTCAAATCGCCGAAGCCGCGCTGGGAATCGAATACAAGCGGAGATTCAAGGCCGCCGACCTGGTTCTCCAGTGCAGCCTGGAAGGCCAGCATTGGGACGTCGCGGGCATTCCTTTCTTTGCGTATTCTCTGCACAACGCCCCCAGCGATGCGACGTTAGGGCTGCTCGGGCCAACGGTTTCCATCGGCTTTGTGCGGTGACCGAATCACGCCGCCGTTTGAGCCGCCCATTGGCGCAGCGCCGGCTCCTCAAACGCCACGCCTTCCATAACCAGTTCGAACACCAGCGGAACGGCCGGCCAACCGACGCAACGCAGGATGCCGTCGAAGGCGTCCGGCGGACACTCGCCGTGAATCTCGACGCGGTGCAACCGGCCGCCGAAATCGAACAGGTGCCCATCCACCTGCCAGCGGCGCCCCTGGTGATCGCCGGCGATGACGAAGAACCCGTCCGGCTCCGAATCGAGCCGGGGGAGCTTGTTGAGGGCCTCAATCGCTTGCTCGAAGCTCACGGGAAGGAATGCGTCGAATGTCGCGGCGCGGAGCGTCGGCAACCGCAGGCCGCGGAGCACGATATCGCCCGCGGCGACCGCGGCGGCCGGGCGGGCGAAGAGATTAAGATGGAATCGGTAGAGCATGGGCGAGGCGGAGGCGCGCCGGGGGCGAGACGCCACGGCTCGCCGGTTGTCGTGGAAAGTTCAAAGCGAGCCGGGCCGTCCCGGCCCCGGCGCCGCTTTTACAGCTACGGCGCAAACCGTTGCCGGCAAATGTAACGAAAGGCGTTGTTCAGGTACTCCTCGTCGCGAATCGCGATGTTCGAGCCTTCCTCGGCCCACCACGTTGCGCCCGGCGGAATCGGCCATCGCTCCGATAGGGCCTGTCCGAGCCATCGCTTGAGCAATCGGCGGGCTTTCTCGCCATGAACTTCTCGAATGATGTCACACAGCACATGCACGTGATCGGTTCCGGCGGCGCAGGTGCGGTAGTTCCAGCCGCCGCGCTCACAAATGGCGGGGATTCTCGCTTCGGCGAAGGCTCGCTGCTCAGAAGCAAGATACCGGGGGTCGAAGTTGAGAATCGCCGTCTCGGCTCGCTCGCGCTGCGCATCCCGCGGCAAGAACGGCGTGCCGCGCTGGTTGTGCTCGCGGTCGACCGTTGGGCGGGCGCTGCCGTGCAGCCGCGTGCCGTACGTGCCCCAGGTGATGTGCCAGGTGGTGCGCGTGGGGTCGAGCGCTTGGTGAGGAAGGATAGGCGACATGAGAAGCTTCCCCTCCCAAAAACGCCGGGGGCGAGACGCCCCGGCTGGCTAGTTGTCGTGGAAAGTTCAAAGCGAGCCGGGCCGTCCCGGCCCCGGCGCCCGGTTGTACCCTACGGCAGCTTATGCCCCATTTTCTCGCGCTTCGTGGCCAGGTACGCGGCGTTGTGAGGATTGATCGGCCCGACGATCGGCACCTGGTCGACCACCTCCAAATCGAACCCGCCGAAGACGAAGGCTTCGGTCTTCTTCGGGTTGTTGGTCAGCAGCCGCACGCGGCGCAAGCCCAAGTCCTTGAGCAGTTGGATGCCCACGCCGTAGTCCCGCGGATCGGCCATGTAGCCCAATGCGATGTTCGCCTCGACGGTGTCGAACCCCTGGTCCTGGAGGGCGTAGGCCCGGATCTTCTCGACCAGCCCGATGCCGCGGCCTTCCTGAGGCAAATAGACCAGCACGCCGACTCCTTCGCGGCCGATCATCTCCAAGGCCAGGTGAAGCTGGTCGCCGCAATCGCAGCGGAGCGACTCGAGCAGGTCGCCGGTAAAGCAGGAAGAGTGGAGCCGCACCAGCGGCGCCGCCGACGTTGCCAGGTCGCCAATCACGTACACGATCGGCTCCTGCGACTCGTACTTCACGCCGTAGGAAATAATGCGACCTTCGCCGTATTTGGTGGGCAGCCGGGCCTCGGCCGTGCGGTACACCAGTTTCTCGCTGAGCCGCCGGTGGGCGATGAGCTGCTCGATGGAAATCGTCGGCAGGTCGAATCGCCGGCCGAGCTCCTGCAACTGCTGCCGATTCGCCCGGTCGCCGCGCTCGTCGAGGATTTCGCACAGCACGCCGGCGGGCATCAAGCCGGCCATGCGGGCCAGGTCGACGGCGGCCTCGGTGTGTCCGGCGCGCCGCAGCACGCCTCCCTCCTTGGCCACCAAGGGAAACAGGTGTCCTGGGCGGACGAAATCCCCCGGCTTGCTCGTCGGATCGCAGATGGCCTGGATCGTCTTGGCTCGCTCCGCGGCGGTAATGCCCGTGCGGCTCGTGCGGTGGTCGACCGGCACCGTGTAGTTGGTGCCCAGCGGCGCCGTGTTGGATTCGACCATCGGCGATAGCTGCAGCCGATCGCTGACGTCCGGCAGGATGGGCATGCAGAGCTGCCCCCGGCCATGGGTGATCATGAAGTTGATCACCTCCGGCGTCACTTTTTCGGCGGCGCAGATGAAGTCGCCTTCGTTTTCGCGATCCTCGGCGTCGGCGACGATGATCACCCGCCCTTGGCGGATCGCTTCAACGGCTTCTTCGACTTTGGAGAATTCGTGGCTCAAGGGGTGTACTCGGCGATCGGCTCTCGGCTGGCAGCTCGAGGATGTTCTGCTTGCGTCGCAAGCGGCGAGCCGGGAGCGGATAGCCGACCGCCCCCGACTGACATTGCCGTTTTTCGGCAGGCTCGTGGATATTATAGAACCGTCTCCCCGTCGCCTCTATGCATGGAGCCTTCGCCGTAATGCCACTTCGTTTGCTCGGACTGCTGGCCGCGCCGCTGCTGGCGGCCGTTTCCTGCCAGAGCCTGCCACCCGCTGCCGCGGGCCAGTTCACGGCGTCCTATGGCGAAACGTACGTCCAGCGAGACTCCGGCCCGCTGAAGGCGGACGTGTACATTCCCGCAGGCGAAGGCCCCTTTCCCGGCGTGCTGGTCGTGCACGGCGGCGCCTGGCGCATGGGCTCCCGCGGGCAGCTCTCCGGCGTGGCCCAACGGCTGGCACAACAGGGGTTCACGGCGGTGGCCATCAGCTATCGGCTGGCGCCAGAACACAAATTCCCGGCACAAATCGAGGACTGCAAGGAAGCCGTTCGCTGGATGCGACGTAACGCGGAGCGGTTGAGAATCGACCCTGACCACATGGGCGGCTTCGGGTACTCGGCCGGCGCCCACTTGGTGTCGCTGCTGGCGACGAC
The DNA here is from genome assembly GCA_003576855.1 of Planctomycetota bacterium. Lineage (GTDB taxonomy): Bacteria > Planctomycetota > Planctomycetia > Pirellulales > Lacipirellulaceae > Lacipirellula. The sequence goes on from QEVI01000135.1 coordinate 4,272, forward strand.
CACCCCCGACGACGGCCTGGAGGGAGTCGCCGACGCCGATGCTCTGCCCAGCACGCGGCTGCAATGCGTCGCCTGCGGAGGGGCGCCGTGCGATTTGCGGCCGATTCCCGACCACGTGGACGGGCTGGCGTTTTTCCTGGGCGGTCCGCCGGCGGCCTGCCGCGACAAGTATCGCCAGGCGTCGCCGGCGGCTTTCGTGTCGAGCGACGACCCGCCGATGTTCTTCTTTCACGGCGAGCAGGATCAGCTCGTGCCGCTGGCCAGTCCGGCCCTCATGCATCGGGCGCTGCGGCAGGCGGGCGTCGAGTCGGAGTTGTACATTGTGCCCAAGCTCGGGCACATGGCCGCCTCGTTCGACCGCGGCGCCATCGACCGGGCGATCGTGTTTTTGGCCAATCACCTGCAAAAACAGGGGGAGTGATGGGGGCCGCGGAGGACGACCGACGAGCGCCAGGGGCGAGACGCCCCGGCTCGCTGAAGGCAAACGCCCCGCCGCAAGCCGGGGCGTCCCCGCGCCCGGCAGCACTGCCACTAGCATCCCCGCCGCTGGCGCCCCCGCCTACGGCATCGCCGAACGCGGCGGGCCCGCCGGGCATTTCTCCCCTGCCGCGCGAGGAGTACATCGAGCAGATGCACCTGTTCGCGGTACTTGGCCAGCGGCTCCGGGAGAATATGCCCGCCCAAGAGATCCTCGAAAGCGTCCGCGAGGAGATTCTCAGCACGACCAAGCTGCCGATGGCCGTCGATTTCATGCTCGCCGAGCTGCGGCATTTGGGGGCCTTTTCGACGGCCATGGATCGGCTGCGACACTACTTCACGCCTTTCCAATGCTTCGTCATGGGCGAGGCTGAGAACGACCGCCAGCGGTTCGACATGCGGATTGGCCTGGAGGTGCTCACCCGCGAGGCCCAATACCGGGCCGAAGGGGCCACGCGGCAAGGGCTGTTCTTATTTCAGCTCGAAGTGCTTAGCCGCAACCGGATGGGCTATGACCGCGGCCTGGAAGCCGTCGCCGGCGACCCGGCCTACGACGAGGCGTGGCGAAACTGGATCTTCACCGTGCGGCGGCAAATCGGCATCGTCGACTTGGCGGACCTCATTTTCGTCCGCAGCGAGTTCTATCACGAACGCAAGGCGGCCGAGCAAGGGGACTCCGAGGCCGCTAGTCGACTCGTCGCCGAGGCGGCCGAGCAGGGCTTTCCCCCCCTTTTTGGCCGGCAGGAGGGACGCATCGCCTGGGCCAACCGGCGCAAGGACCCGCTGCTGCTGTTTTCGGCGCTGCATCGGCAGTTGGGGTACCCCGAGGCCCCGCGGCCCGAGCCGGCCGATCCTGAACAGCGGCTGCTGCCAGTGCTGGCTCGGCGCGTGGAGCAACTCGAGGCCCGGCTGAAGCTCGTCGAAGAGGAACAGCGCGGGGGGATTCAGCTGGAGCGGTTTTACGCGGCGCAGCGGGAGCAGGGCCCGGTCGAGCCGCGTCCGCCGCAGTAGGAAGTTCCGGCGCCGGAGAATCGCGGCTGCTGACATTACGACTCCGTAAAGACCGCAAAATCACCCAGTTTTGCGGTTCAACGGCGGGGCACAACGTGCTAGATTTACCGTAGACGTCACGGACGGTCTCGCCGGCGTGCCTCTTACCCGGCGTTTCCAGCAGGTCATCCTCCGGCGCATCCTTGCGCCCTAGCCCGCGACCTCCTGTCTGTAGCTCGAGGCGTCGCGCACGGCCGTGAGTTTTTTGAGCCTTAGCACCGATCCTGTCACCGAGGCCTACCCCGACCAGCCGCTGGCGGTGTCGGTCGATTCGACGGTGGGCGAAGTCATCGAGTTGATGCGCGCCCAGCGCGGTAGCTGCGTGCTGGTCTGCGCCGACGACGACTGCCAGGGAAAGGTGCTGGGCATCTTCACCGAACGCGACGCGCTGCGGTGGATGGCCCAAGGGGCCGCCGCGCAGATCGGCATTCGCGACTGGATGACCGCCAATCCGACGGTGATCGACGCGAAGAGCTCGGTCGGCTCGGCGATCCAAGCGATGTCGGCCGGCGGCTACCGCCATCTGCCGATCGTCGACGAAACCGGCACGCCCAAGAGCGTCATCAGCGTGCGGGGACTGGTCCATTACCTGGTGGATCACTTCCCGAACACGATTTACACCCTGCCTCCCGAGCCTGGGAAGACCTACGACCGCGAGGGAGCGTGACCGCCGGCGAAGAAGTGTCCACCGTCGCGGCGTCGCGAGCCGGGCTTGAATCGCCGCCGCGAATCGCGTATCAGCCCGGCGACGAGAGACCGACGCAGCTCCGCCGAGCTTTTTTGCCGTTCACGCCGTACAAGACTGAGTAAGCTTTACATTCATCGCTTGAGTTTGAACGTTGATCCGTCGCTCCGCTTCGCGCCGACCAGCCGGCTGGGGCGCGACCTAGACCGGTCGTCGCCGTCGCCGCGGACCAGCTGAACCGCAAGCCAAGTTCCCCACCGACGAAGGGCGTTACCGCCGATCATGGCCACGATTACCGCTCCCTCCCCCAACGGAACCGCAAAACCTGTCGCCCAATTGGAAGACGCCACCGTCCGCTTCTGCGGCGATTCGGGCGACGGCATGCAATTGGCCGGCACGCAATTCACCAATACCAGCGCGCTGGCCGGCAACGACGTCGCCACGTTTCCGGACTTCCCGGCGGAGATCCGCGCGCCCCGCGGCACCAAGGCCGGCGTATCGGGCTTTCAGGTCCACTTCTCCAGCAACGACATCTACACCCCCGGCGACACGGTGGACGCCCTGGTGGCCATGAATCCCGCGGCGCTGGTCACCAACCTGGGCGACCTGCGCGAGGGGGGCGTGCTGCTGATCAACAAGGACGCCTTCGACAAAAAAGGCCTCGAACAGGCCGGCTACAAGACCAATCCGCTCGAAGACGGCAGCCTCAACAAGTACAAGATGCACGCCGTCGAGATGACCAAGCTCAACCGGCTGGCGGTCGAGGGCTTCGGCCTGTCGCAGAAGGAAGCGGACCTGTGCCGCAACTTCTTCGCCATGGGACTGGTCTTTTGGCTGTACGACCGGTCGCTCGAGCCGACGATGCGGTTCATTGCACAGAAGTTCGGCAAGCGGCCCGAAGTAGCCCAGGCCAACACGGCCAGTCTCAAGGCCGGCTACAACTACGGCGAGACGGTCGAGGCCATGAGCACGCAGTACCAGGTCGCGCCGGCGAAGCTGCCGGCCGGCAAGTACCGCAACATCATGGGCAACACCGCCCTGGCGTACGGGCTGATTGCGGCGGCCCGGCTGTCGAACAAGCGGCTGTTCCTGGGGGCGTACCCCATAACGCCGGCGAGCGACATTCTGCACGAGCTGTCGACGCACAAGAACTTCGATGTGCTCACCTTCCAGGCCGAGGATGAAATCGCGGCCATGACGGCGACGGTCGGCGCCGCGTTCGCCGGCGAGATGGCGGTGACCGCCTCCAGCGGACCCGGCATCGCCTTGAAGGCCGAGGCCATGGGCCTGGCCGTCATGACGGAATTGCCGATGCTGGTGATCAACGTGCAGCGCGGCGGGCCGTCGACCGGCCTGCCGACCAAGACCGAGCAAGCCGACCTCACGCAAGCAATGTTCGGCCGTAACGGCGAATGCCCGATGCCGGTGCTGGCGGCCCGCAGCCCGGCCGACTGTTTCTACATCGTCCAGGAAGCCTGGCGGATTGCCGTGCGGTACATGACGCCGGTCATCGTGCTCACCGACGGCTATCTGGCCAACGGCTCGGAACCGTGGAAGATCCCGTCGTCCGCCGAGTTGCCGCGGCTGGAGATCGTCCACCCGGTGGAACCGAACGGCGCCGAGGCGTTCCTGCCGTACGCCCGCGACGAGCGGCTGGCTCGCCCTTGGGCGACGCCCGGCACGCCACAGTTGATGCACCGCATCGGCGGGCTGGAGAAGCAAGACGGCACGGGCAACGTGAGCTACGATCCGCTGAACCACGAGCACATGGTCCGCACGCGCGCGAAGAAAGTCGCCCTGGTGGCCGACGACATCCCGCTGCAGACGCTCGACGGCCCAGAGCAGGGCGACCTGGTGGTCGTAAGCTGGGGCGGCACCTACGGCGCCTGCGCCACGGCCGTGCATAAGGTGCAGCGTTCCGGCAAGAACGTCAGCCATTGCCACCTGCGGCATCTCAATCCGCTGCCGCGGAACCTCGGCCAGATCCTCAAGAACTTCAAGCGGGCGTTGGTCCCGGAACTGAACCTCGGCCAACTCCGCATGATCTTGCGGTCCGAGTACCTGGTGGACGCCATTGGCTATAACAAGGTGCAGGGCAAGCCGTTCAGCGTCGCCGAACTGGTCGAAAAGATCGAAACGCTGTTGAACAAGTAATCAAACAATCATCCATCATCGCTTAGGAGCAACTCACGCTAAGGCGCTAAGAAGAGAAGGAACAGGGGAACGCTGATATTCGCTAACGGACGCTAATCGGCATAAGTGAAGATCAGCGTAAATTAGTGTTCCTGGAAATCCTTGTCATTCCCTACCTGGCAGCCTTTGCGTGGGACTTCTTCCCAGAGTCCTTAAAGACATGAGCATTGATACCACTCTGCCGGTATTGAAGCCTACTGATTTCGCGAGCGACCAGGACGTCCGCTGGTGCCCTGGGTGCGGGGATTATTCAATTCTCGCGCAGATGAAGAAGGTGCTGCCGACGCTCGGCGTGCCCCGCGAGAAGATCGTGTTCATTAGCGGCATCGGCTGTTCTAGCCGGTTTCCGTACTACATGAACACCTACGGGATGCACTCGATTCATGGCCGGGCGCCGGCCGTGGCGTCGGGCCTCAAGTGCGCCCGGCCGGACCTGCAAGTGTGGGTCATCACCGGCGACGGCGACGGCCTGTCGATCGGCGGCAATCACCTGATGCACGCCATCCGGCGGAACCTGGACATCAACATCGTCCTGTTCAACAACCGCATTTACGGCCTCACCAAGGGGCAGTACTCGCCGACTTCGCCGCTGGGGCAGAAGACCAAGAGCACGCCGATGGGCGCCATCGACAATCCGCTGCACCCGCTGTCGATCGCCATCGGCTGCGAGGCGACGTTCGTCGCGCGTTCGATCGACACGCACATCAACCACCTGGGCGAAGTGCTGAAGCGGGCCGCCGAGCACCCCGGCACCAGCTTCATCGAGGTCTACCAGAACTGCAACGTGTTCAACGACGGGGCCTGGGACTACGCCAAGGATCGCGACACCAAGGCGGATACGACGCTGGAGCTGCAGCACGGCAAGCCGCTCATCTTCGGAAAGAACCGCGAAAAGGGCATCCGTCTCAACGGGATGACGCCGGAGGTGGTCGAGCTGGGCAAGGGCATCACCGAGGACGACCTGTTGTTTCACGACGAGAAGAGCCCCGAGCCGACGCTGGCCTATTTGCTAAGCCGCATGCGGTACGAGGACGGCTTCCCGGAGCCGATCGGCGTCTTCCGCTGCGTGGACGCTCCGCGGTACGATCAGCTCGCCAACCAGCAGATCGAGGAAGCGACTAAGAAGAAAGGGAAGGGCGATCTGGACGCCTTGTTCAACTCCGGCGATACGTGGGTGGTGGATTAGGCGTAAGTAGCGCTGCGCGAGTTCGAAGCGATTCGCCCCATCCTGCGCTCGCCTAACTGGCGCTTCGCGGCTCATAGCCTCCGCCTCATCTCTTGCGACTCGTAACCGAAGCCTATGATTCTCTGTCCAGCCTGCGGCAGCGAAAACCTCGACGGCGCCGATGAATGCGCCGAGTGCCTCCATTCGCTCACCGATCTCAGCCTGCCCCGGGCCATGACGGCGGTGGAGCGGGGGCTGCTCGACGACCGCATCGCGGCGCTCAACCCCCGCACGCCCGTCACGGTGGGGCCGGACGCTCCGGTCAGCGAAGTGCTGCAGAAGCTGATCAACGACCGCTTGGGGTGCGTCGTGGTGGTCGATAGCCAGCAGCGCTTGCTCGGCATCTTCACCGAGCGCGACGCGCTGATGCGGCTGAACGTCGACGCCGCGAAGCTCGCCGCCCGGCCGATCAGCAGCGTGATGACCGTCAGCCCAGCCACGCTCCGCATGCGCGACAAGATCGCCTTCGCCCTGCACCGCATGCACGTGGGCGGCTACCGGCACGTGCCGATCCTCGACGACCAGGACCGCCTCGCGGGCGTCATTTCGATCCGCGGCATCCTGGCGTATCTCACCGAGCGCCACACGGCCAGCGCGTAGCTTTTCGGCCCGTTGGTCGCTGCTGTTCGCCGGCTGCTCCGCCACTACAATTCCCCTGCGGCCAGACTTTCCCTGGGGAGCGGCGTATGGCGGTCACGGAATCGGCGGATGGCTTGCTGCGACTGGCCCGACTGGCGGTCGATTCTCGCGCTGGCACGACGGACTCGCCGGCCGGCGACGTGCCGCTTGCCATCGGGCTTGCGCGGCGACTGCTGCAGCGGGCCCGCGAGCTGCAGACGCCGGCCGAGCGTCGCCAGCAGGCGGAGCTCGACCGCATGATCCAGTCGCCGGGCGACAAGGCCACGCTGGTGGAAATCACCGACCAGGCGTTCCGCGCGCGGCAGTCGCCACGCGCCGTCGATCAGCTCGTCCATATCCTCGATGTGCAGGGCGTGCCGCGGTTCTTCAGCACGCTCGATCGCACGCTGCTGCGGGGCTTTCAATCGTTCGGCGCCTATCTGCCCGGCGTAGCCATGCCGCTGGTGAAGGAGAAGATCGAGCAAGAGACGGCCAACGTCGTCCTGCCAGCCGAGGAAGAACACCTTCGCGAGCACTTGGAGCAGCGCCGTCGCGAAGGGCTGCGCATGAACGTCAACTTCCTCGGCGAAGCGCTGCTCGGCGAACGCGAGGCTCAGTCGCGGCTGCAATCCTATTTGCAGGCTCTGCAGCGGCCGGAGATCGAAGTCATCTCGGTGAAAATTTCGACGATCTACTCGCAGATCTCGGCGCTGGCCCGCGAACATTCGATCGAGGTGCTCTGCGACCGGCTCGAGCTGCTCTACCGCGCGGCCGCCAAGGGACGGTTCGAACGGTCCGACGGCGCGATCGTCCCGAAGTTCGTCTACCTCGACATGGAGGAGTACCGCGACAAGGAAATCACGGCCGAGGCGTTCATGCGGTCGCTCGATCGGCCGGGCCTTGAGCAGGCGCCGGCGGGCATCGCGCTGCAGGCGTACATCCCCGATTCGTTCGCCACGCAACGGCGGATCACCGACTGGGCCCGTGAGCGGGTCGCCCGCGGCGGGGCGCCGGTCACCGTCCGCCTCGTCAAGGGGGCGAACATGGAAATGGAACGGGTCGATGCCAGCCTGCGCGGCTGGCCGCTGGCGACGTTCGCCGACAAGCTGGACACCGACGCCAACTACCACCGCATGCTCCAGTACGGCATGCGGCCGGAGAATCTCGCGGCCGTGCATCTTGGCGTGGCGTCGCACAATTTGTTCACGCTGGCCTACGGCCTGGTGCTCGCCGCGCGGTCGCAACGGCTCGACGCGGTGCAGTTCGAAATGCTCGAAGGCATGGCGAACCACCAGCGACGCGCGCTAGCGGAGATCGCGCAAAACATGCTCTTGTACGCCCCGGCCTGCCGACAGGAGGAGTTCGTTAACGCCATCGGGTACCTCGTCCGGCGGCTCGATGAGAACACGGGGCCGGACAACTTCCTGCGGCATGCATTTAATTTGCAGCTCGACGGCCCCGTGTGGCAGCGGCTCGAGCGGGGCTTCGTCGAAAGCTTCGCCCGCATCGCATCGCTGAGCGATAGCCCCCGCCGCTCGCAAGACAGAAGCGCAGAGGCGGAGGTCAGAGGCCAGTGGCCAGCGGTCAGGAACCCGCCGTCGCAGCCGCAGCGAGCCGGGGCGTCCCCGCCCCCGGCCGCCACGCTCTCGACCTTCCACAACGAACCCGACGCCGACTGGTCGCTTCCCCAAAACGGCCGCTGGGCGTCCGACGTCATCGAATCCTGGCGTCCGCTGCACGGCGCCCGCGCCGCCGACGTGCCGCTGGTAATCGCTGGCCAGGAACAGTACGACGGCGGCCCGCTGCGGCGCTCGATCGATCCGTCGCGGCCAGGCGCCGTCGTGGCGAACTTCCGGCAGGCGACGGCCGCGGACGTCGACCGGGCCGTCGCCTGCGCGGCAGCGGATGAGAGCGGCTGGCGTCGCCGGTCGCCGCGGGAGCGGACCGAGATTCTGTTCCGCGTCGCCGAGGAGCTTGCCCGCCGCCGCGGAGAGCTGATGGGCGCGATGCTCGCCGAAGGGGGTAAGCTCCTCAGCGAGAGCGATCCGGAGGTTTCCGAGGCAATCGACTTCTGCCGGTTCTACGCCCTCAGCGCTGAGGAGCTTTATGAGACGCCCAGGCTGGCGCTGCGAGGTCTGGGCGTCGTGGTCGTGGTGTCGCCGTGGAACTTTCCGTTGGCGATTCCCTGCGGCGGCGTCGCCGCGGCGCTGGCCGCGGGGAACGCCGTCATTCTCA
>QEVI01000136.1 GCA_003576855.1 Planctomycetota bacterium
CGTGGTTGCCGAGATTCTGGCCGTACCAGGCGTAGTTGTGGTGCGTGCCGTCGCCGTCGATCAGGCCCACGATCGGGCCGAGGTGGCCGTCGGCTTCCGGCGGACCACCGAGGCCAACGGCGATCTCCAGGTAGAGGTTGCCGGCGCCGTTGATGACAGGAAAGCCGATGTACTTGTAATTGCTGCCGTAACCGGTGGCGGTGATGCTATAGCTGCTTGGGCCCGAAACGACCGTCGACGAAGGCAAAGCCCAGGAGGGATAGAGCGCGTCGGACGTGAAGTTATTGAAATCCGTGATGAGCGTCTCCGCGCCGGCGGTCCCGCCGACGCCCAGCGCCGCGGCGACGACCGCGACCCACGCCAATTGACTTACAAGCTTTTGCATCATTAGATCCCCCTCAAAGAGTCAACGTGAGGAAAAGCGAAACGTATCACTTGCATTCGAACGAGCACTCGCGGAGACAAGCCTTCCGCCCCGCGAAAGGCGAAGTTCGCGGCGCACGACGCTCGACAATGAGCTGCGCCGACGACTGCGTCCTTGCATACTGTAGCGTTAACGCTATATAATGAACCTGCCGCTGTCAATAATCGGATTTCTCAAAAGCGGGGCCGGTTTTCCGCAATCTCCGGGCGCGTGACTGCTGCAGTAGACGCTCCGCAAGCGGGCGGCCCCGCGGCGAATCGGCTCGGTGCGTCTCTTGGTCGGCGGCCGCGCCGAAAGCCAAAAAACCCGCGGTTTGCCCGTGCCAGCCCCCGCGAAATACACCGAGGTGATGAGCGTCATCAAGCGGCGGATTCGCCAGGGGGACTACCTCATCCACAAGTTCCCGGGAGAGCGGAAGATCGCCGAGGAAACCGGCGTCAGTTATATGACGGCCCGACGGGCGGTGCTCAACCTGCTCGGCCAAAAAGTACTCGTCCGCGGCCCGACGGGGACGCTCGACATCCATCCTGCCTATGCCAGGCGCGCTCGGCCGGCCCAGGTGGCGCTCCTCTACCCGGCATACCCGTCGACGTATCTCACGCAATTGCGCGGGCTAGTGTCCGAATTCGCCGCGAAGCAGGACGTCGCCCTGCGGCCGGTGCAGTTCGTGCATTGGGACGACACGGCGCTCGTCGATGCCGTGGAGCAGGCCCGCGGGGCGCTGGTGATTCCCTACGGCACGGAGATGCCACTGCGGCTGTTGGAGGCGTTCCATGCGAACAAGGTCGTCGTGCTGGACGGCGACTTCACGCAGGAGGGGATTCCCTCGATCCGGCTGTTCCGCGACGCATGCATCACGCAAGTTCTTGAGCACCTCTACAAACTGGGCCATCGCCGCATCGATTGCCTCAATACGCAGCATCACAATGTTGAGATCGACCGCCGCATCGACGTCTGGCGGAACTGGCTAACGCGGCGCGGCCTCGCCGGCCAGTTGTGGGACGATCCCGCGCCGGTGTTCACGGACCCGACGGCGGTAGCTCATCGGTTGATGGGCCGTCTCATCGACGGCAAGAAGACGACGGCCACCGCGCTTGTGGGCACTACCTGCCCCGCGGCGATTGGCGCGCTGCGCGCATCATGGGAACGCGGCCTGCGCGTCGGCGCCGACCTGTCTATTTGCGCCGTGAACATCGAACCGCCGGCCGAGTTTTTTTGCCCCTCGATCACGGGGCTGCATACGCCCGACTTGGGCGACGTGCTGGAGCAGTGCTTCAAGTGGTTCTTCAGCCGCGGCCGCTGGCACGGGCCGCCGCTCTTGGAACCGCGGACATCGACGCTCTTCCGCGGCGAATCGACGGCGCCGCCGCGCAACGCGGACGGAAACCGCACGTCGTAGATACGATTCGGCCCTGGCCGACGGACCACTCGCCGCGCCGTTGAACCACTGGAGCGACCTCGTCGAGGCAGTGCGCTGGGGACGCCCGGGCGGACATGGCCCGCCCAGTGCGCTGCTGCTACGTTCGCGGCGTCAGACCGTGGTCCCGTCCAGTTCGGCCAACATCTCCGTCAGGGATTGCAGATCGACGGGTTTCACCAGGTGGCGATCGAACCCGGCTGCTTGCGAGCGGCGCCGGTCCGCGTCCTGGCCCCAGCCGGTCAGGGCGACGATCACCGTGTCTTTGCCCCAGGGCTGTTCTCGCATGCGCCGGCACACTTCCAGCCCGTTCATCCTCGGCAGGCCGATATCCAGCAGGACCATTTCGGGCAAGAACCTCGCCGCTTGTTCCAAGGCCTCGACGCCGTCGTGGGCGGTGTGCGTTTCGTTACCCTTGAGTTTCAGCAGCATCGCCAGCGAAGTCGCGGAGTCGCGGTTGTCGTCGACGATGAGAATGCGGCGAGCCGGCGCGGGCGTCGCGTGGGGCGTTTCCCTCGTCGCCGGCGAAAGCGAGGCCTCCAAGAGCGGCAGCCGGACGATGAACTCGCTCCCCGCGCCTTCGCCCTCGCTGGCGGCCGTGATCGTTCCGCCGTGCATTTCCACGAGCCGCTTCGCCAGCGTCAGCCCGATCCCCAGCCCGCCCTGTGACCGCTCGAGCGGGCGATCGACCTGGGTGAACATCTCGAACACCGACTGGAGCTTGTCGGGCGGGATGCCCGTCCCGCTGTCTTTGACGGAGACGAGAACGTCGCCCTGCTCGACCTTTGCGGCCAGCCAGATCTTTCCGCCCGGTTCGGTGTACTTGCAAGCGTTGTTGAGCCGGTTGCTGAAGACCTGCGCCAGCCGCACTGGATCGGCTTCCAGGTAGATCGGCCGCGGCGGCATGGTCACGATCAGTTCATGGCTGGCACGTTCGGTCAGCGGACGGCAGGCCTCGACGGACTGCCGCACGATGGATCCCAGTTCGACCCGGTCCTTGCGCAGCTCCAGCTTGTCGCGCGTAATTCGGTTCACATCCAACAAGTCGTCCACGAGGCGCACCATGTGCCCCACCTGGCGCTCCATCGTGTCGCGCGCCTGCTGCAGCGTGGCGGCGTCGCCGTGGGCCATCTTCATGACTTCCAGCATGTTGCGCAGCGGCGCGAGCGGGCCGCGGAGCTCGTGGGCCAGCACCGCCAGGAACTCGTCCTTGCGGCGGTCGGCCTCGTGCAGCCGCTGCTCGGCTTGCTTGCGTTCGTGGACGTCGATCACCGAACCGACGTAGCCTCGAAACTCGCCCGACTCGTCCAGCCGCGGGCGGCCGCTGTCGATGCACCAGCGATATTCGCCATCGGCCCGTCGCAGCCGGTAGTCGATCGAGAACGCCTCGCGGCGGCGGGTCGCCGCGAGGAAAGCCAGCCGCGCCCCTTCTCGATCGTCGGGATGGACCGCATCGAGCCAGCCGAAACCCAAGGCCTCGCCCTCCGTCTGGCCGGTGTACTCGTACCAGCCCTGCGACAGGAAGACGCCAGCGCCTTCCGGGTTGGCGACCCACAATAGCGCCGGGGCGTTATCAGCCATGTTGCGGAAGCGGTTCTCGCTCTCCCGCATCGCCTCTTCCGCGGCGCGCTTTCCCGATACATCGCGGAACACCAGCACGCACCCCCTCACATGGCCGCTCTCGTCCCGAATGGGGGCCGCGCTGTCGTCGATCGGCAGCTCGGCGCCGTCTTTACGGATCAGCACGGTGTGGTTCGCCAGTCCGACGATGACCCCCTCTCGCAGGGCCCGGGCCGCCGGATTCTCAACCGGCTGGCGGGTGGCTTCGTTGACGATGCGAAACACCGCCTCCAGCGGCTGCCCGACGGCTTCGTGCTGCGGGCAACCCGTCACCGACTCGGCCACGGCGTTCATGGAGTTGATGCGGCCGTCGGCGTCAGTCGTAATCACGGCGTCGCCGATGCTGGCGAGCGTGGTGCGCAGCAAGTCCCGCCCCGCTTCGGCTCGACGTTTGGCTGCGACCAGGACCTCGCCAAAACCGGCGAAGGCCAGACTCACCATCAGGTACATCGCCAGGCCGACGGTATGTTGAGTGTTCATCAACGCAAAGCTGAAGCGGGTCGGTACGAAGAAGTACCACGCCAGCACGAAGCCCAGCGCCGTCGCCAACAGCGCGGGCCGTACACCCCCCAGCCACGCCGCCGCGGCCACGGCGACGAAGAACGTGACGTAGGGCAGGTGATCCTCCAGCCACGGATCGAGCAGCCATCGAGCAACCCACGCCGCGGCGATAGCGGCGAGCGTCAGTCCGTAAGTGGCGACCGGACCATGCATGGAGTCACCCTCTAACGTCGCGTTGGGTTTCACCAAATGCGCAGCGGCGCCAGTTAGCGCCTAAGCCGGGCTCCTCGTCCTGGCGGAGCCGGATTCATGGTGCGCCGGCGCGAGACCGCATGATAGCTACCTGATAGCTAGTTGATGAGAGCCCACGGATCGAAATGCCTCATCCGTGCTGTCTGGCGAGGCATGATCCATCTCGACCGAGAAACACTGCGTCCTCGGCCAGCAGAAGGTACGAACCGACGGCCGACCGCTACGCGTCAGGAAAGTCCTACTTGGGCCCGTCGGGCTACGGCTACGAAACGACGGCGCCGCCTCAATCGGGGCGAGAGGATTTGAACCTCCGGCCTCCTGCTCCCAAAGCAGGCGCTCTAGCCAAGCTGAGCTACGCCCCGTCCCGCCGGCAGGCCACGCACGCGCCCAGGCCGCCGGTTGTCGCTCCATCGTAACGGTGGATTTGCGGATCGACAACGCGCGCGTCTCCGGCAGGGCGGCAGCGGCGGCAGCAACTCGCGGCTCAGCAAAGGATTTCGCGGTACCGGTCGGCGACAATTCGGTAACACTCGCAGGCCCCGGCCTCGAGGCCAGGGCGATCGAGGATCGTGATTCTGCCCCGGCTGTAGCGCACCAGCCCCTTCTGCTGCAAGGGCCGCAGCACTTCCGAGACGCTGGCGCGGCGGACCCCCAGCGTCAGCGCCAGGGCCTCGTGCGTGATTTCCAGTTCGTCCGAGCCGACGCGGTCGCGGCCCATCAGCAGCCAGCGGCAACACCGCTGCTGCACCGAATGGAGGCCGTTGCAGGCCATGCCCTGCATCGTCTGGGCAAGAAACGCGGCCACGTAGCGCAGCGTGCAGGCGCGGAATTCCGGACATACTTCGGCAGCCTCGCGAAGGTCGCTGGCCGCCATCCGCAGCCCGTGCCCCGGAACTTGGACGACGTGGCGATAGTCCACCGAGTCGGCCTCCAGCAGCAACAGGCCGCCGACGACTCCCTCGCGACCGATGTTCCCGACTTCGATGGTCCGGCCATCCTCCATGACCGACACGGCGGAAACCATTCCCTCCTCGAGGAAACACGCATAGCGCATCGCCCGACCCGGTTCGTAAAGGACCAGTCGCGGCTCGAACTCAACGGGGTGCAGCAGCGGCCGGATTCGTTGCAGTTCCGTGTCGGGGATCTTCGCCAAAATGGCGTTTCTGCAGCCGGCGAACCGTCGCGTGTCTGAAGACATTGGCTTTCCCTGCTCCTAATGGCAGACGCTCGATGCGGCCTGCCGCGGCGAACCAGCCACACGGCGCGTCGGCCGACCACGGTTGGCTCGATGCCATCTCGCAACTAACGAGCATCCTGATCGCCTTGGCAGAGCCGGCCATCGTGCCCGCATCAAGCGAAGCGAGTTGAACCCAATGACAATAACCATAACGCGTCCAGGTTTATGTACGGTTGCGGACTGATGACGCAGCCAGGCGCCCCAAGAATCAGCCTGTATCAGCCGCGATTGTATGCTCGCGGCCTGCGCAGCGCCGTGCCCGCGCAAGCCGCGGCGCACGGAGCGTACGGCTCAACTGACATGGCAAGCCGAGGCAGCCCCGCACACCATCGCGCGGCCTGCGACAAGATGACCGGATCATCGACGTCCGCCCACCCGCCGGCAGATCCGCTTCGAGTCCTGGTGGTCGACGACCATCACGACGGCGCTACCAGCCTGGCCTTGATGCTCCGCATGCTCGGATACGACTCCCGCGCGGCCTACAGCGGCCGCGAGGCGCTTGACGTCGCCGTCAGCTTTCGTCCCGACGCGGTTTTTCTGGACCTGGCGATCCCGGACGTCAACGGCTACGAGGTCGCCAAGACCCTGCGGCAGTCATCGCTCGCCATGGTGCTGATTGCGCTGACGGGAATGTCGCGCGAGGCCGACCGCACCCGTGCCCAGGAAAGCGGCTTCGATGATTTCTTGATCAAACCGGCGTCGCTGGATGAACTGAAGGCCGTACTGGCCCGCGTTCCTCGCCGCGCGGGGCCGATCTCGCCCCACGGTCCGGCCATTTAACTTTACGCGGCTCGCCGCATGTCGTCGGCTGGACTGCGACCGCTGGGCTGGGACTGTGCATCACCGCCGCACGCGGGCATACCGTTTGCCTTAAAGCCGGGTCGGCGAGTCTCTTCGCTGTGCGAGCGGACCTTGCTCCATGAGGCGCAAGTCGCACTCTGGTAAGACCTTAACTACACGGACGACGTCGGCCGACGCGGCCTTGTCGGCAGAAGGCGGAATAAGGAGCCCAGGCATGGCCACATCCCTGCGACCGATTAGCGACCAAGTCATTGTGATTACCGGGGCGTCCAGCGGCATCGGCCTGGCCACGGCCCGCCTGGCGGCGAAAAAAGGGGCGAACGTCCTGCTGACGGCCCGCAACGCCGACGCCCTGGCGGCCGTGGTCCGCGACATCGAACGCGCCGGCGGCGACGCCACCTACATCGCCGCCGACGTGGCGTTTCGCGACGACATGGAGAAAGTCGCCCGCGCAGCGATCGACTACTTCGGCCGCATCGACACCTGGGTGAACAACGCCGGGTTGTCGATCTACGGCAAGCTCCAGGAGGTGAGCGAAGAGGATCATCGGCGGCTGTTCGACGTGAACTTCTGGGGCGTCGTCAACGGGTCGCTGGCGGCCCTGCCCCACCTGAAACGCCGCGGCGGCGCCCTGATCAACGTCGGCAGCGAGGTCTCGGACGTCGCCATCCCGGT
Organism: Planctomycetota bacterium; assembly: GCA_003576855.1. Lineage (GTDB taxonomy): Bacteria > Planctomycetota > Planctomycetia > Pirellulales > Lacipirellulaceae > Lacipirellula. The sequence continues at coordinate 6,928 of QEVI01000136.1, forward strand.
GCAGGCCATGTACTCCGCGACTAAACACGCCGTCAAGGGATTCACCGATGCACTACGATTGGAACTTCAGGAGGAGCGGGCGCCGGTGTCGGTCACGTTGGTGAAGCCGGCGTCCATCGACACGCCGTTCATCCAGCATGCGAAGAACTATTTCCAGCACCAGCCCAAGCTGCCGCCGCCCGTTTACCGCCCCGACGATGTGGCCCGGGCCATCCTCCACGCGGCCTCCCGGCCGACCCGCGATATCTTCGTCGGCGGCGCGGGCAAGTTGTTCAGCACGCTGAATAAGTTCGTGCCCGGCCTGATTGACTGGGTGAACGCGTCGTTCATGGTCAAAGAGCAGTTCACCGGCGAGCCGGCCAGCCACGCCGAAGGCGCGCTGTATCGTCCTGGCGACGACGGCCAGGAGCGCGGCGACTCGCAACACATGGTCCGGCATAGCATGTACACGTCCGCGGTGCGGCATCCGCTGATGGCCTCGCTGTTGCTGGCCGCGGCCGGCGCCGCGGTCGCCGCGGCGATCAACTCGGCGCAGGAAGAGGCGTAGCCGCCGCCCCACGTTGCCATCGCCGCCCGCGGTCGCTGGCGACGGATCGCCCGGCGTCCGTGCGTCAGTTATCCGAGCTGTTCGGCCAACCGGTCGACGATGGTCTGGCCGATGCTCAGGGCGGATGTCGCCGCGGGGGAAGGCGCATTGAGTACATTGACCACCCGGTCGTGCGCCTCAATGAGAAAGTCGTCCACCAGCGAGCCATCGCGATCGAGCGCTTGCGCGCGGACGCCCGCCGGCGCCGGGAGGAGGTGCTCGCAACGGACCTCCGGCACGAGCCGTTGCAGGGCCCGCACAAAGGCCCGCTTGCTCACGCTCCGCCACATCTCGCCCGCGCCGGTCCGCCAGTACTTCGCGGCGACGCGGAGGAAGCCCGAGTAGCTGAGCGATTCGGCAAGGTCCCGCAGATTGACCGTCGTCTTGAAATACCCTTCGCGTGCAAAGGCGAGCACGGCGTTGGGGCCGCATTCGACGCCCCCGCGAAGCATGCGCGTGAAGTGAACGCCGAGGAAGGGGAACGCCGGGTCCGGAACCGGGTAAATCAGGTTTCGCACCAGCGGCTCGGCCGCGGCCGTGAGCTTGAAGTACTCGCCGCGGAACGGGACGATCTTCACAGGCGGTCGCGAGCCGCTGAGCCGGGCGACGCGATCGCTATGGAGGCCCGCGCAGTTGACGACGTAGCGTGCCGCGAAGTCGCCCGCCGTCGTGCGGACGACGATCTCCGGGCCGCGAGCGTGCATGCTCGTTACACGGGCCCTCAGCGTTATCTCGCCCTGGGCCTGGCGAATGTGCGCGGCCAATCGCTCGCAGACGGCGCGGTAATCGACGATGCCGGCCTCCGGCACGTGGATCGCTTGCAGGCCGGCCGCATGCGGCTCCAGCTCCAAGAGCCGGTCGCGGCCGATGAGCTCGCACGTGACGCCGTTGGCCTGGCCGCGCTGGTAAATCGCTTCCAATCGCGGGATTTCCTCCGGCGAGGTGGCGACGATCACCTTGCCGCAGATCTCGAACGGCACGCCTTCGGCTTCGCAGAACGCCTGCATCGCGAGCTTCCCCTCGCGGCAGTTCTTCGCCTTCAGCGACCCCGGCTTATAGTAGATGCCCGAGTGCAGCACCCCCGAATTGCGGCCCGTCTGGTGGAACGCGAGCTGGGCCTCTTTTTCGAGAACGCGACACGTGCGGCCAGCGAACCGGTGTACAAACCGGTAGGCCGTCGCCAGACCGACGATGCCTCCGCCGACGACAATCAAATCGGAAGTGGCCATGCCGGCAGTTCGGCTCAATAATGGGCGCCAGTGTTCCGGATATGCACCATGGGCGTCGCGTCGCGGTTCAGTTGGCCGCCGGATACTTCGGCGAGAAACACTCGGTGATCGCCCGAGTCGATGTGCGACTTGGGCTGGCATTCCAGCCACCCGACGACTTCAGTAAGAGCCGGCGCGCCGCAGCCGGCAGTTAGGACGTGAAGTCCTTCAAACGCCGGTTGCCCCGGCTCGAAACCGGCGCCGAAGTGCTTCAATAAATGCTTCTGCTGATGGCCGACGATGTTGAGAACAAACGGCTCGCCCGCCGATAGCCGTTCCGCTACGTACCGGCCCATGCGGACGGCGACCGAAACCATGGGCGGATCGAACCCAGCTTGCATCACCCAACTGGCAAGCATCCCGGTGGCCTGCTCGCCGCGGCCGATCGAGAGGACGTAAATGCCGCTAGGTACCCGGCCCAGGACGCCCAGCGAGTCGGTTGCGGCCGAGGCGGTTCGACGGGTTGGAGCAGGCATTGCCCTGGGCTTCCGACGGGTTTGAACGGGACCCTTCGGCGGACCTCAGGGCGATAAAAAGGCGACCGCGGAGGCTAACGCCGCGCGGGCCGACCAAGCTTCTGCTCGACGCTGGCCACTTTCGAACGTAAGCCGCCGGCGACGCCCTGGCGGTAGTCCAGTTTGGCCGTGCAGGTGACTCGATTTGCGCTGCGGGCCACCTCCTCGATGCACTGCTGCATAACCGCCAGCACCTCGCTCAGTTCGCCTTCGACGATCGTGCCCATAGCGTGCAGTTCGTAGTCGAGGCCGGAGCGGTCCACGATGTCAACGCATTGGGCGACGTACTGGCTAACGCTCTCCCCCTGGCCGAGGGGCACGATGCTCATTTCCAGCAGGACCATGGCGAGCGGCTCCCGTGGGCTAAGGCTAACGGCGTAGGCGGGCTGGCCGCGTTTGCCGCCTGCGGCAGCGGATCGCGACTCAGCCTCTTATTCTGGCGAACGGCCTCGGCGGTGTCGAGAACAGCTAGCACCGCACGGGAACTCGCCCTTCGCGGCCGTCGCCGAATTGAATACCCTTACGCCTCAACTCAACGAGGCAATCGTGAACCGCCGACCGTTCAGGTGCGTCGCCGCTGCGATTTTGCTTTCCACGTGCGCGTGGCCGGCGGCGGCGCCAGCAGCGCCGCCCCAGTGGCAGCCATATCGAGACGCCGCCGCACAGGGGCCCCCATTGTCCCGCCCATCGCCGGCGACGCCGGGCCCATCGGCAGCAGTACGCGACGACGCTCCGGCAGACGAGCGGCCGTCTCCCTTGCGAACAGCGCAACTGGCGCCCGATGCGCCGGTGATGTGGCCCCAGCCGGTCTTTGAAGCGCCCCCGTGCGAGGCGCCGTACTACGCCGTCCCGCCGGGAACATCGTATTTCGACCCCGCCCTGGCGGCGCCGCCCGGCGATCCGAACTTCTGGCAGTGGCGGTTTTTGCCGGAAGGCGTCGTCTGGCAATCCTATTGGGCCGGCGCGCGAGAACCGCGGATCGCGGGCGTGGTGTTTCGCGACGAAAACGCCGACGCCGACTTCTTCGATGTGACGCTAGGCGGCCGCGCGTCGATTCTGCGCTATGGAACCGACGGGCCCGGTCGTCCCGAAGGCGTCGAACTGCAAATCGAAGGCGCCGGCTTCCCGCGACTGAACCTCAACGAGAACTGGGACCTCGACGCGGTCGATTTCCGCTTCGGCGTGCCGCTGGCCTACGGCCGGGAAAAATGGCAAGCGAAGTTCTCATATTATCACCTCAGCTCGCACCTGGGCGACGAGCTGGCCATCCGCGAGATGGCGCTCAGTGAGCGGATCAATTACAGCCGCGACGCCTTGGCCCTGGGCTTCGCCCTGTTTCCCCTGCCCACGTGGCGCTGGTACGCCGAAGCGGACTGGGCGTTCCACTACGACGAGTCCCGGCCCTGGGCGTTTCAATTCGGCGTCGACGTCGCCGAGCCGGGGCCGACCGGCCCGGTCGGGACGCCGTTCGTCGCCGTCAACGGCCACATTCGCGAGGAGCTCGACTACGGCGGCAACGTCGTCTTTCAGGCCGGCTGGCTATGGCGCGGCAATAACGCTCGCCTCTTGCGGCTCGGTTTCCACTACTTCAACGGCAAGTCGAACCAGTTCGAGTTCGTCGACAACTTCGAACAGCAAATCGGCGGCGGCCTGTGGTACGACTTCTGACCGCTCGGGCCGCAGCAGCCAGTCGGCGCTGGCGCGGCCAGGCCGGTCTCGACCGGTGAGCCAGGCCGCTGGCGCCGCCTACGCGCCCCGCCGCGGGCCCGATAGAATTGCTGCCCATGGCAAGCCGGGCGAATTACCGACTTTTTTGGCAGGAATTCCGTCGCACCTTTCATAGCACCGGCGCCGTGTTGCCCAGCGGCAGCCGGCTCTGCCGGGCCCTTACTCGCTACGTCGCCGGCGACGGGCTGCCGCGACGCGTGTTGGAAGTGGGTCCCGGCACGGGCGTGGTGACCGACCAAATCATCCTGCAGATGGGGGCCCGCGATACGCTCGACCTGGTGGAGGTAAACGACCGGTTCGTCGCCGCCCTGCGCGACCGTCTCGAACACGATCCGCGCTGGCAGAGCGTCGCCGACCGCGTGGCGATTCACCACCTGCCCGTCGAGCAGCTATCGACGGACCGGCCGTTCGACGCGATCGTCTCCTGCCTGCCGTTCAACAACTTCCCGGCGGAACTGGTACGGTCAATCCTCGCCCACCTCGAAGGCCTGGCGGCCGAGGACGCCACGCTCAGTTTTTTTGAATACATCGGCGTGCGGAAAGCGAAGGCCCTGGTCGCCAGCCGCGAGGAGCGCCGCCGGCTCGAGGGAATCACGCAGGTCCTGGCCGACTTGCTGCGCCAACACGCCCTCCGCCGCGATTGCGTCCTAGCCAACATCCCCCCCGCCTGGGTCCACCACGTAAAGTTCGCCACCCAACACCCAACACCCAACACCCAACACCCGACACCTGACACCTGACACCTGACACCTGACACCTGCCCTCCCCATGCCCCTCATCCTCACCATCGAATCGACGTGCGACGAAACGGCCGCGGCCATCGTCAACGACCGGCTCGAGGTCCTCTCGTCGGTGGTCGCCTCGCAGGAGAAGCTGCATGAGCGGTTCGGCGGCGTCGTGCCGGAGATCGCCTCGCGGGCGCATGTCGAGCGAATCCTGCCGGTAATCGACGCGGCCCTGACGAAAGCCGGCGTAACGCTCGAGCAACTGGACGCCGTCGCCGTCGCGAACCGACCGGGACTCGCCGGTTCGCTGCTGGTCGGCTTGACGGCCGCCAAGGCGCTGGCGCTGGCCTGCGAGCGGCCGCTCATCGCCGTGGACCACCTTCAAGCGCACATCTACGCCTGCCGGCTGGCGGCGGGCCGCGACGTGTTTCCCTGCGTCGGGCTAATTGTCAGCGGCGGACATTCGAACCTGTATCGCTGCCAGACGCCCCTGGACTTCACGCCGCTAGGCGGCACGATCGACGACGCCGCCGGCGAGGCGTTCGACAAGGTGGCCAGCATGCTAGGCCTGGGGTTTCCCGGCGGCCCGGCCCTGCAGCGGGCGGCTGAGCGGGGAGACGCCCAGCGGTTCCGCCTGCCGCGGCCGCTGTTGGACGACGACGCTCGACTCGACTTCAGCTTCAGCGGCCTGAAGACGGCGGTGCGTTACCAGCTTTTCGGCGCCGGCCGGCCTGAGATGGACGCCGCGAAGCTCGATCCGCAACTGGTGGCCGACATGGCCGCCAGCGTGCAGGCCGCGATCATCGACTGCCTTGCCGGCAAGTCGCTGCTGGCCCTGGAGCGGACGGGGTTTCGCCGGCTGTGCGTCGGCGGCGGCGTCGCGGCGAACCGGCCGTTCCGCCAGCGCCTGGAAGCCCTGGCGGCGGAGCGGGGCTTCGAGCTCTTCATTCCGCCGCTGTCGCTGTGCACCGACAACGCCGTCATGGGCGCAATC
>QEVI01000137.1 GCA_003576855.1 Planctomycetota bacterium
TATCGCGAGTTCGACACCATCGAACTGGCCTTATATCACCAACTTGGACATCTGCCCCAACCAGAATTCACCCACGAATTCTGCTGAGAAGGCAAAAAAATAGGCCGCCCTGACGAAGTCACGGCGACCGTGCAGCGCAATGGGCCATGAAGGTCATCGTTGCACAGTGCCTGCGAACTTTTCTTCTTGTTACGAAAAGATGTAGGCGGCGATAGGTTACACTGGTGCGAGTCTAAGGTGGATTTGTACATCTCTCCTGCGAGAGGATTTCATCTTGCGGAGCGAGATGACTACCTTGCACGGAGCGGCTGCTTGATGCTTGGCCTGGTAGCCAGCGACCCCTGGCCCGTGAATGTCAAAGGCTGGAGGTCGCCGGGTTTCAGCAGCGGCGGGCTCGTCAGTGGCCGATGCGCCGCCGGCTAAGCGATCGGCGCTCTCCAGCGGGCCTTGGCGCCGTAGGCCGAGGCGATCAGACCCAGCAGCGACCAGACGGCGAGCGTCGCGGGTTCCGGGATAGTCGGCGTTGGCGGAGGTGCGCCCGGACCTACCAGCGGAGCGATGTCGTCCAAGAAGCTAGTCAGGAACTCGATGTCGGCGTACGTGCCGGCGCCGACGATCGAACCGGTCGCCGAGTAGTCCATGAACAGCAGGTGGCCGGTGTTGCTGGCGGCGAACAGGTGCCCTGCCCCATCGACGGTTCCCTGATCGAAGGCCATGCCGGGAAACGTCACCGAAGCTGCGAGCGTCGCCGTGCCGCCGATCCCCGTGACCTGGGTGACCATATTGCTGCCGAAGAGGAAAATACTGCCGGTCAAGGGGTCGTATTCGCCGCCGTGAGCCGCGGGGACGCTGGAAAACAGCGGCGTTAACGTGGCCGTCGTGCCGCTGATAGAAACCTCGCCAAAGTCACCGAAACCGCCGCTGCCGCTCATCGTGTAATAGTTCTTCCCCGTGGGGGTGAAGATGATCGTCGTAATCACGCCGCCCGGACCGGCGACGGTGATCGGAGTACCGGCCGTGCCGAAGGCGCCGCCGATCGGTACGCGGCTCAAGAGTCCGGGGATGCCCGAGGCGTACACAAACGACGCCGTCGGGTCCACTTCCAGGTGAAACGCAACGGCCGGGCTGGTCGAGGCGGACGTGAACGAGCCGGTCGAAGGGTTCACGCGATAGACGGCCGGCCCCTGCCCGCCGATGAGCAAGTGGCCGTTATTGGGATCGAATTGAATTCCGTCGGCGCCGGGCGTCGTCGTAATGTTCACCGGAGCGGCCAGGCCGAACGAACTGGCCAGCGAGCCGCCGTCGTAGCTGAACGCGACTTTATTGACGTTCAACCCGCCTGCATATCGCGTGAAGTACAACGTGCCGCTCGTCGCGATCGAGGCGGAACATTCCGCCGCCGGGCCCAGTACGAGTGCGGAAAGCACCCACAGCAAGCGCGTGCGATTCATGCTCACCTCCCGCAGGCAATGCCACGTCGAGGTCCGTTCACTCCGCCGCCCAGGAGCAATGAGGAAGAGACGTGAAAAGAAGAGAAGGGTAACGTCTACGGTCGCTAGCATACCGTGTGAAACCGTAAAGTCAAGTAAATTATCGGCTTTTTGGCCGAGGGAATTGTGGAGCTGAAATAACCTGTTTTGCGCACCAAGGCGCCAGATTGGAGGCGGGAGACTGGAGGTCGGAAGCGGGAGGCCGGAAGGCTGGCGGGGCGGGCCGCAAAAAAAGAAAGGCGAGAGCGGCAAGCGGAGGCTGGGGACCAATCACTAGCGCCCGCCGCCTGGCGGTGAAGTGTGGGGGCGCTGCGGCGGCTCGTTGAGCCGCGGCTATTGGGGGGCGAGGCTTCGGCATGGCCTAGTGGCCCCGGGTTTGCGGATCGCGCGAGGCGGCCCCCCACCGCCTGCTGGCATCTTTGCAGTGCTCTTGACCGCCGGTCGGCTGGCGCCGATGATCCGGCGCCCGTGCCGCGGCGACATAGTTCGTCGCGCGCCCATAGGGTGCGTCAATCAGTCGTCAACAGAGCGAGCGTTCCATGCGAGGCCGCGCGGCGATCGTGATTGCTTTGGTGCTTCTGGCGCTCGCGGTAGTCCCGCACGGCTACGCCCAGGCCGGCGAGCCGCCGGGTACGACGCTCCGCGCCACACCGGTTACGCCGCCGGGCGCTGCGCCGCAGACGGTTCGCTTTCAGCAGCAGCCGACGCAGGCGGGCGATCGGGCGGTGCAATCGCTGGCCATCGAGCTGGGCCTGACGACGCGCATCACCCAATCGGGGCAGATCGCCCATGAGAGCCAGAGCACGATGCGACGCGAGCAGCGCCGGACGCTCGAAGTCCTGGAAGTGAGCGAAGGCCGCGCGACTAAGACCCGCGCGACGTTCGACTACAGCCGCCGGCAATCGCCCGAGGGACCTCACCCCGCAGAACTGGCGCGGCAACCCATCGAGGGCAAGTCGTATTTGGCCATCCGCATCGGCGACGAGCTGTCGATCACCGACCTCTCCGGCGCCGTGCCGCCGGCCGAGGAGCTGAAGCTGGTCGCCGAGTCGTTGGAGAACGTCGGCAAGCCGAACCCCCTGGCGTCGCTGCTGGTGAATCGGCAGGTGGCCGTGGGCGAGCGGATTTTCGTGCCGCGCGATCTGGTGCAAGAGCTGCTGGGGTTTGAAGACCCGATCGGCGCGGTGCGGAAGTTCGAATTGACGCTGCGGCGGATCGAGCCGGCCGATGCGGCCACGGCGGCGACGCGGGCCGTGTTCGACGCCGCACTGTTGATTGTTCCCAACGACGCCTCGCCGCTATCGATTCAACTGGCCGGCGTGATCGCGGTGGAAGTCGACACGTGCCGACTGGCGCACGTCGAACTGAAAGGCCCCGTGCAGCTTTCGAGCATCGAACGGACCCGCGGCGGCATCTTTCAGTATTCGGCCGGGGGCGAACTGAACCTGGCGATCGCCTCGCAGTACGGCCGCACGGAGGTCGCGTCGCGGTCGGCGCCGTAGGCGTTCGCCCTGGGCGGAGAACGCACGTATGAATGATCCGCGTCGAAGGGTTCGCCGAGCGGCATTGCTGTTTTTTCTCGGCGCCTGGGCGGCGTCTGGGGCAAGCCCGCCGCTGGCGGCGGCGACGCTCATCCTGGAATCGGCCACGATGGGCCCGGCGGGCCAGGGCTCCGGCGTGCCGATTTCGTCGAGCCATTACATCGGCTGGCGGTTTCGGCTGACGAAGAAGACGGCCCTCACGCAGGTGGGCGGGCACCTGGGCGGGATTAGCGGCGAGATGTTCGCTGCCGTCGTGTCGCTGGCCGGCAACAACGCCACGCCGCAGGGCGCCCCGTTCACCGACACGGAGGTCGTGGCCAAGACGAAGTTCACCGCGACGCTGCCGACCGGCGATATCCGCGTGCCGCTGGAGAAGGTGCTCAGCGCCGGCTCTTACGCGCTGGTTATCGGTTCGGGCCAGTTCGAGGCGAAGGGGACGGGCGTGGCGCCCAACGGCCAGCAGACGAACATCGCCCCCACGCTGGCGGCGTCGTACATCGCGTGGCGGCAGACGCTCCCGGGACGGTTTGAGTGGACCGTCGGCTCATTGAACAACGTGCGGCTAGCGGTGATCGGCAGTGAAATCGCCGGCGCGGCGGACTTCAACTTCGATAACCAGATTAACGGTTCGGACCTGGCGATCTGGAGCGCCAACTTCGGGGGCCCCGCGGCGGGCGGGTCGGCCAGCGGCGACGCCGAGGCCGACGCCGACGTCGACGGGGCCGACTTCCTGGCGTGGCAGCGAACCGTCACGCCGCCGGCGCCGGCAGGGCCTGCCGTGCCGGCGCCGGAGCCGACGGCGCTTGGCGTGGCGCTGGCCGCCGGGGTGCTGCTGGCGGGGCGGAGGAGGTGAAGGGGGAGCGGGCATCTGTTTTTCGCTTTTCGCTTTTGCTTTTGGCTTTGCCTTCCGCTCCGGCGGGTCGTTGACCCGCGGCTGGCGCTTTCCGCCTTCCGCTTTCCCCTTTCTGTCTTTCCTATGTCCGATGACGTCGAACTAGCCCTTGAAGCGCAGCAAACGTTGCTGGAGACGAGCCTGCCGCTTGTGTTCGAGGCCTACGACGACGCCCTGCGGCGGAACGTGGCCGACCCGGTCGTGCTGCTGGTCGACTGCGAAGACGCGATCGGCGGCGAAATCGCGCGGACCTGGTTGGGCGACGACGTCGTGGACGACGCCATCCTGGCCGAATCGGCCGAGCGCCAGTCCGAGGACCAGACGACGGTCTTCGCCTACGCCCATTCGCTCGAAGATTGCCGCCGCGAAATCCCCACGGTGTTTCCTTATCTTGCTCCCGCCTTGCAACCTCCCGCGGCAGGCTTTTTGGCCGTCAGCATTACGGCAGGCGGCGCGTCGGCGCTCGTGGTACCGCCGGACGCGCGGCCAGAGTAACCGGAAACCGGAAGCGAGGGCGCCAGCCGCGGGTCAACGACCCGCCGAAGCGGCGCGGATAGGGCGGAAGCGCGAGCGCGGCGCCGTATGCCCGCGCTAGGCTGTTTTCCGCGGGAAAGTCGGCGCGTTGGCTACGCCATAGCCCGATAGGTTACAATGGTGGGCGAAGCTTAAGAGCCCGTGTTGAACGAGGAAGGCCATGGCGGCGACCTGCAGACCCTTGGTTACCGGCTTCGCATTTCGCTTCGGCGCCCTGCTGGGTGGATTGGCGCTTGCGGCCGGCCTGCTCCCCGACGGCGGGGCCGTCGCCCAGGAAGCGGCCATGCAAGCCGCCCCGGCGCCTGGGGGCGAGGGGGGGCGCCGCGGCCGGCGACCTTCGCCGGAGGAGCTCAAGGCGATGGCCGCCGCCCAGGGCCAGCCGGCGCCCGGCGCGGGGGGCCCCGCGGCCGGCCAGCCCGGCGGCGAGCAGCCGAAGCCCGGCGAGGAAAAAAAGCCTGAGGGCGAAGGCGAAAAGAAAGAAGACGAAATCAAGACCGTCAAACGGCCCACAGACAAGCCCGCCGCCGACGCCGCCGAGCTCAACGTGGCCCCCGACAAGGACGGCCTGGTGCAGTTCAACTTCCGCGGCCAGCCGTGGCCGGACGTCTTGGAGTGGTTCGCCAAGGTCGCCGGCTACAGCCTTGATTGGCAGGAACTGCCGGCCGATTACCTCAACCTTTCGACGCAGCGGCGGCATACGCTTGCCGAGACCCGCGACCTGCTCAACCGTCACCTGCTGGCCCGCGGCTTCACGATGCTGCTGCAGGGCGAAGCGCTGTCGGTCGTCAAGGTCGACAAGATCGATCCCAGCCTCGTGCCCCGCGTCGAACCGGACGACCTCGACGACCAGCCGCCGCACGACTTCGTACGGACTCGGTTCCCGATTCCCGATTCGCTCGATCCGGCCAAGGCGGTCGAGGACTTGAAGGCCTTGCTCAGTCCCGCGGCGAAAGTCACGCCGCTGTTGGCGTCGAAGCAGTTGCAAGTGATCGACGCCGTGACCAACCTGCGAGACGTCCGCGACTTGCTGTACGCCGAACAGCTCGTCGCCTCGCAAGACGTACGGCCGCGGGCGTTTCCGATCCGCTACCGCCGGGCGGACTATATCGCCGACCAGGTGATGATCGTCCTGGGGCTCGACCCCGGCAGCCGCAAGAACCCGATGGAGCTGCAGCTCGAACAGCAACGGATGCAGCTTTTCATGCAGATGCAGCAGCAGGGCAAAGACATCACGTCGATGTTGAAGAAGGACGGTCCGCCGGTGTTCGTGGCGGTCGATAAGCGGCGCAACGTCGTGCTGGTCAACGCGCCGCCGGAGGAAATGGCGATCATCGAGCGGACCGTGAAGGAGTTCGACGTGCCGGAGAACGGCCTGGCGGCGTCGGAGACCGGCGACGCGGCGGCCGCCGACGGCGTGCTGACCATGAAGCGCCATCCAACGCCGAACGTCAATCCCGACGCCGTCGTCACCGCGCTGAAGGAGATGGGCAGCCTCAACCCGCTCACGCAACTCCAGGGCGACAGCCGCAGCAACACGATCTTCGCCAACGCCACCGAAGCCGATCATCGCACCATTGAGCAGATGATCCAGAAGCTGGACGACGGCACGGCCCGCACGCTCCACGTGCTGTATCTGAATCGCCGCGCCCCGGCCGACCAGGTCGCCGGCACGATCAAGGCGCTAATCGTCGGCGAGCAGAAGCAGGAGGAAACCCGCCGACCGTACTGGTATTACGACTACGGCCGCAGCAACGACTCGGAGCCCAAGAACGCCTTCCGCATCCAGGCCGACGTCGAGAACAACCGCCTGCTGCTCTGGGCCAATAAGGAAGAATTGCAGCAAGTTACGACGATGCTCAAGGACCTCGGCGCGCTGGCCAACGAAGACGGCGGCAATCCCAATCGCATCCGAGTCCTGGAAGCCCGTACGCCGGAAGAGACGGCCGAGCTGCTCAAGCGGCTCCAGCAAACCTGGTCAGGCGAGAACCGGCTGAACATCAATGTTCCTCCGCCGGGCGCGGAGACGCAACCGCAGGAACCCGCCGCCGCGCCGGCCCAGGCCGCGCCCCAGGACAAGCTGACGCAGCAACCCGCCGCGGACCGCCGCGCCGTTTTTCGGCTGGTCGCCGAGACTACGGCGGCGGACGAGGGAGGCGAGGCCGGCAAGGCGGCCGAGGCGCCGCAGGCGAGCGAGCCGGCCGGCGACGCCGCCAGCGCCCCGCCGATCAACGTCACCGTCACCCCCGACGGCCGCATCATCCTCAGCTCCAACGACCCGGCCGCTCTCGATCGGGTCGAGGATTTGCTGGCGGAGCTGGAGCCGCCGCGGCGCGACTTCGAGGTGTTCCAGTTACAGAACTCCCGCGCCAGCCTGGTGTCGCTGAACCTGGAGGATTACTTCAAAGACGAACTGGCCGACGGCGACGAGGATTACTTCGGCTGGTGGTGGGACGACGAGCAGCAAACCGAAGACCCGGCCACGCTGGGCAAGCGACGCAAACTCCGCTTTATCTGGGATAACGACACCAACACGATCGTCGTGCAGAACGCCAGCCCGGCCCAATTGCAAGTCATCCGCAAGCTGATCGACATTTACGATCAGCCGGTCAGCGAGGACGCCGTGGCCCGCCGGCGGACCGACGTCGTAGCCATCCGCTACTCGCAGGCCCAGGACATCGCTACGGCCATCAAGGAGGTCTATCGCGACCTGTTAAGCTCCAAGGACAAGGAATTCCAGGGCGGCCAGAACGGCGAGCGCGAGCGCGGCCGCGATCGGGGCTACAGCTTCTGGGGCGGCGGCGGTCAAAAGACGACTCCCGTCCAGGTATCGTTCGAGGGCGCGTTGTCGATCGGCGTCGATTCGATTTCCAACACGCTCATCATCTCGGCCGACGAGCAGATTTGGGAAAACGTCCGCGACCTGGCCGTCTCGCTCGACGAAAAGGCAAGGCCGACGACCGTCGTCCAGGTCCACCGCCTGCGGGGATCGCTCGACCCCGATGAGCTGAAAGACGTGTTAGCGGCCGCCGTCTCCCAGCCCTGGCCCGGCGGCAAGCCGTCGCCGGCGGCCCGCGCCGGCGATCGGCGCAACGGCGATCGCAACGACGACGATCGCGACCGCCGCAATCGCGACCGCGACTGAGAATCGGGCAGGCGCGCCTGCTAGCCGCGGGTCAACGACCCGCCGGAGCGCCGCACTTACAAAGCCAGCGCCCGACCAATCCGCCGCTCGCACCGGCTGCGTCCCAGAATGGCCAGTGCGTCGAACAGGCCGAACCCTACGGCTTTCCCCGTCACCGCGACCCGCAAAGCGTGCACGATGTCGCCCAGCTTCACGCCGCGGCGCTCGACGAACTCCTTGAGGTGCGTCTCTAGGGCGGCGGCGGTGAACGGTTCAATGCCGGCTAGTTCCGCCGCGTACCGCCGGAGCAAGTCCCGCGCGGCCGCGGGACCGGAGATGCGCTTGGCCACCGCCGCGGCGTCGTACGGGAACGATTGGTCGTCCACGAAGAACTCTTCGTAATCCAGGATATCGCCGGCCAGCTTCACCCGGTCGCCGGCCGCCGCCAGGACGTCGGCCAGCAGGCGCTGGGCTTCCTCCCCCGGCGGCTCGCCGGCCAGCCCGGCCCGCTGCAACAGCGCCAGGCAGCGAGCCGCCTTCTCCGCCAGCGGCAATCGCTGCATCGCCCGGTCCTGGAACGCCAGGAGCTTCTGCGGGTCGAAGCTCGCCGGGGCGCGGTTCACCCGTTCGAGCGAGAAATGCTGGACCATCTCCGGGCGGGAAAACTCCTCGCGCTCGCCGTCGAATGACCAGCCTAAGAGCAACAGGTAATTCAGCAGCGCGTCCGGCAAGAAGCCGATCTGTTCATAGAAATCGACGATCACCGGATTGAACGTATCGGCGGTGGTCTCCAGCCCCAGCCGGGCGGCAATGCGCCCCCCCCGGTCCACGAGCGCTGTGAAGTCGCGATTCTTGAGGTACTTGTCCAGTTTGCGCTTGCTCAGCTTCGTCTTGCTGCCCGGCTCCGCCACGTACGGCAGGTGGGCGTACGCCGGCACCGCGTACCCCAGCGACTGCGCGATGAACACTTGCCGCGGGGTGTTTGGCAAATGCTCCTCGGCCCGTATGACGTGCGTGATCTTCATCGCCTCGTCGTCGACCACCGAGGCGAGATGGTAGAGGCACGAGCCGTCGGCCCGCTGAATCACATGGTCCTGCTCGCTGGCCCAGGCGAACCGCACTTCGCCGCGAATGAGGTCGTCGAGCGCCAACTCGCCGTCGCGGGGCATCTTGAGCCGTACGACCCCTTGGCGGCCTTGGGCCTCGAACCGCTCGGCCTCGCGGGGCGTTTCGGCCATCCACCGCCGACTGTAGGTGAATTGCCGTCCGGCGGCTTGCGCCGCTTCGCGCTCGCTTTGCAGTTCCGCGGCGGTGGCGTAATCGCGGTATGCCGCGCCCTGGGCGAGCAACTGGTTTACGGCCGCCTGATACAGTTCGCCGCGTTGCGACTGGTAGTACGGGCCATACGGTCCGCCGGCCTCAGGGCCCTCGTCCCAATCGAGCCCTAGCCAGCGAAACCCGTGGAGGATCGGCGCCAGCGCCGCCTCGACGTTTCGTTGCTGGTCGGTGTCGTCGACGCGCAGCAGGAACTGGCCGCCATGCCGTCGTGAGAACAGCCAATTGAACAGCGCCGTCCGAACGCCGCCGATGTGGAGATAACCAGTGGGGCTGGGAGCAAACCGGGTGCGAACAGTCATGTCATCAAGTGATTGCGGCGGAACGTCAGGAAGGTTGCCCATTATGCGGGCCACGGGGCTGACAAGGCCAGGGCCGCTGGCAGCTTCAGCGCGAATGCGTTCTCAGGCCCGCCAGCGTCTGGCGTTTGCCAGTAGAATTGTGCCCGCCTTGGCCTGCCTAGCTTTCCCAGTTGTCTCGCACGGGTACCAATCATGCGCAAAGGGGCCGTTCGCGCAGCGCATACCGTATGCCCGGAGGCCAGAACGAGCGCCAAGTAGTTGACTCACTGGGCACGCCCTTTATACTGCGCGCACTTGCCTGTTCTCGACTCCCCTGCGAGGCCGCTGAAGTCGCCCGGCCCCAGCCGCCGAGGGGAGACTTGCGAATCACGCCACTGGCCCGGTTTTCGGCCGTTCGATATTCCGTCTCCCGCAATGCTGGAGACCCCCGCCACGATCGCTCGCCGCGCCGGCATCGGCCGAAAGTGTGTTCACACGACCCCCGAGGACCCAGGACGATGAACAGGGCGCTCCTTACGACTCCACCCGCACGGCCCCGCTCGTCACTGTTCGTTTCAGTCGTATGTACGCTCAACCTGCTGGCGTGGGGCGCCGCCGCGGACGTGCTTCGCGCCGAGACGCCCGCGACGCCCGCGACGCCTGCGGCGGCTCAGCCGCTCCACGCGCAGATCGACGGGCTCATCGACCAGGCCATGCCCGTCGCCGAAGCGCCGATCGTCGACGACGCCGCCTTCTTGCGGCGGGCGTCGCTCGACCTCATCGGCGTGCCCCCCTCGCTGGAAGAAATCCACTCGTTCCTCGCCGAGACCAATCCCGACAAGCGAATCGCCGTCGTCGATCGGCTGCTGCAACACCCCCGCTACGCGTGGCATATGGCCGAGGTGTTCGACGTCATGTTCATGGAGCGCCGCCCGAGCGTCCATGTCGCCGCCGACCAGTGGCGGCAGTACCTCGTGAAGGCCTTTCGCGAGAACAAGCCGTATAACCAATTGGCGAAGGAAATCCTCTCGGCCGACGGCGGCGAGGCCCCGCCGCGAGCCGCCGCGAAGTTCTATCTGGATCGGCTCGTCGATCCGCATTTGCTGACCCGCGACGTCGGCCGGATCTTCTTCGGCCGCGACCTGCAGTGCGCCCAGTGCCACGATCACCCGCTGGTGAGCGATTACCACCAGGCCGATTATCACGGTCTGCTGGCGTGCTTCAGTTCGTCAAGCCTGTTCACCGCGCCGGCGCCCGACGGCAAGGCGTATGTGGCGGATAAGGCCGGCGCCGACAGCGTTTATGAATCGGTGTTCGTCGCCGGCAAGCACCGCATCGGTCCCAAGCTGCCGGGAGCGCCGGAGATGCAGGAACCGATGCTGTATCCCGACGAGCAGTACGCGGCGCCGCCCGCCGAGGGAGTCCGACCGCAGCCGACGTTCAGCCGCCGCGCCAAGCTCGCGGAAGCGGCCACCGACGGCACGAACCGGGCCTTTAATGAGAACATCGCCAATCGCCTCTGGGCGCACATGATGGGCCGCGGGCTGGTGGAACCGGTCGATCGCCATCACGCCGACAATCCGCCCGCGAATCCGCCGCTCATGAAACTGCTGGGCGAGGCGCTGGCCGCCAGCGGCTTCGACATCCGCGCATTTCTGCGCGAATTAGCGCTGACGCGGGCTTACCAACGCTCGATCGAGCCTCCCAGCAATCCGGCCGCGCTAGCCGATCGCGCCGCGGCGCTGGCCGCCGAGATGGAAAACCAATTTCAGCTCGCCGCCGCCGCCGAAAGCGAGGCCGACGATCGCTACACCGAAGTGTACAAACGCTACGAGGCGGCTGAACAACAGGCGCTGCCGGTCTTCGCGGAGCTCGACCAGGCGAGCGTCGCGGCGACGCAGGCCTTCGCCAAGCTCGACGAAGCCAAGCGGCAACTCGCGGCGACCGAAGCGCAAGTAGCGGCCAAGTCGGCGATTGCCGCGCCGCTGGCCGAGGCCGCCGCCAAGACCGCGGAAGTCGTCAAGGCGCTGCCGCAGGACCAAGAGCTCGTCCAGGCGGCCGAGAAATTCGCCCAGCGCCAGCAGCAACTCGTCGCGGAAATGGGCGCCCTGCAGGCCGACGCCGAGCAGAAATCCACGGTCGTCAAAACGACCGAGGGCGAGGCGGCGGCCGCCCGGCAGAGCATGGAAGCCATTTGCACCCGGCTGACGCCCGTCGCCGCGTCGCTCGACGAGCAGGATCGCCACCTGACGGCAGCGCGACAAGCATGGGCCGATCAGAAAACGCGGCAGACCCGCTTGGAACAGGCCCGCGACGGATTCAAGCGATTGGCCGGGCTGAAAGCCCTGGCTGACCAGCTCGCCGCGGCGAGCCGAGACGCCGACGCCGCCACGGCCGCCCTCGCCGCCGCCCGCGCAGCGGCCGACGCGCAGCGGAGCGAGTTGGCCGCCGCGGATCAGGCTCGCCAGGGCGCCGCCGAGCAGGTCGCCGCCGCCGAGGCGGCCTTGGCGGCCGCCACGGCCGAGCAACAGCGGGTCGAACAGCTCGCCGCGACCATTGCCGAGGCCGCGGCCAAAACCGACGCCGCCCGGCAAACCCTTCCCGCCGACCCGCACCTGGCCGCCGCCGCCGACGCCCTGGCGGTAAAGCTTGCGGAAGTGAACGCGGATGTGGAAGTCCGCAAACAGGCGTCGGCCCAGGCAGCGGCAGCGCACGAGACGGTCCGGCAGCAATTGGCCGCGGCCAGTGAACAAGCCCAGCGGCTCGCCGTGGAACTGACGGCCGCCGAACAAGGGGTCGCCGCTGCCGAGCAGGCGTTGGCCGCCGCGCAGGCCAACGCCGAGCGCGAAGCGGCCAGGTTCGACGAGGCGCAAGCCGCGCTCGACGACCAGTGGATCAGCACGCAGGTCGTGCAGCCGCTGAAACCGCTGACGCCCGAGCAGCTTTGCTGGAGCGTGCTCCAGATTACCGGCGTTTACGACCGATACCTCGCCGCCGAGCGGGCGGAGCTGGAAAAGACCGCGCCGCTCTCGGACGAGGAGAAGAACGACCCGGCCAAGGTCGCCGCCCGCGATCTGGACGTACGGCAGCGGGTTTACGACAAGCTCAAGGGGAACGTCGATGCCTTTGTCGCCGTCTACGCGCCCGCGGCGGGCCAGCCGCAAGACGATTTTTTCGCCTCGGCCAATCAGGCCCTCTTCGCGGCTAACGGCGGCAGCATCAACAGTTGGGTCGCCCCCGCGGGAAGCAACGTCACCGAGCGAATGATCGCGCAGGCCGACCCCCGACTCGCCGCCGAGGAGTTGTACCTGGCCATTCTGGGCCGGCGTCCCACGGACGACGAAACAGCCGACGTGGCTGGCTATCTTGCCGCCCGCCCGCAGGACAAAGCGGCTTGCGTCCAGGAGCTGGCTTGGGCCCTGATTACCTCCGCCGAGTTTCGTTTCAATCACTAGCGCCAGCGCACTCGACCAGCCGCGGCCCGAAGCTGCCGTCGAGTCCGCTTTACACTTTCCGCCACACC
>QEVI01000138.1 GCA_003576855.1 Planctomycetota bacterium
AAACCCCGAAACCAGCGAAGCCATGATCTACGCCGCCATGATCAGCCTTATGTCACGACGCTTGGTCAATGCAAAGTTCATTTGAAGACACGCTCTAAGTCGAAATCCTGAATTGCCTGCAACCGCCGGGTCACACATTTCAACGTAGATCAGCGCCTGGCCGTTTAGCGGAACGCCGGCTATCGATATTATCTGAACACAAGAACATATCTTCGGAGAGCTTTGTCCATGTCCATCGCACGATCACTCACGAAGACCGTGGTCGGTAAAGTCATTCTCCTTACCGCCGTCTTTACGGCAGGTATAGTCCTCCTCGGCATAATGACCGTGAACACGGTGTCTACTGTGAAAATCGGCGGCCCTTACTTCGACCGCCTGCTCGTGAATAAGGACCTGCTGGCCGATGTACTTCCGCCGCCTGCCTACATAGTCGAATCGCTCCTGACGGCCCACCTAGCGGCAGAATCGCAAGCCGGTCCTGAGCGCAACACCCTGTTGCAACGGCTCCGCGACTTGAAAAAGCAATACAACGAGCGACTGCAGTTCTGGCAAGAGTCGCTCCCTGAAGGCGCGCTAAAACAGGAGCTCACGAAGGTGTCAAGACCGCCGGTCGACGAATTCTTTCGACTGGTGGAAAGCGAGCTGATTCCAAGCATAGAAAAAGGCGAAGGACCGGAAGCCGATGCGTTTGTCGAGCAACGGCTTCTGCCTCTCTACATCGAGCATCGACAATCGGTGGACCGAATCGTAAACATGGCAACCAGCCATGCCCTCGAAGAAGAAAAGGCCGTGGCTGCAATTGTCGCGCGGCGAGAGACCGCATTGCTGTCCATTGGCGGGATCGTGTGTGCCTTGGCATTCGCCGTCGCCGCCTGGCTGGCCAAATCAGTGCAGCGGCAAGAGCACAGCGCAGCGACGTTAATTAAGCGGCTTGTTGACACTTCTACCGTGTTGAGCAGCGCCGCCGAAGAGCTCAACGTCGTCAGTTCCGAAATGGCGGCCAACGCCGAAGAAACTTCAGCTCAGGCCACGGTCGTCTCCGCCGCCTCGGAACAGGTCAGCAAAAGCGTGGAGACCGTAGCCAACGGCGTCACGGAAATGACGGCCGCCATCCGTGAGATCTCCAAAAACGCGGGCGAAGCCGCACGCGTCGCGCGAGAGGCTTCGTCCGCCGCGCAAAGCGCCAATGGTACGATTGTACAACTCGGCGCCAGCAGCACGGAAATCGGCAAAGTGCTGAAGGTTATCACCTCGATTGCCGAACAAACCAATCTGTTAGCCCTCAATGCTAGCATTGAAGCGGCCCGGGCTGGCGACGCCGGCAAAGGCTTCGCCGTAGTGGCTAATGAAGTGAAGGAACTTGCTAAAGAGACTGCTCGCGCGACTGAGGATATCAGCCGTAAAATCGAAGCGATTCAATCGGATACTTCCGGCGCCGTGCAATCGGTCCAAAGCATTTGCGAGGTGATCTCGCAAGTTAACGACATTTCAAACATCATTGCATCGGCCGTTGAAGAACAGTCTGCCACCGCTTCGGAGATGACGCGGAACGTCGCGGAGGCCGCACAAGGCACGGCGGAAATCGCAAAGAACATCAGTGCTGTAGCGTGCGCGGCGCAAAGCACCACGCAAGGAGCAAGCAACTCGCAGCAGGCAGCCAGCCAGTTGGCCCGTATGGCGACTGAGTTGCATGAGTGCGGAGCGCGACGGCAGGAGCCGCATGCGATGGCCGGGTAACCGCGTCGTCTGCAGAAGTCGTCAGCCGCTGATTGGCGGGGTTCGGAGAATATCAAGTCCGCATCGTGTTCAAACACATGCTGCTTGGCGGAATGGTTGAAACCGTGGAGACGGTCCATGCGTGCCCTGTTAGTAGAAGATTCCCGCGCCCAGCGATGCGTGGTGCGGGCCATGCTGAAGGAGCTCGGCTTCGAAGTCGTCGAGGCGACCAACGGCCATGACGCGCTGCGGGCGCTGGAGCAATCGGAACGCCCGGACGTGGCCGTGGTCGATTGGAACATGCCGGAAATGGACGGGCTGGAATTCATTCGCGAACTTCGCCGGCGGCGTCAGTTCGATTCGGTGCGAGTCGTCATGGCGACGAGCGAGACGGAAACGTCCCAGATCGAATGCGCACTGTCCGCCGGGGCCGACGAGTACGTGATGAAACCGTATCCCAAGGACGCGTTGCGCGACAAACTCGTGTTGCTGGGCGTGATGTAGGAAACCTGCGTGTCAGCGAAGATTCGCGTACTTATCGTGGACGATTCGGCGCTCGTGCGGCGGCTGCTGGCCGACGTGATCGGCGGCGATCCGCTGCTGGAGGTCGTCGGCATGGCGTCCAACGGCCGGCTGGCGCTCGACATGCTTTCGCGATTGCAGCCCGATGTCGTCACGCTCGACGTCGAAATGCCGGAGCTCGACGGCCTGGGCACGATTCGCGCGCTGCGGAGGACGCATTCACGCCTGCCGGTGATCATGTTCAGCACGCTCACCGAGCGCGGCGCCGAGGCGACGCTGGACGCCCTTTCGCTGGGCGCCAACGACTACGTGACCAAGCCATCGAACGTCGGCGGCGTGCTGGCCGGGATGCAGGCGGTCCGCGAGTCGCTGATTCCGAAGATCAAGGCGCTCGCGGGTCGCGACGTCCGGGCGGGCGGCGCGGCGCCGGCGTCGCCATCGATTCGACGCCCGATGGTCTCCCGACGGGGCGCGGCGATTGAAATCGTGGTGATCGCCACGTCCACCGGCGGGCCGAATGCATTGGCGGAAGTCGTTCCCAAGCTGCCGGCCGGGTTTTTGGTTCCGGTGGCGATCGTCCAGCACATGCCGCCCATGTTCACGGCGCAGCTTGCGGCGCGGCTCGATCAGAGGTCGGCCCTGCGAGTCCGCGAAGGCGTCGCGGGCCAGACGCTTCAAGCCGGCGACGTATGGATCGCCCCGGGCGGTTTTCACCTGCGATTGGCGTCCAGCTTGTTGAAGAAAACGCTTGTCACCGACCAGGCGCCCCCGGAGAACTCCTGCCGCCCCGCGGCCGACGTGCTGTTTCGATCGGCGGCCGAAGTCTATGGCGCGGGCGTTCTCGGCGTCGTCATGACCGGCATGGGCTGCGACGGCCTCAAAGGATCGGAGGCGATTCTCGCCAGCGGCGGGCGCGTGATTTGCCAGGACAAGGCCACGTCAACGGTTTGGGGTATGCCGGGCGCCGTTGCGTCCTTGGCCGACGCCGTGCTGCCGCTGGCCCAAATCGCTGACCGAATTGTGCACGAAGTTCACAGCAGCCGTGCGCCGGCGCTCGCCATGGTGAAGTCATGACCGCCGCTGTGGCCGAGGCGCTTCCTGCCTATTTCGACTTCGTTCGTCGGCTCGTGGCGGAGCGCGCGGCGATCGTTTTGGACGCCACTAAGCTGTACCTCGTGGACGCACGGGTCATGCCGGTGGCGGCGCGGCATGGGTTCGATTCGATCGCCGCGATGGTCAGCGCGATTCGGTCGCGGCCATTCGGGCTGATCCATGAAGAAATCATCGAAGCCCTGACGACCAACGAGACCAGCTTCTTTCGCGACGTGACGCCGTTCGAGGCCCTGAAGAAAACGATCCTGCCAGAGCTGATTCAAAAGCGCGGGGCGCAGCGGGAGCTTTCCATTTGGAGCGCCGCGTGTTCCAGCGGACAGGAGCTGTACAGCATCGCCCTGATGCTACGCGAGAGCTTCCCTACGCTCGGCTCATGGAAGGTGAATCTGCTGGGAACCGACTACTCAACGCAAATGATCGAGCGCGCGGCGTCGGCGGTGTACAACCAGTCGGAGGTGAACCGCGGTCTGCCGGCAAGTTACTTGGTGAAGTACTTTCAACGCCAGGGACTTCAGTGGCGACTGAGCGACTCGATCCGCACGATGACAACGTGGCGCCGGTTGAATCTCATCGAGCCTTGGAGTTCTGTAGTGGCGCCGATGGACGTCGTTTTTCTGCGCAATGTCCTGATCTACTTTTCGCCGGACGACAAGAAAAAAGTTCTGGCCCAGGTCCGCAAGGTATTGCGGCCGGACGGCTGCATGTTTCTGGGCGGCGCCGAGACGACGATGAAGCTGGACGACTCTTTCGAGCGCTTTCCCTGCGACGGCGCCGTGTGCTATCGGCTCAAGGGTGGATGTACCTAATGCGTTGGAGTTGTTGCTGTGTCGGTGACCGCTCAGGATCTCGTGGAAGTCGTGCCCTATGTCTGGCAGTGCGCCCTTGGACTGTCGATGACGCCGGCGTCTGCCGACCCCGCACACCTCGAAAGCGAGCGGCTGCGTTCTGTCGTGTCGCTGTCCGGCCAGTGGACGGGCGACCTGGTGTTGGATTGTTCGCTGGAAGTTGCCCGCGAAGCGGCGTCGAGGATGTTCTGCCGGGCCGAGCCGGACCTGGCCTTTGACGAAATCCAGGACGCGCTGGCCGAACTTACCAACGTCGTCGCGGGCAATATTAAAAGCCTGATTCCCGGCGCCACGTGGCTGGGCCTTCCCGTCGTCACCAGCGGGCGGAACTTCGACCAGCGCTATGCCTTCGCCGCGCTGCTGTGCGAAGCTTCGTTTCTCGTTACCGGCGCCGGATTGACGGTCAGCGTTTGGGAAAAGCTCGAATGCGAATCGCCTTTATTGGCTGGCGCGCGGCCCGTGTGACAAGCATCGCTTCCCGCGGCCGACGCTGCTGGTGCTCGTGCCTGGAGCATGCGGCGTGACGCGCCGCGGCCTTCGCATTCTGCTTGGCTCGCGCACTGCTGTTGCCTTGCGGGCGGGCCGGTGTTCTGCACAATAGTGGGCGCCTAAACGCCGTGCCGCACCGGACTTGCGGTAGAACACGTAGCGCCCGGTCTCGCCTCGAAGCCGTCCCATGAAGCCGATCCGCCGCCTGCTGGCCGCTAACCGCAGCGAAATCGCCATTCGCGTCTTCCGCACTGCTCATGAATTGGGCATTCGCACCGTGGCGATGTACTCGCACGAGGATCGCTATGCGCTGCACCGCTTCAAGGCGGACGAGTCGTACCCCATCGGCGTCAAGGGCGAACCGCTGCAGTCGTACCTCAACATCGAGCGTATCATCGAGCTGGCCAAGCTGTACGAAATCGACGCCATCCATCCCGGCTACGGATTCCTGTCGGAGAATCCCAAGTTCGCCCAGGCGTGCGCCGACGCCGGCATCGTGTTCGTGGGACCCCGCGTCGAATTGCTCCACAAGCTCGGCGACAAGCTCGAAGCCCGCAAGGTCGCCGCCAAGGTCGGCGTCCCGGTGCTTGGCGGCAGCGATAAGCCGATCGCCACGGCGGCCGACGGCCGGCGCACCGCCGCACAACTCGGCTTTCCCGTGATCTTGAAAGCGGCCCACGGCGGCGGCGGCCGCGGCATGCGCGTCGTCAACGACGCCAAGGACTTCGACGACGCCTACGAATCGGCCCGCCGGGAATCCCTCACAGCCTTCGGCAGCCCGGATATCTTCGTCGAAAAGTTCATCCAGCGGGCCCGGCATATCGAAGTGCAACTGCTGGGCGACCAGCACGGGAACCTCGTTCACCTGTTCGAGCGCGACTGCTCCGTGCAGCGCCGCCACCAAAAGGTCGTCGAAATCGCCCCGGCGCCCAACCTCGCGCCGAACGTCCGCGACGCCCTTTGCGAAGCCGCCGTGAAGATCGGCGCTGAAGTTCGCTACGACAACGCCGGCACGGTCGAGTTCCTCGTCGATGCCGACGCCGGCGAGTTCTACTTCATCGAAGTGAACCCCCGCATTCAGGTCGAGCATACCGTCACCGAAGAGGTCACCGGCATCGACGTCGTCCGCTCGCAAATCCTCATCGCCAGCGGCTTGCCGCTCAGCGCCGCGGAGATCGACGTCCCCGCGCAGTCCTCGATTTCGACTACCGGTTTCGCGATCCAGTGCCGCATCACGACAGAAGATCCCGCCAATCGATTCGTTCCCGATTACGGCCGCATCACCCACTACCGCTCCACCGGCGGCATGGGAGTGCGGCTCGACGGCGGAACGGCGTTTTCCGGCGCCGTTGTGTTCCCGTATTACGACTCGCTCCTGGTGAAACTCAGCACGTGGGGCCGGTCCTTCACCGACGCGGCCCGCCGCACGGAGCGCTGCCTGCAGGAATTCCGCGTCCGGGGCGTGAAGACGAACATTCCGTTCCTTATTGGCCTGGTGACGCACCCGACGTTTCTCGCCGGCGAGTGCACCACCACGTTCATCGACAACTCGCCCGAGCTGTTTGAATTCACTCCGCGTCGCAACCGGGCGACCAAGCTGTTGAGCTACATCGGCGACGTGATCGTCAACGGCAACCCCACTGTGCGGGACAAACCCCGCGCCGCGCGCCGCCTCCCGGCCCAGGTTCCGCACATCGACGACGCGCAGCCGGTTCCCTCAGGCACGCGCGACCGCTTGAAACAACTGGGAGTCGCCCGCTTCACGCGCTGGGTCCTCGAGCAAAAGCCGCTCCTTTGGACCGACACGACGATGCGCGACGCCCACCAGTCGCTGCACGCGACGCGATTCCGCACCTACGATTTGGCGCGCATCGCCGACGTCTATGCGCGGCGGCTGCAGCACCTGTTCTCCATTGAAATGTGGGGCGGGGCCACCTTCGACGTCTCCATGCGGTTCCTCAAAGAATCGCCCTGGGACCGGCTGGCCACGCTTCGCGACAAGATCCCCAACATCCTCTTTCAGATGCTGCTGCGGGCGAGCTCGGCCGTCGGTTACACCAATTACCCCGACAACGTCGTCGAACTGACCGTCCGCGAGGCCGCCGCCGCGGGCATCGACGTGTTCCGCATCTTCGATGCGCTCAACTGGACCCCCAACATGCGCGTCGCCATGGAGGCCGTCTGCGACGCCGGCGCCATCTGCGAAGCGGCCATCTGCTACTCCGGCGACATTCTCAACCCGCGGCGCACCAAGTACACGCTCAAGTACTACGTCGAACTGGCGAAAGAACTTGAATCGATGGGCGCCCACGTCCTCGGCATCAAGGACATGGCCGGTTTGTGCAAGCCCCACGCGGCCGCGCTGCTGGTTCGCACGCTCAAGCAGGAAGTCGGCATTCCCATCCACTTCCACACGCACGACACCGCCGGGCTGCAAGCCGCGGCGATCCTGAATGCCGCCGAGGCCGGCCTCGATATCGCCGACGGCGCCATCGCGGCCATGAGCGGGGGCACCAGCCAGCCCAATCTCAACACGATGGTCGAGGACCTCCGCTACACCGAGCGCGCCGGCGCGCTGGAGGCCGACGCCCTCGACGCCGTCAGCGAGTACTGGCGCGAGGTTCGCGAGTTTTACCTTCCCTTTGAAAGCCCCGTGCTCGCCGCCGGCGCCGACCTCTACCAGCACGAAATGCCCGGCGGACAGTACACGAACCTGTTTCAGCAAGCCGGCGCGCTGGGCCTCGCCGAGCGCTGGCCGGAAGTCTGCCGTATGTACGCCGAGGTGAACCAGCTTTTCGGCGACATCGTGAAGGTGACTCCGACCTCCAAGGCCGTCGGCGACATGGCCTTGTTCCTGGTGGCCAACGACCTTACGCCCGCCGAGCTCATGCAAAGCGATCGCGATCTGGCCTTCCCGCAATCGGTGATCGATCTGTTAAGCGGTCGCATGGGCCAAACCACCTTCGGCTTTCCCCGGGATGTACAAAAACGGATCCTTAAATCCGACAAGCCGCTCGCAGGCCGCCCCGGCGACACGCTGCCGCCGGCCGACATCGACGCGGTGAAACGGCAGCTCGCCCAACTCATCGAGGCCGAGCCGACGATGCAAGACGTCGTCTCCCACCTCATGTATCCGCAGGTCTTCGAGAAGTTCATCGACCACGCTCGGCAGTTCGCCGACGTGTCCGTGCTACCCACGCCGGTCTTCCTCTACGGCATGCAACCGCAGGAAGAAGTCGCCGTCGACATTGAGCCGGGCAAGACGCTCATCGTGAAATTCCTTACCGTCAGCCAGCCCCACCCAGACGGCACGCGGACCGTTTTCTTCGAGCTGAACGGCCAGCCCCGCGAAGTCACGGTGCGCGACCGCTCGCTCACGCCCGACGAAGCGGTCCGCCCGAAGGCCGAAGCGGGCAACGCCAAGCAGATTGGCGCCAGCATGCCCGGCATGGTCGTCACCGTAGCCGTGCAACCGGGCGACAAGATCGCTCGCGGCCAGAAGCTGCTCACGCTCGAAGCGATGAAGATGGAAACCACTATCGCCGCCGACGCCGACGGCCAGGTGGCGGCCGTCCACGTGAGCACCGGCACGCAAGTCGCGGCGGGGGATCTGCTGATCACGCTGAAGTAGTACCCAACGACTCGCTGGCCTCCCGCACGTACGGTTTTCCAGCCCCCTCCCCCTCGCGGGGAGGGCTGGGAGGGGGCAGCAGCGCAACAAACCTCGCTCCAGCTGCCCTTGAATTCGTCCGGTTCCCTCCCCCAAAAATGTCTAAGACTATTCGTGGAACCGTCCCGCCCATTTCGCTACGCTGAAACCGTCGCCGGCGCTCAGCGTGCGGGCCCCAGGCTGCAAGCGTCGCCCGGGGTGGGTTCTGTCGCCGAAAGATCGCACCGCCGCCACGACGCCGGAATCCTGTCGCGACACATACGCCAGCTCGTCGTCCTGCGATCGTTGTAAACCCAAGCCCCCAATAACTACGAATTCTGTCGCCAAAAACTGCGTACCGCATCGGCAGCGACCAAGCTCGCTTCCCTGGAGCCCCTCCATGAATACTGCCCGCCGTGGAGCCTGGCGTTCGGCCTGCCTGCTGATCGCCGCAGGCCTGACGCTGCCAGTCGCGGCGGGCGAGGTTAAGGTCGCCAATCGCAACGAGCTGAACGCGGCGTTGCAGCGTGCCGAGGCGGGGGACGTCATCCTGCTCGCCCCGGGAGCCTATCCAGGCGGCGTCGCCGCCACGGGCCTCCGCGGCCGCCAGGGTCAGCCGGTTGTCATCGCCGCCGCCGATCCCGATCATCCTCCCGTCATCACGGGTGGCGCCAGCGGCCTGCAGCTTTCTTCGCCGCAGCACGTCGAAATCCGCGGCCTCGCCTTCGCCGGCGCCAACGGCAACGGGCTTAATATCGATGACGGCGGCGACGTCGACGCCCCCGCCCGCCATGTCGTGGTCCGCCACGTGACGGTTCGCGACATCGGTCCCGCGGGCAATTGCGACGGCATCAAGCTTTCCGGCGTCGAGGACTTCCAGGTCCTTGACTGCCGCCTCGAGCGCTGGGGCAGCGGCGGGTCAGCCATCGACATGGTTGGCTGCCGCCGCGGCCTCATCCAGGGCTGCTGCCTCGTCGGCCGCGGCGGCGAGCAGGCCAGCGGCATTCAGACCAAGGGCGGCACAAGCCGCATCGCCATCCGCCGCTGCCGCATCGTCGACGCCGGCGCTCGGGGCGTGAACATCGGCGGCAGCACCGGCCTGGACTACTTCCGTCCGCCGGATGCGCCGTTCGAGGCCCGCGACATCGCGGTCGAAGACTGCGAGATCATCGGCGGCCATGCCGCCGTCGCCTTCGTCGGCGTCGACGGCGCCACGGTACGCCACAATACGATCTATCGCCCGCAAACCTGGGCCGTCCGAATCCTGCAGGAAACCGTCGCTGAGCGCTTCGTTCCCTGCCGTCGCGGCGTGTTCGCCAAGAACCTCGTCCTGTTTCGCAGCGACGAACTACGCCGCGTCTTCAACGTCGGCGACAACACCGATCCCCAGTCGTTCCAGTTCGCCGACAACGCCTGGTCCTGCCTCGATAAACCGGACGAGACCGAACAACTCGTCAATCTCCCGGCCCCCGAACAGCGGGGCGTCTACGGCCCGCCGCCCCCGCTGGCCGATCCGCAGTCCGGCGACTTCACGTTACGCAACCGCCGGCCCGACGACCCCGGAGCACGCACCCGTTCCGAGCCCGATCGACCCAAGCCCGGCACGCGAATGTAAGAGGTCTCGAGACTCGCGAACCGATTCGCCCGTCGCTGCTTATGAGCCCGTCACAACGCCGCGGCCGTAACCGAGCGAGCCTCGATCAATCGAAGTCAAGCAATTCGCCCCAGAAGCTCCGCTTGCGGCGGCGGCGATCGTCGCCGCGATAGTCGTCGTCGTAGTCATCGTCCCGTCGCGGTCGTCGCTCCATGGGATCGGCGCCGCGGCCGCTCGGCGGCGGTTCGGCCGCCGCTTCTCGCTGAAGGATCTTGTCCAACTCGCCGCGGTCCAGCCATACGCCACGGCACTTGGGACAGTAATCGACCTCGATCCCTTGGCGATCGGCAATGAGCAGCGTTACATCCAAACAAACGGGGCAATTCATCGTGTGAGCTCCTGGCTATCCTGATGACCCATTTAACCGAGTCGCCGCACGCGCCCGTCGTATTCGCGGCAGCATTGGCGGCCGCGTCCGCGCTTCTCTCGGCGTCGACGAGGGGCACGACGCACAATTCTTGCCACTCCAGGGCGATTGTCTAGCATGCACGCCAGGGCGAACTTGTCGCGGCGAGCCTGCCGCGGATCGGCACGCCTTCGTGCAAATCGGCGCCTGAGTCGGAACACAGAGCCGCGGCGGACGCTGGTCACCCTTCCGCCGGCGCCGCCTGCCCGATCCACAATTGGTTCCCGTCGGGGTCGTCGATGCGAAACTCGACCATGCCGTAGAACGTCGTCTGCAAGCCCGGCGCCGCCACGCCCATGCCGCGAACCCGCCGGTGATATTCCTCGACGTTGTCAGGGTACAAATAGAGCACCGATTGCCGCGGCGCCGCCGGATGGGCATTGATCGACTGATCGACCATCAGCCGGCAATCGTCGAAGCGGAGCAGGGCCCAGCCCCATTCGTCGTTGCGTCGCTCGACGCTGAATCCCAGTCTCTCGTAGAACGCGACGCTCGCCGGCATGCTTTTCACCGGCAGCATCGGTATAAGACGTGTCATGCCCATGGTGCGCTCCATCACGCTGTTTTCGAGAACCTGGCGGCGCAACCCGCACGTGATAGCAGCCTCACGGGTGCATCGCAATGCAATTCGCGGAATTGTCGGCGGCCGGCCGCATATCCGCCCGCTGTTGGTCGGTGCGCGACACAGGGGCGAGGCGCGGCTCACGTCACCAGGCGGTGCTCTTTCTCCGCCGTGCTCATGCGGCTATCCATGCAGCAGCCGTCTGCCCACCAGTGCGGTCGGTTGCGCCAGATATCGCGCGGACGCGCCGTCTTGATATTGCCCACCGGGTCGCGGCAGCAGCAGACGCGAACATCGCCGTTGGATTGCGCTTGAAACAGGTTCAAGGCCGTGCAGGCCGCCCGGCGTTCGTGCGAGGTATGCGTCTTGACCGACACCTGCCACCCCTCCGGATCGAGGAAGTACGACTGCATGACCCGCAACTCCGCGACGGTGTTGGCAATCGCGCGACCATCCCGCTTCAACTCGATAAGCCGCTCGATCGACCGCACGGCGGCGGCGGGATCCTGCGGCCAATTAGCGCTGTGCAGATACCAATGGGGATCGTCCGGCGAGTTGTAGTTCCGTTCGATCGGTTGAAACAGGATGTCAACGCCGTCTTGGGTGGCGAACTCCGCCAATTCCTCCAGGGCGTGAAGATTGCGCGCCATGACGACCGTCTTCAGTCGAATCGAAAACCGCAGGCGGCGAGCGCGGCGCAACGCCAGCAGCGTTTCCAGGGTCTTGCGCGTGTACCGAACGAAGCCCTCGCGGCCGCGGACCTCGTCGTGCGTTTCATCCACCCCGTCCAGCGATACGGTAATGCGCCACGGATTGGCCAGCGCCAGCCGTTCGATGCGGCTTTGGTCCTTCCAATAGCCATGAGTCAGCACTTCCACGAAAGCGCCGAGCGACGAGCCGTAGGCGACCAGTTCCGGAGTGAAAGGCTTGAGCAACGCCTCGCCGCCGGTGATGCACACGTGCATGGGTCCCAGCCAGCGGCGGAGGTCCAAGAGCGCCGCGCACCACTGCTCGAAGGTGGGCGAATCCTCCGGGCCCCGGTTCTGCCAGATATTGCAGTGGACGCAGCGGGCGTTGCACCGCTCGGTAATCAGAAACGAAATCCAGGTGGGCCGGCAGTAGCTCGCCCAGCGACCGTCGCCCCACGTCCGCAGCCGATAGCTGACCGCGTCGCGACACCGCTTGCGCAACCAATTCCATTGCAATGGCATGTGCTGTTCCGCTGAGTCGCCTTGCGTTGTTGCCTTGCCGCGCCGGAGTTATGAAGACCGCAGCCGCCCGCAGGTGCTGAACGACATTGTGGAACGGGGCCGGCGGCGCCGTCAACTTTTTCAGCCGCCTTGCGCTAATTCGTCCATGGACGAACGCGACGCGCGGCCGCCGCGCTTAGTCGTACGCATCTCCGTGCGAGCGTACGCGCGAATCTTGCACTCGGTCTCCACGCCCGCCGCGCGGACGTGCCGCAGCTCCCAGCCCTGCCCCCCGCCGTCCCCCAGCCGATAGCAGGCCGTCGGCGGGCCGATGACGTGGAACGGGTCGCCGTTGGCCGGAGCCGCCGGCAGGCCGTGGACGGTGATCGTCGGACCGCCGGCGTCCGCGTAATCCAGCACGCTGGCCACCCGCCCGGCCAGCGCGCCGCCGGTGAACAGGATCGACCGGCCCGCCAGGTACTGGGCGTTCGACGGGGCGTAGGAGCCGCTGATCTTAAACGACCGCGCCGTCGGCGCCACGTCGTTCACGCTGGGCGGCGCGGCGGGAAGA
>QEVI01000414.1 GCA_003576855.1 Planctomycetota bacterium
AGCGACAGGTTGCTGATCGTCGGCGCGACATTGAGCACGTCGATCGTCGTCGTGTAATCCTGCCAGCCGCCGTCCTTGTCGATGATCCGCCCCTTGACCGCGACGCTCGCTCCGCCGTCGGCCAGGTACGTCGCCGGCACGCTCTGCGCGGCGACGCTCGCCGAACCGGCGTACGTGCCGTCCCCCACGTCCCAAATGCCGTCGTTGCCGAAGTCCAGCGCGTAGCGGAACCCCGCAGCCGCGTCGGCCGCGCTCGGATCAGACTGGCCGCTGAACGACACCGTCGCCGACGAACCCTCGTCCACCGGCCCGCCAGCCGACAGCGTCGCGCTGGGGTTCACGTTGGCCACGTCCAGCGTGAAAGTCGTCTGCGCCAGCCCGCCGTCTTCGTCCGTTGCGGTGATGGTCACCGTCGAGCTGGCGGCCCCGTCGGCCGGCGTATACGACCAGAACCAATTGCCGAAGGCGTCCTGCGTTACCGTGCCCAGCGAGGCCGAGACGGTGACGGCGTCGGCCGGGACGTCGCCGAACGAGCCGCTGTTGGCGGCTTCTGCGCCTTCGTCGACGGCAATCGCCGCCGCGCCGGCGGAGACCGCCGGATTCTTATTGATTCCTGTCACCGTGAACTGCGTCGTTTGCACGGCGCCGTCGCTGTCGGTCGCCGTGATGATCACCGGCAGTGCAACGAAGTCGTCGGGCACGCCGTAAGACCAGGTCCAGGTTCCGTTGGGATTGGCGACGACCGTGCCGACGGACGCGGCAATGCTCACCGAGTCGGCGCCCACGTCGCTGTAGACGCCGCTGTTGACGGCCGTATCGCCCTCGTCGGCCGTCACGGCAGGCGAGTCCGCCGCAACGCTCGGCGCGACATTCGCCACGATCAAGTCAAACGTCACGCTGGCGACGCCTCCTTCGCCGTCGTCGGCCGTGATGGTCACGGTCTGCGATTGGTCAGGCCCGTCGCCCGGCGCGTACGACCAGCTCCACGTGCCGTCGTTGTTGTTCACCACCGTGCCGACCGATGCGATGAGCGCGACCGGATCGCCGCCTGCATCGAAGTACGTACCCAGATTTACGGCCGGATCGCCTTCATCGACCGCGACCTGTTGCGAGCCGACCGTCAGTGCGGGATCGACGTTCGCCACGGTAACCGTCGCGCTGTCAATCGCCGTCTGCGGGGGCGTGAACTGGTCAATCACGCTGGTCACCCGCAGGCGAACCGTGTAATCCGTCGGGCCGTCCGCCCCGGCGACGGTGAACGCGGGATTCTGAAGGTTCTCGTCCCCGAAGGCCGCGCTGGGGCCCGTTTCGCCAAAGACGTTGTCGCCGTCGAGATCCCACTCGTAGGCGAGCGTACCGGCGCCTTGCGCAGAACCGATCAATTGAACGGTTCCGCCCGGCTCGTCGAGGGCGTAAGGACCGCCCGCATCGGCGGCGAGCAGCCCCGATTCAAACTGCATCAGCAAGAAATCGGGGACGCTCGTCACCGCCCCGCGGAACATGCCGCCGGCGATGATCTTGCCGTCGCTCCCAATCGCCACGTCCCGCAGGCGCTCGACGATCATGCCGGCGTTCACCAAGTCGACGATCGTAATGCCGCCGCTCCCAAAACCAGCGTCGAACCCTCCCGCGGGCGTAAGCCGCAAGGCCAGGGCCCGTTCGTTCGACGAATTGTTGCCCGTCGTATGCCCCACGACGACGATGGCGCCGTCA
>QEVI01000139.1 GCA_003576855.1 Planctomycetota bacterium
ACGAAACCCCGAAACCAGCGAAGCCATGATCTACGCCGCCATGATCAGCCTTATGTCACGACGCTTGGCCAATGCAAAGTTCATTTGAAGACACGCTCTCAGTGCGTAACAGCGCCGCGCGGCCCGCGCTTTCTCCGGCAAGAAGGGCGAACTCCGGCCGCCGCGTGGGCGTATCCACGTTGGGTTTTGGGCCGCCGCGGGGTTAAAATGGCGCCAGGTCGCCGCTTACGCGAATGGCGTCCGCTCTGCTTCCGCCTGGAGAACGCCGCCATGTATTCCGCCCGTCTGCCGTGGTTGTTGCTGGGGACGGTGCTACTGGCCGCCGGCGCCGCCGAGCGGCTCTGCGCCGAGCCGCGGGGACTGTTTGCCGCCGGCGTGCCCACGCTTGGCGGACGCTTGGTATGGGCCGACGAGGTCTGGCTTCACGACTGGCGGATCCAGCGGCACTCGATCACCGGCCATTACCGGCTGCTCGATCCGAGCAACCGGCGGCAGACGTTCGGCTCGTTCGATACCTGCCTGGCCAAACTGAATGAAATCAAAGTCGACCAAAAGCTGCCGCCGTTGCCGAAGGACGTAGTGATTGTGTTGCACGGGCTCGGCGCCGGGCGGTCGTTCATGAAAGGCCTGTCGCAGTACCTGGAGGAGCATGGCCGGCTGAACGCGGTGAACGTCGGCTATCCCTCGACGATGGAGGACATCGACGCCTACGCCGCGTCGCTCGACAACCTGGTGCGGCATCTGGAGGGGGTCGAGTCGATCAGCTTCGTCGCCCATAGCATGGGCAACATTGTAATTCGACGGTACCTGTTCAATCTCGAACGGCTCGATCCGGCCATGCGGCCGCCGGTGTCGTTCAAGCGCATGGTAATGATCGCGCCGCCGAACCATGGCGCGGAGTTGGCCGATCGGTTCGCCGACAGCCAGCTCGTGGAACTGGCCGCCGGCAAGCCGCTGGAGCAGCTTGCTCCGTCGCGGGGATGGCCGGAGTTGGAGAAGCAGTTGGCGACGCCGCAGTTTGAATTCGGCGTCATCGCCGGGGGCCGGGGGGATACGGTCGGCTATTTCCAGGGAATTCCCGGCGACGACGACGGGCTGTTGAGCATCGAGACGATGCGCCTGGACGGGGCGGCGGACTTCATCCAGACCAAGGGCATCCACCAGTTGATGCCGCAGTACAAGGAAGTGCGGGCGGCGACGCTAAGTTTCCTTTTGCACGGGTACTTTACGTCGGCCCAGGAGCGGCAGCCGATCGGGGCGGCGACGCGCTAAGCCGCAATTGGCAAAAGCGGCCGCCGCTGGCGGCATAGCGCGAGGCGTCAGTTGAGGATGCCGCCGCGCTGCCAAGCGCGGCCGGGGATCGGCACGACGTCGCGGAGGATGTCGACCGGACTCGTCGGCGCGGGGGTCGATCGGCCGGGCCCGCGCGAGGGCTGACCGCCGGGCGAAGTCGCGCCGGTTGCGGCGTCGCGACCCGCCGGGAAGGCGATGCAACAGAGCGCCGACATGAACCGGGCGCTGGCCAGATGCGGCTCGATGTAATGGCTTTCGCCGACGTCCGACGAGAGCGTCTGCTGGCAAAGCTTGTGGGCATGCTCGCCGAGGCAGTTGGCGTCGATGCCCGTGACGCCGATCGCCTTGCGGCAGCGATAGGATATCTCCGGCCACCGCTGGAGCGTACTGTCGTAGCGGTTGCGCGTGACGTACGCCTTCTCAGCGGCGACGAATGATTGGCCGTAGCGGCAGCCGGGGCACATGGCGTCGTTGTCGAAGGCGCCGGAGACGATGGCCAGGCGGAAATTGGCCCGCTCGACCGGCTGGCCGCCGGCGAGGGTCAGCCCGCGCAGCTCGCCGCCGCCGAGGTAGTGGGCCGCGGTAGCCGCCATAATGCCGCCGTAGCTGTGTCCGCCGATGGTGACGCGCTGCGTCATGCTCATTCGCTCGACAAGTTTGGCCATATAGTAGCCCTGGTATTCGGCGTAGACGAGCTTGATGCGCAGGTTTTTCATCACCAGCTCCCGCGGCTTGATGATCGGCCGCTTATAGACGACCTGCGCCGGCCACGACCAGAAGACCAGCCGCTTCGGCCCGGGGCAGCACCGCAGCCGGTGGTAAACGTCCCAGCACTGGTTCATCGCGCCGTCGTGCTGCAGGGTGTTGCCGTGCGCGAAGATGAGCGTCGGCATGCTGGCCTCTTGGGCGATGAGCGAGTCCCACGACTCTGCGACGAAGCGGCGGCAATTGGCGTCGTAGCGCTTGACGCTGATCCGCTCGAAGCCCGCGTCGAGATTGCTGCATTTCGGCGCGCACCGCGTATTCACCAGCCACAGCTCCGGCGGGTCGTAGCAGCAGGAGATGCGGCAGTTGTTGAGATCGCACTCGTCGCACTGGTCCGGCGTGCAGTATTGGGCCGCGGCAATCGCGGGCAGTGCGCTCACGAGGACCGCCATCCAGCGACCCGCCTCCAGCGTGCGTAGAATCAGCCGACGCAACAGGCGGCTGGTGCGCGGACCAGTGGCTGGCGAAAGCGTGGGGAGCATCATGATTGAACTTTGCTCGCAGGAACCGGGCGGCGTGCTGAGGGCCGCAATCCGGGTGACGAAAGCCGGCGTAATGGCGAACTCCAGGCGTTCTAGTTATCACTCGGCTTACGAAAGTGGCGGCTATAGAGAAGGGCGCTAAAGTGCGGACCATAGGAAAATCCGCAGCTCGCCAAATGAGGCAAGCCAGGGAAGCTGTTTGGCTTGCGAGGGGGCAAGCTGTCGCCTGGCGTCGGTTCAGGCCGATGCTATCCGCATCGTCGGCATAATCGCGCTAGACGGACTATCGACTGGGCGGGGTGCGCCCGACGCGAAGCGACCGCAAGCGTAGGAAGCGGAGAAGATGCTCAGAAGTGTCGCACGACGCGCGTTCTGCCGCGCCCTTGGCGCCGTCTTACTGGCCGCCCCGTGGGCGTCGCCGTCGCTGGGCGAGCCAGTTCCATCGCTGGCCAACGCGATTTACTACGACGACGGCGAGATCTGGACCGGCGGGGAGCCCCACGGCAATTCGCCGGTCGTTGAAGCCCGCCGTTTGACGCCGGCGCCGATGGCCGGCGAGGATTTCAGCACTTCGCCGGAAGAACCGTGCAACGACTGCCCGCCCGGGCAAGGCGGCCGTATAGCCGGCGTGCCGGTCCCCTACAATCGCTGCGGCTGCGATCAGCAGCTCTTTCCCTGGTTCGCCGGGCCGGGCGAGTGCGACGTCTGGTGCGTCGGCCCGCACTGGAACGTCGAAGCCGACGGCCTCTTCATCCGCCGCGAAGACGCCGATTGGGGCGACGTCGCCGGCGTCGATCCCGTCGCGGCCGATCAGTTCGACTATGGACCGGGCGTCCGGTTGTTCGTCACCGGGTACAACTACACGAACTACGGCCTGCAAATCGGCTATGAAGGCGTCAACGACTTCCACGCCTTGGCGACGACCGCTACCGACGACGTCACCTATGAGTCGCGGTTCAATTCGCTGGAAGTCAACGTCCTGCGGCGCACCGACGTGCCGCTCAAGGCGCTGGCCGGCTTCCGCTATGTGCAACTCGACGAGGACTTCGTCGCCGTCGAGCAAGCCGATGGCGACGCCGCTCGCGCTAAGGTGAGCAATCGCCTGCCGGGCTTCCACATCGGCGCCCTGCGCGACGCGTGGCAGCTCAACCGGTGGATCACGATCGAGCCGTATGGAAACGTGGGCGCGTACCTGAACGATTTCAAACGGGAGTTTACGGACGTTACCGGCGGGGCGTACACGACCGAGAAGAATGAGTTCACCGAGATCGCCTTCATCGGCGAAGCGGGGGTGACGTCCGTGCTGCGGATCAATCGCTGCCTGGCCCTGCGAGGCGGCTACCAGGTGCTCGCGCTGGACGGCGTAGGCACGGCTCTAGATGCGTCGCTGGCCGGACTGGCCGGGCAGCCGACGTTCGACCGCGATACGCTGGTCTACCACGGCGTGCGGTTCGGAGTGGAGTACCAGCGCTAAGGCGTGGCGCATCTTTTTTCGGCGGCCAGCCGTGCGGCAGAGTCTAATGGGCGGCGGCGGCGTTTTGGGCCGCCCGCGCTTTGAGATTGAGCAACTCGACCATCAGCGAGAACGCCATCGCGAAGTAGATGTAGCCGCGCGGCACGTGGGCGTGGAAGCTCTCGGCCACCAGCACGACGCCGATCAGAATCAGAAAGGCCAGCGCCAGCATTTTCACGCTGGGATGGCGATTGACGAAGCCCGCGATCGGCCCGCTAAAAATGAGCATGACCGCAATCGCCAGCAGCACGGCCGTCACCATGATGGACAGCGGCGCCCAGTAGCTCTCGTAGTCCTCGGGCCGCACCATGCCCACGGCGGTCAGCACCGAGTCGAGCGAGAAGACCATGTCGATGGCGATGATCTGCGCCAGCACCGTGGCCAGCGAGGAGTACACTTTGCGGCCGCTGGCGTCGTGCTTGGGCTCGAGTTGATGGCCGATCTCCCAGGTCGCCTTGCCCAGCAGGAAGAGGCCGCCCAGCAGCAGAACAATGTCCTTGGCCGTGATGGGGGTCGAGCCGTGCCGCTCGGCGGAGCCCTGGCCGCCGGACGTCGCCGGTTCCTCGGCGGCGGGTGAGCGGTCAGTCGCCGTCGCCGGCGACTGGTGCGCACCGGGCATGGCAAAGGGCAACTCGAACAGCACCGTCTTATCGAGCGTGATTACCCACGAGATGGCCAGCAGCAGCACGATCCGTCCCACGGCGGCCAGCGCCAGGCCAATGGTGCGGGCCCGACCCTGGTGATGCTCCGGCAGTTTGCCCGTCAGGATCGCCAGGAAGACGATGTTGTCGATTCCGAGCACGATTTCGAGAATCGCCAGGGTCGCCAGGGCCGCCAGAGAATTGAACGTGAGGAGCTCGGCCATCGCGGTCTTGTCCCGTGAAAACGACTTGGTGTTAACGGCGAAACGATCGCCCAGCGGCGGCTACGCAAGCAGGGTGCCAAGTTTCTCAAGCAGCACGCCGACCTGGTCGTCGCTGCCCACGGTGATGCGCAGGCCGTCGCCCCAACCGGCATAGCTCATGTACCGCACCAGCACCCCGGCGGCCTTCAGTTGCTCGTAGAGCGGCCTGGCGGCGTGGCGCGGGTGCCGGCACCAGACGAAGTTCGCCTGCGAATCGATACACTCGAAGCCGAGCTTTCGCAAGTCCCCGGCGAGGCGCTCGCGGGTGGCGAGGATGGCCGCGCGATTGCGCTGGAAATGCCTCTGATCGTCGAGGGCCGCCGTCGCCCCGGCAATAGATAGGGCGTCGCAGTTGTACGAATCCTTTACCTTGTTAAGCTGCTCGATGACGTGCGGCTGGCCGACGACGAAGCCGAACCGCAGCCCGGCCAGGCTGTACGACTTGCTCAAGCTCCGCGACACCAACACCCGCTCGTTGTCGGCCACGAGGCTCAGGCAGTCTCGGTCGGCGAAGTCGGCGTACGCCTCGTCAACCAGCAAGGGGCAGGGGAGGGCGGCGGCCAATCGCGCAACGGCTTCCGGAGGAATCATTGTGCCGGAGGGGCTGTTGGGATTCGCCAAGAGCGCCAGCCGCAACCGATCGTTCGGCGCGGTGAACCGCTCGCCGAGCGACCAATCGGGCTCGAAATCGACGACCTCCGCAGTCGCCCCCTGAATCGACGCCAGCGTCTCGTACAGCACGTAGCTCGGCCGTGGGAAGCGGATGACGTCGCCGCTATCGACGAAGCTGCGGGTGACGATCGTCAGGACGTCGTCGCTGCCGTTGCCGCAAAGGATCCAGTCGGGGGTAATCGCCGGCAGTCGTTTTTGGAACAGCTCCGCCGCCCGCTCGCGAAACTCGGTCGCCTGGGGATCGGGATACCGCTGCAATCCTGCCGTGCATACGCGGCCAATCGCGGCCTTCACGGCCGGCGAACAAGGATACGGGTTCTCGTTGGTGTTGAGCTTGACGTACTCCCTGCCGCGGGGCTGCTCGCCCGGGACGTAACCCTGCATTGCGGCGATATTTTTGCGGACTAAGGTCATGCGATTTGGCGCTGGCCCACAGTGGGGAGAGGTTAGGCGCGGGGGGTGTGCTTGTGTGAAATGCGCTGACGGAGCTGGTGGTTTTTGCTTACAGGCGACGCGGTACGGCGGTTAATCCCTCCCCTGGCCCCTCCCTTCGACGGAGTGAGATTGGCGGACTTCGATGCTCCGTGCGTGTCCGGTGAGGCCTTCTTTGTTGGCTAGCCGCAACACATCGTCGGCCAGTGCGTCAAGCCCGGCTGGCGTGAAGTGAATCACGCTGTTGGACCGCAAGAAGTCGTTCGCCGACAGACCGCTGGCAAACCGCGCGGTAGCGCCCGTTGGCAACACGTGCGACGGCCCGGCGGCGTAGTCGCCCAGCGTCACGGGGCTGAACGGCCCGATGAACATGGCGCCGGCGCAGCGAATTTTGCCGGCCAGTCGCTCGGCCTCGGCGCACGCCAGGTGGAGGTGCTCGGTCGCCAGTTCGTCGGCAAGCTCAGCGGCCTCGTCTTCGTGGCGAACCAGAATGAGGGCCCCGAACGACTCGAGCGACTGCCGCGCCAAATCGCCGCGGTCGAGACGAGCGAGCTGCCGCTGAAGTTCCGTCGCCACGGCGTCGAGCAGCGACTCGCTCCAGGTGATGAGTATCGCCGACCCTGGGGCGTGTTCGGCCTGGGCGATGAGGTCGGCCGCCGTGTAATCGGCCCGCGTCGTCTCGTCGGCGATCACGATCACCTCGCTCGGCCCGGCGATCGAATCGATATCGACTTCGCCAAAGACGTGCTTCTTCGCAAGCGCAACGAACAAGTTGCCCGGACCGACGATCTTATCGACGCGCTGCAGCAATCCGCCGCTCGTGATGGGCGAGGCGAGAGGAGGGATTGCCGCGTCACTTGACTTGCAGACATCTGGCAGTCCATACGCCAGCGCCGCCACGGCCTGCGCCCCGCCGATGCGGTAAACCTCCGTCACGCCCAATTCGTGGCAGGTCGCCAGCAGGTCCTGGTTGTACGAACCATACGGCGTCGGCGGCGCGACGACGGCGATCTGCTCCACGCCGGCCGCCTGGGCCGGCACGACGGTCATGAGCACCGTCGATGGGTAGGCCGCGGCGCCGCCCGGCACGCACACGCCCACCCGCCGCAACGGCAAATACCGCTGGCCGAGTCGCCCGCCGTGATCGGTTTCCAACCACACGTCGCGGTGAAGGATGGCCTGTTGAAACCGCAAGATCCGCTGGCGGACCCGGCGGACGGTTTCCAAGAACGCCGGCTCTGCGGCAGCATGGGCGGCGGCCAGATCCTCGGCCGGGACGCGCAACTGGCTTGCCGCCAGTTGCTTGCCGTCGAGCCTGGCCGTGTAGTCCAGCACCGCCTCCAGGCCGCGTCGTTTCACGTCCTCGCAGATTCGCTCGACCACGTGCACGGGAGCCAGCGGCTCGCCGAAGACTTCGATCGTCTTCCGGCGCCCGGCTTCGCTGACGACATCCCCCTGGGGCGCTAGCTTTGCCCGCAGGGCGGCTATCTGGCGTGCCGCCGTAGCGTCGCGGACGTCGATGCGAGCAATCGCGAGGGGCATGGCAGATAAAGGCTGGAGGCTGGAGGCTGGAGGCGGAAGGCGGAAGGCGGAATTGGGAAGGGGGAAGGCTTCTTGCAGGAAACCCTGTTGCCTGCAGCAGCCCAAGGTATCTTGTAACTCACCGCCCTGCTAGCCAAGCACCGCATCGGCCCCTGACCTCTGTCCTCCGGCCTCGGACCTCTGCCTCCCGCCCACTCCCCATGATCGACCTCCGTAGCGATACTGTCACACGTCCCACGGCTGGCATGCGGGCCGCGATGACCGCGGCCGAAGTCGGCGACGACGTCTACGACGAAGATC
Organism: Planctomycetota bacterium; assembly: GCA_003576855.1. Classification (GTDB taxonomy): domain Bacteria; phylum Planctomycetota; class Planctomycetia; order Pirellulales; family Lacipirellulaceae; genus Lacipirellula. The sequence goes on from QEVI01000139.1 coordinate 7,904, forward strand.
CGACCGTCCACCGGCTTCAGGAGCGGATCGCCGACCTGCTGGCTAAGCCTGCTGCGCTGTTCGTTCCAACGGGAACGATGGGCAACCAGATAGGAGTGCGGCTCCACTGCCTGCCGGGCGACGAGCTGCTCTGCGACGCCGACTGCCACATCTTCAACCACGAACAGGGGGCCTACGCCCAGCTTTTCGGCATCGCGGCCCGGTCGATCGTCGCCGCCGGCAACGTGATGCAGGTGAGCCACCTGGAAGACAAGGTGCGGGCCGACGACGTTCACTTTCCCCGGACGCGGCTTTTGTGCGTCGAGAACACCCATAACCGCGCCGGCGGCATGGTCTACCCGCTTGCCGAGGTCGAGCGCATTTGCAGTTGGGCCGCCGCTCGCGGCCTAGCCCGCCACCTCGACGGCGCCCGGCTGTTCAACGCCGTCGTCGCCAGCGGCATACCGGCGCGCGATTGGGCCCGCCACTTCGACACCGTAAGCGTCTGCTTCAGCAAGGGGCTTGGCGCGCCGGTCGGTTCGGCGCTGGCCGGCTCGCCGGAAGCCATCCTGCAGGCCCGTCGCCTGCGGAAAGCCCTCGGCGGCGGCTGGCGGCAGGCGGGCGTGCTGGCGGCCGCGGCGCTGTACGGTCTCGACCATCACGTCGAGCGGTTGGCCGAGGACCATGCCCATGCGCGGCTGTTCGCCGCGGCGATTGGCGACTGCGCGGGCATCGAACTGGATCGGCCGCACGTCGAAACGAACATCGTCATCTTCCGCATCGACGAGCGGCTCGGCGCGGCGGCCGATTTCTGCGCTCGCATGGTTCGCCGCGGCGTGAGGATGAGCGCGATTAGCAAACAGAAGGTGCGGGCGGTGTTCCACCTGGATGTGAGCCGCCACGACGCGGAGCGGGCGGGCGACCTTCTCGCTGACGTCGTTGAGGAACTGGCCCGATAGCGTAATGAGGCGAGGCGTATTGAAACAGTGGCAGGCGCGCTCGCGGCCTTCGCGGTTTTGATTCTTGGCCTCCGCTCCGGCCGATCGTTGATCGGCGGCTGAAGCGGCTGCGTGGATCGGCGGCTGGGTTGATCGGCGGTTGTTTGGCTATTCCAGCCCGGCCAGCGTCGTCGCCTTGGCGACCCGCTCCAGGCCCACGACGTAGGCGGCGGTGCGGAGGCTGACTTTCCGCTGCTTGGCTTCGTCCCACACGGTCTCGAAGGCCTGCGTCATGCCCCGCTCCAGTTCCTGCCGGACGCGGTCGAGATTCCACTTGTAGTGCTGCCGGTTCTGCGCCCATTCAAAGTAGCTCACCGTCACGCCGCCGGCGTTGGCCAGCACGTCCGGCAGGATCAGCACGCCCCGTTCGGCAAGCGTATGGTCGGCCTCCGGACGGATCGGCTCGTTGGCCGCCTCGATAATAATCGGCGCCTTGATCCGCTCGGCGTTCGACTCGTCGATCACGCCGCCTAGCGCCGCGGGAATGAGGATATCGACATCCATTTCCAGCAGCTCGGCGTTGGTGATGTGATCGGCCCCGGTGTAGCCGGCCAGCGAACGGTTGTTCTGGTTGGAGTAGCGAATCGCCGCCAGCACGTCGATGCCGTCAGCGCGGTAGAAACCGCCGCTGGCGTCGCTGATAGCCACCACCTTGCACTCGGCGTCCCGCAGGAACTTCGCCGTGTGCGAACCGACGTTGCCGAAGCCCTGAATCGCCACGCGGGTTTGCGGGGGCTTGCGGCCGAGCCGGCCGAGCACCTTGAGCGTGACGATGCCCACGCCGCGGCCGGTCGCCTCCTCGCGACCGGGAATGCCGTAGTACTCGGCTGGCTTTCCGGTGACGACGCCGGGATTGAACCCGTGATACTTGTTGTACTGGTTCATGATCCAGGCCATGACGCGGCTATCGGTTCCCATGTCGGGCGCGGGAATGTCGATGTCGGGGCCGATGACGTCGTGAAGGGCGTCGATGAACTTGCGGGTCAGCCGTTCGAGTTCGCGGACGCTCAGCTTGTGGACGTCGACGGCGATGCCCCCCTTGGCGCCGCCGTAAGGGATGTTTACGACGGCCGTCTTGAGCGTCATCAGCGCCGCCAGGCTGCGGACCTCGTCCAGGTCGACCTGGGGGTGGTAGCGAAATCCGCCTTTCATCGGTCCGCGGGAGTTGTCGTGTTGCACGCGGTAGCCAATGAAGGTGACGATTTCGCCGCTGTCCATTTCGATGGTCACCTGGACCTGGACCTCGCGCTTGGCGACCAGCAGCCGCCGCCGCATGCTGTCGGGAAGGCCCAGTTCGTCGGCGGCGCGGGTGAAATAGAATTGAGCGGCTTCGAAGGGCGTCATGGGCGCCGGCGCCTCGCAGCAGGGTGAGTGGCGAAACAGCATCGACCGCTGGATAATAAGGGGCCGCCTGCCGGGCGACAACCGCCGCGGCCGCTGCGGCGCGCCGCAGCGGCCGCGGCGCACGTCGTCTCTTTGGAATGCTTTACGGCGCGACGCGCTTTTGATGAACATGCCCGACTCGCCTCACTACCGCATCCAACCGGCGCCGGGGAGTCCGCCGGCGGCGAGGTCGAAGACTCGCCGCACGCCTGCCTGGCTCGTGGCGGCGGCGCTGGCGTCAGTCGCCGTCGTTGCACTGGCCGCACTGCGGTATCGCAACCTGCAGTCGCTCGCGGCGGTTGCGCCAAGGAGAACTTCCGCCAACAGCCCTCCCAGGACGGCGCCATCCGACTCCGCAACGCTTCATGGCGAAGCAACGGGTGCTACCGAAGTCGTCGTCGCGGATCCCAACGGCGTCTTGCTCTGGGCGTCGCCCACCGCCGGGCCGCCGATTGCGCTCGACTACGTACCTGCCGGCGCGCAGTGCCTGGTCCACGTGAGGCCGGCTCAAATCCTCGGCCATTCGGAAGGCCAGCGCGTCCTGGCGGCGCTCGGCCCCTGGGGTGCAACCGCCGTCGAGCGACTGAGCAAGCTAACGCTCCATGACGTGGCCGACATCGAGTCGCTACTCGTTGCTGTGGTGATCGACAGGGACGATCGAATCGACGCCGTTCTTCGCGTCGAACTACGCCGCCCGCTCACTGGCGAGCAGCTTGCGGCCGGGCAGGGCGCCGCGGAGCTACGGGAACATCGCGGCGCGCAGTATCACGTCCGAGACGGGCGGGCCTACCTCCATATCGGCGGAGACGCCGGCGGCGGGGGAGCGGCGCCGTCAACGTGGCTGATCGCTCCCGCCTCGCTTGCCGAGGAGCTGATTGAATCCCGCGGAGCTTCGCCGCCGCTCATTCGAGACGTCGAAGCACTCGTCGCCCACACCGACCGGCAGCGCCTGGCGACGATTATATGGACGCCGCGGTTTCTCCAGGCCAGCGGCGGCGGACTGCTTTCCCCGGAAGCTGCGCCGCTGGCCGACGCCCTGGAGCGGCTCGCCGGCCCCGACGCAGCAGCGCTGGCGCTCAGCTTGCACTTGGCAGACGACTTCTTTTTCGAGCTGCGGGCGACGCCCAGCTTGAACTCGTCGCCGCGGCGGCTCGCGCTTAGCATGCAGGAGCATATCGCCAAGACCGCTGACGCCTTGGAGGCATACATCGGCGCGTCGCCCTGGCACGCCCATGGCCGCCCGGTGGTGGAGCGTCTGCCGGTCATGGCGCGAGTTGCGGCGCGTTACACGCGCAGCGGCGAAGACCAGCGCCAGGCCCTCGTCCGCTGCTACTTGCCCGCCGCGGCCGCGCACAACCTGCTGATGGCGACCGAGCTGGTGCTGACGCAGCGCGACAGCGCGGCGCCCGCCGCGGCGACCGGAACGGCTTCCCCTGCGGCTGGCATCGAAGAGCGCCTGGCCGCGCGCACGTCCCTCGTGTTTTCCAAGGAGACGCTGGAGCGGGCGATTGAACTACTCGCCCAGGATACGGGCATCGCCATGACGATCGCAGGCGCGGACCTGCAACTGGAGGGCATCACCAAGAACCAATCCTTTGGATTGGAATTGCGGGACCGCCCGGCCGGCGAAATCCTCGTGGAAATCCTCCGTCGGTCAAATCCCGACCGAGCGGCGACCGGCCCGGCCGACCCGCGGCAAAAGCTGGTGTACATCGTCCAGGGCGGCGAGGATTCGGGCGCCGAGCGGATTATCGTCACGACGCGCTCGGCTGCAGAAAAGCGGGGCGACAGGCTGCCGGACATTTTCGTCGGAAAAGCGGATTGATCGGTTATACTTGACAAGGCCGCATTGCCGGCCGTCCTGGTGGCAACGAGCCCCTGCGAGGGGCAGCCCGATCCGTTTGGCCTCGCCCTGCGCCAAACCACAACCGGTCAATCATCGCCGATGTCGCCGACGCGACATCACCGGAACGCTTGCGTGGAATTGTTCAAGGTTACCTGCGTCACGTGCCGCGCGCGGCTATCGGTCCGCGATGCTGCGCTCGTCGGGCAGATCGTCGCCTGTCCCCGCTGCGGGATGATGGTGCAAGTGACCGAACCGGTCGATCGCTCAGGAAACAATGGACAAGCCGCTGCGGCGCCGGCCGCGGCGACCGCCATGGCGCCGTCGGTCTCGGCGGAGCCTTCGGCGGGCCCGCCGGCCGACCAGTTCGCCGCCGCCCTGGACGACGCGACCATGCTGCTTGCCGACGCTGGCGCCGCGACCGCGGCCGCCGACGTCCCGGCGCCAGGCGGCGTAGCGCCGCCGGCCACGCCGCCAGCGGCGCCGGCCGGCTCGTCGAGCGTGGCATACAAGTTCGCCGCGATGATCGCCGGCGGCAGCGTCGCCGGTTCAGCACTAGTGATCGTCGCGGTC
>QEVI01000140.1 GCA_003576855.1 Planctomycetota bacterium
GACCCGCACCTTCGGCAACCCCAGCGGCGACATGCCGTCGACCCAACGGTCGGTCTCCTTGAGCCGCTCGAGCCGCTCGGCACGGGTGAGAACGCTGCGATTGCTGGTGGCCCCGCGGCGGACTTTAAGGCTTTTGTCGATCGTCATATTCGTGAGCTCCCGCCAGGCGGGTCGAGGAAAACTAACGGCGCCTTGCGCACGGCCGACGCCCGTCGGCCGCTGCGGAACTCGGCATCATACCGGTACAAGGCCGGCCCTGCAATCGCCTTGGGGCGCTGATCGCCGCGGCGGCCCAGCGGTTCGGGAGTCGTTCAAGCGGTCGCGCCGGCCGGGGACTGGCCGCGGGCTATCGGGCGGCTGCCGGCGGCTTGACGATGGCGGCCGTCGCCAGGGCCATCGCCAGGCCGGCGCCCAGTTCGTAGGCCATTTGCCCGGCGGCGTACCTGGCCGTGTGGGCCCACCAGATCGCCGCGCCAACGCTGGTCCACACGGCCGCGATGAGGCTCGCCAGCATCAGCAGCCCGACGCGGCTGGCGTAGCTGGGCAGCGTGTGGACGACCATCGCCAACAGCCCCGCCGCAAGCAGTGCGACGACGAAGTTGTGCAGAAGCCCCGTGGCGAACATCACCGGGTCCATCGGGCTGGCGCCGCTGCGGCGATAGGCTAGATGGAAGATCGGCCCCTCCTCGACCTTCCGCTCCCATTCCGCCGCGGCGGCTTCGTCGCGGGGATCGACCAGCGGACCAGGATACACATACATCCCCGTGGGCATTTCACCGGCTCGCATGGGAGCGAGGATGTCCATCTCCCGGTCCGCGGGGAGCGGCTCCATGAGGCGGGCGGTCATGTTCAGCACGGGACCCCAATAGACGAAGCCCCAGAGGAACATCAGCACCGCCGAGACGACCGCGGCAAGCAGGAGGCGGAGGGCCATGGATGGAATCGGGGATTAGTGTTCGGTGAGCAGTGAGCAGTGAACGGTGATCGGTGATCGGTGATGGGGGCGTTGTCAGCTATGCTTAACGTCTTCGTGCCGCACGACGCGAATGGCGTTCAAGAACTGCTTCATCGACGCGAACCGCTTGTCCGGGTCGGCTTCGAGGCACTTATGAATTGCGTCGCGGAGCTTGGGGTGAATCCGGGGGTAGTAGTGTTCCAGCGGCTTGGGCGCCGTCGTCCCGTGCCCCATCGCGGCCAGGCCGTCGCCGCCGCCGCGCTGCCAGGGGAGTTCGAAGGCGAACATCTCGTACATCGACACGCCGAAGGCGAAGATGTCGAGCCGGTGATCGGTCGGTTTGCGGCGAACGACCTCGGGCGCCATGTAGTTGGGCGTGCCGGTGCGAATGCCCGGTTGCATGAACTCCTTCCGCGCTGGCACCGAGAGCCCGAAGTCGATCAGCTTCAGCGACGTCGCGTCCTTCGAGCAGACGAAGTTGCGGGGACAGACGTCGCGGTGGATGAAGCCGGCCTCATGGACCACGCTGAGCGCTTCGGCGGCCTGGGTCAAGAGCGTCAGCCGCTTGCCGTCGAGCAGGTTGCTGCGGGCGATGATGAGCGAGTTGAGACCCGGCCCATCGAGATACTCCATGACGATGAACTGCTCGCCCTTGGTGGTGATGCCGTAGCCGTAGGTGGTGACGATTCGCGGATGATTGAACTTGGCGGAAATCTCGCCCTCGCTCGGCTTATTGAGGCCGCGGAAGCGCATTTCGAGCTGCTCGGTCTTTTCCTTGTCGAGGATCTTCAGGCCGACGATTTGTTCGGTTTGCCGATCGCGGGCCATGTGAAAGCTGCTCATGGTGCCCGAGACGGCCTCGCGCAGGATCTCGTAGCGGCGGCTGATATCGACCTTGCCGCCCTCGATGAGCGATTTGAAGAACCCGCCGATGCCCATGCGTGCGTATCAATCGAGGAAGAAGGGGCCCAGCAGCCAATCTAAGTGGCCCGGCGTGACGCGGCAAGCGACGCGGGCGGATGGGGGCCGCTGCAGGGCGACGAGCGGCGAGCAGGGGCGGGGGGTCCGGGGGCAGTTCGCTTTGGCCAGTCGACTCGCTGGGCTACCGCTTTCCGCAGTAGTCGATGACCCGCGCGATTTCGCTCTTCAGGTGCGCTCGGCGGACGATGCGGTCGATATACCCGTGGGCCAGGAGGAATTCGCTGGTCTGGAAACCTTCGGGCAATTCAATGCGGATCGTGGCCTTGATCGTTCGCGGGCCGGCGAAGCCGATAAGGGCCTTGGGTTCGGCGAACGTGACGTCGCCCAGCGAAGCGAAGCTGGCTGCGACGCCCCCCATCGTGGGGTTGGTCAGCACGGAAATGAACAGTCCGCCGGCCTTGTCGTATCGGGCCAGGGCGGCTGAGACCTTCGCCATCTGCATCAGCGAGTAGATGCCTTCGTGCATACGGGCGCCGCCGCCGGACCCGCTGATGATGATCAGCGGCAACCGCTGGTCGGTCGCCCGTTCGATGAGTCGGGTCAGCCGCTCGCCGACGACCGAGCCCATGCTGCCCATAATGAAAGCCGAGTCGGTGACGCCAAAGGCGACGCGGCGGGCGCGGATCATGCCCGCCCCGGTGAGCGCCGCGTCGCGCAGGCCGGTGCGGGCCTGCTCGCTCTTGAGCCGCTCAGGGTACGGCTTCTTGTCCGAGAAGCCCAGCGGATCGACCGCGTGCAAGTCGGCGTCCCATTCTTCGAACGTACCCTCGTCGAGCACCGACTGCACCCGCGCCTGGGCGCTGATGTACATGTGGTAATCGCACTTCGGACAGACATTCAGATTCCGCTCGACCTCTTTGCGGAACAGCATCTCGCCGCAGTCGTCGCAGCGCATCCACAGGCCGCTGGGGACGCCACGTTTCTCGCGGGGGGCCTTCCCCTTGTCGCCGGGGGCTTCGATTTCGCTGGACGCCATAAAGAAAGAAACCGCCGTACTCAGCGAGGCGGTCGGCAAACACCAAGGCGCGACCGTGGGGCCCGTGCAGTATATCAGCAGCGCCACGCGCCGGCCATGCCGCCGCCGCCAGGCGGATCGGCCGCCCCGACTGAGCGGCCGGGGCGTTAGCCGTCGACCTCGACGAAGTCGGCCGTTTGCACGTCGCCCTGCTGCAGAATGGGGTGCGTGCGGTAGGGCCGGCCCGCCTGGTAGAGCTCCAATCGCGCCTGGTAGGCCGGGCGAGCGTCTTCGGGCGCCACTTCGATCGCCTGCTGGATCGTGCTGACGGCCTCGTCGAATCGGCCGGCGTTGGCCAGCGCGGCGGCCATGGTGTCCAGGGCGGCATGGCGGTCGCCATAGCCGCAGTCGAGGGCCGCTTGGGCGCCCTTGAGGGCGGCTTCGGCGTCGCGGACGTCGTCGTCCGGACACGTGGCCAGCAGCCACGCCCCATTGCGATAGGCGTGCTCGAACTTCGAGTCGATATCGATTGCACGCGCGTAGTCGTGCAGCGCGTCGCCGTACTGGCCCAGGTCGACCAACAGGTCGGCCCGGCTGCAAATGATCTCGGCGCTGCCATCCTGCAGCTTGATAGCCCGAGCGAAGCTCGCCAGGGCTTGCTCCAGCCGCCCCGCCATGTGGCAGACGCGGGCATGCCCGACCAAGGCAGGAACGAGCTCGGGCTCGAGGTTGATCGCCGTCTCGTAGTCGGCGACGGCCCGATCCAGGTCGCCGGCTTGCACGTACAGCGTTGCCCGATTCGAGTAGGCTTTCGCGTACTGCGGGTTGAGCTGGATCACTCGAGACATGTCGTCGAACGCCTCGGCGAACTGGCCCGTCTGGGCGAGCGTCACGCCGCGGTTGTGAAGGGCGCGCCAGCAGTTCGGATCGAAGTCGATCGCTGCCCGGAAATCGGCCAGCGCCAAGGCGTCTTGGCCCTGCGCGGCTCGCACCTGCCCGCGCCGATTGAGGGCCCACGCCGAAAGCTGCAAACAGAACTGCCGGTTCTCGGCGTTAAGGCCCAGGCGCATCGCCTCGGCGCACCAGCGCACGATTTGCGAGTACTCGCCTTCGCTGGCGGCTTTGAGTGAAAGCTGGTACGCCTGAACGAGCAGCGCATTGGCGGCCCCAAATGGGCGGGCTGCGGCGTCCGCGGGCGCTTGCGTCGCGGCCTCGGACATCGGTGCGACGGGGGGACGGGGGGCGGGCGTTTGGGCGGCTGAAGGCATGGCCGGGACCGTTGCCTTGGGCCGCGCGGTGGGCGATTTGGCCGTCGCCGCCGCCTCCGAGCGAGCCGACCTGCCGGTCGGCCGGATTCCCGCGGTCGCACTCGGGCGACGCGGGCCTCCGCCGAGCCAGCCGCGCGACGGGCTGTTGCGAAGCGAGTTGGAGGGGCGCGTGGTTGCAGCAGGGACAACCGCGTCATCGGCGATGATCGCCAGTGCTGGTTTGGGCGAGGCGTTGGCGACGGCCGAGACGCCTCCGGGGGTCGACGATCCGGCCGAGTCGTCGGCGTCGGTGGCGAACTCAAACTGGTTTTCGTCGCCGCGGATGGTCAACTCGCTGCTACGGCCAGTGCTAGCAACGTGCCGGCGAATCGGAAGAGCGTGGAAGCGTAGCTGACGTCCATGTTCGGCGAATCCACGAGAAGGTCGATCGAAAAGCCAACGCGGACTAACGGGCGCAAGCACGCGCCGGAGTCTGCGTTGATTCTCTATCGGCCCTGCACGCAGCTTTGCCGCAATCGTTCCGAAAAGAAAATACGGAAAACGGGCCGCAGTTTACCCCGCTTGATTTTTTGGCCCCCGCCGCTCGCGGCGGGCGCGGGGCGAGCCCCGCGGCTAAATGGCCATACGACTAGAGCGCTCCGGCACGAGACGTCCGCGGATCAAACGGCACGACGCAGCGCCACTGCTGCCGGCGCTTGCCTTCGCGCACCGGGTTGTTCTCGACGTACGCAATGGCCCGATCAACATCCGCTGGCGTGTTTAGGTACACGTTCCAGCCATGGTCAGCCCACGGGGTGTGGTCCAAGAACCAGCCGTGCTCGCGAAGGGCCTTCGTTGCGCTCGATTTGAGATGGCCTACGACCGTGCGTATGTCGCGGTCGGTATGCGCGATGACCAGGTGCACGTGCTCCGGCAACACCGCGCAGGCGTGCAGAACATACGGCGAATCGGCAAACCCGCGGACGATCTCGCGGGCCTGCTCGCCGCTGAACCTGACTGGCTCGAACTGAAGCGCCGATTGCATTCGGGCCTTTAGCGCACGATCGTAAGGCCTCGCGGCAATGGATCGCCGAGTACTGACCTTCGTCGCCGGTCCGAAGTTCCGCAGTTCCCATGCGCCGACATAGTCGGACCAGGAGCCCCGCGGTTCATTCGGCAGCCAGAAGCCGTACGCGGTGAAGATGCTGTGAAACGCCAGGACCATGTTGGCGAGTGTAAGCGCCGGCCAACGTTATCGCCAACATTTCAACCGCGCGCCGCCCATTTAGCCCCGCCGCTCGCGGCGGGCGCGGGGCGAGCCCCGCGGCTAAATGCTCCGCGCGCAAGGCGATCGGCGCTCCGCTGCTATCATCCGGGGCGGGTCATCGAATCGGGATCGAGCAGTTTCTCCAGCTCCGCAGCGGGAAGCAGGTTCTGCTCGCTGACGAGTTGGCGGATGGTCTTGTTCTCCTGGAACGCCTGCTTGGCGAGCTTCGCGCACGTTTCGTAGCCGAGGACCGGCGCCAGGCTGGTGACCATCATCAGCGACTGGTCGATCAGCGCCCGACAACGTTCTTCGTTGACTTGCAGGCCGACGAGCAGCTTGTCGGTGAACACGTTGGCCACGTTGCCCAGGAGCTTCACCGACTCCATGAACGCGTCGATCATCACCGGCATGGCGACGTTCAGCTCGAACAACGAGCCGATGCCCCCCAGGCCCGCGGTCGTGATGACCGAGTCGTTGCCAATCACGCGGCAGGCGACCATCATCATCGACTCGGCGATCACCGGGTTCACCTTGCCCGGCATGATGGAACTGCCCGGCTGCGTCTCCGGCAGTAGCAGCTCGAACAAGCCGCACCGCGGCCCGCTGCCGAGCCAGCGAATGTCGTTGGCGATTTTCGTCATCGAAACGGCGACCGTTTTCAGTTCGGCGTGGGCGGCGACGAACGAGTCCTTCGCGGCCTGGGCTTCGGGGTGGTTCGGCGCCTCCTGGAAGTTCACGCCGAGTTTCTTCGACAACGCGGCGCAGACGCGCTTGGCGAACTCCGGGTGCGTGTTAATCCCGGTACCGACGGCCGTGCCGCCGATCGGCATGTTCTCTTCCAGGCGAGCCAGCGCCCGGCCGCCGCGAACGCAGGCGAAATGGGCCTGGGCCGCATAGCCGGAAAAGACTTGCCCCACGCGAATCGGCGTGGCGTCCATCAGGTGGGTGCGGCCGATCTTCACGATCGAATCCCACGCTGCCTCCTTCTTGGCCAATTCGTCGGCGAAGCGCTGCAAGGCGGGGAGCATCCGCTCTTTCAGTTCTACGGCTCCGGCGATGTGCATCGCGGCCGGAAAGGTGTCGTTGGACGACTGCCCCATGTTGACGTGATCGTTGGGATGCACGGCCCCTTTTTGCCCCTTCGCGCCGACGCCCAAGCCCAGCCGCTGATTGGCCAGGTTGGCGATCACCTCGTTGGCGTTCATGTTCGTCGACGTGCCGGAGCCGGTCTGGTAGACGTCCACCGGGAAGTGCTGGTCATACTTGCCCGCGGCGACGTCGTTGGAGGCGGCGATAATCGCCTCGGCGAGCTTCGCGTCGAGCTTGCCCAGTTCCAGGTTCGCCTGGGCGCAGGCGGCCTTGAGATGGCCGAAGGCGTGAATCACCGGTGCGGGAACCGGCTCATGAGCGACCGGGAAGTTGTCGACGGCCCGGGCCGTCGAGGCGCCGTAGAGGGCGTCGGCCGGGACCTGCATTTCGCCCATGGTGTCGCGTTCGGTTCGGTATTGGGTCATGGCTGGCGGGGCTGCGAAGGTGGTGCGGGGGCGCCGGGGCCGGGACCGGGACGGCCCGGCTCGCGTGTAAGGGCTCGCTGTGCGATGGGGTTCGCGGCGTTGTGCGCTATTGTGGGGCGGTGTTTGCAGCGACGCCAGGGGCCGCCGGCCCGCGGCCCGGCTGCGGGTATCCGTGGTGCGGCTACGTGCTATCGCACCGATCAGGCCGCCGGCGGCTCAGCGGCCGGTGCGCTGACGTGGACTTCGAGCTGCGGCGGCGGAATGGAAATGCCGGCCTGGTCCAGCTCCTGCTTCACCGCTCGGATGAGCGCCTGCTTGGCCGCCGCGAGCTCCTCGCCGCGGGCGAATGCACGCACCGCCCAGTTGACGCTCGATGGCCCCAAATCGAGGAGGGCGATTTCAGCAGGCGGCGCGGCCACGAGGGCGGGCACGCTCCGCACGGCTCGCTCCAACACGCCGCGGGTCGCGTCGACGTCGGCCGCGTAGGCGACGCCGACCAGGACTTCCATCCGTCGGATCGGATGGTGCGTCAGGTTTTCAATAACGGTGTTGTAGATGGAACTGTTGGGAACGATGATTCGCCGGCGATCGGCGGTGTCGATCGTGGTGGTGAACAGCTCGATCTCGTCGACGGTTCCCGTGTGGCCGGCCACATTGACCGTGTCGCCGACCTTGTAGGGGCGAAAGACGAGCAACATGGCGCCGGCGGCGAAGTTCGATAACGTGCCTTGGAAGGCCAGTCCAATCGCCAGGCCGGCGGCGCCGATCACCGCGGCGAAACTGGTCGTCTCGATGCCGAAGTAGCTCAGGCACGCCAGCGCCACCATCAGCAGGACGCCCCAGCGGACCAGCCGAGCGAGAAACAACGTCATCGTCTGGTCGAACTTCACGCGCGTCAGCGCCACGCGGACGAGCGACGACAACCAACCGGAGACCGTCCAGGCGATCGTCAGGAGAATCAGGATGGCAATCGCCCGCAGGCCGAGGTAGTAGGCGATATACTCCCACTCCTGGGCGTCGAGCCGGGTGAACTGCAGCGTGTACAGCTCGTCGAGGGCGTTCCGCTGCCAGCGGTCCGTTCCCGGGGTCAGGTCGCCGCCGGGGCTGCGCGTCGCACCATTGGCGGCTTGGGCCAATTGCAGAAGACGGTTCATCGCGAGCAACGGCAATTTGTGCAGGGGGAGTTTGCGGCCATGGTACGGTTGCCTTCCGCGGGCGGGCAGCGTATTTACCTTGCATGGCGTCGAGTGTCCAGGTCGCCGGCCGCGATGGCTGGCAAGCGGCGCCCTGCCCCGGCTTCCGCTGCTAGCAATGAACTACCTGGCACACGGCTTGGATTTTCTCGACGATCCCTACGAGGCGGCCGGCGCGGCGGTTCCGGACTGGCTGTGCCTCACCCGGCCGCGCGTCCGGTGCCGGTCGCGGCAGGCGGCCCGCTTTCTGCTGTGCGGCGATTGCGATACGGCGGCGATTGCCCGGGGAGTCGTGCGGCACCATGCCGACGACGATTGGTTCCACCAGACCGCGGCTTTTGGCGCGGTATCGTTGGAGCTGGCCCGGCAGATCCGCCGAGCGACGGGCGACGCCGACGGCATGCGGCCTAGCTTCCTGGGACACATCCTGGTCGAATTGCTACTCGATGCGTCGTTGATTGAAGGCGATCCACAGTGCGTCGCCCGGTATTACGCCGTCCTGGCCGAGGTAGACGCCGCTAAGGCGGCGACGGCCGTTGGCGCAATGGCCGGCTGCGACGCGACCGCGCTGGCGGAGATCATCACGCGGTTTCGGGAAGTCCGGTTCCTTTACGATTACCTGGAGGACGAGCGGCTGATCATGCGGCTCAATCAGGTGCTGCACCGCGTGCGATTGCCGGCATTGCCGCCGCGTTTCTGCGAGATCTTGCCGTCTTCGCGGGCGTTGGTCGCCGCGCATCAAGATGCGCTGCTTGGCGCCGGGCTGCGGGACGGCGCGCCGCACGGCGCCCGGCCCGTGCTGGCGCAGCTTGCACGCTAAGTGGAATTGCGGCGCCGGATCGCGGGCGCCTAAGATTCGCCGCCATGAGCGAGCGGGATCAGCAATCGGCCGCCGAGGCCAGCACGTTAGCCGCGCCGCGAGCCGCCGGCGCCCAGCCGAGGTTCTCGCTGGAGCGGCTGTCGTCGGCCTTCGCCAGGCTTATGGGCGCCACGTCGGCGGCCGCTCGCCACGCGCAAGCTTCGCCGCAAGTGGCCGTGGTCGCCGAGGAGGCGATGGTCGACGACGTCGCCTTGCCGGTGACGCCGCGGATGATCGTCGAGGGCATGCTCTTCGTCGGCGACGCACAGGGCCGCCCGCTGACGGCTCGCCAGATCGCCAGCCACATTCGCGATGTGACGCCGGCGGAGGTCGACGAATTGGTCGCTCAACTCAACGAAACCTACCGGACGGACGGCGCGGCCTACGAAATCGTCGCCCAGGGCGGCGGCTACCAGATGCGGCTCCGCAGCGACCTGGCTGGCGTGCGCGAGCGATTCCGCGGCCGCATCCGCACCGCGCGGCTGACGCCGCAAGCCATCGAAGTGCTGTCCATCGTGGCGTATCGGCCCGGAGTCACGGTGGAGGAGCTCAATCGGCTGCGCTCGGCGCAGAGCTACGCGATCCTGTCGCAGCTTGTGCGCCGCGAGCTGGTGCGGGCGGAGCGGCCGAAGGAGTCGCCTCGGGTGGCGCGATACTACACCACGGCGCGGTTCAATCAGTTGTTCGGCGTATCCTCGCCGGCGGAATTGCCGCGCGCCGAGGAGCTGGCCGACGCCTAGATGAGCAGCTTGAAGCGACTACGGACGTGCGCGGCGGACGGCTCAGAGGCCCGCGAGGCGACGGCCTGCCCGGGCGCTGCGGATGTTGATAAGTCGTTCCGCGGCATGGGGTTTCGTCCGTTCTTCGGCAACCCGCTCTGGCGTGGTCATCGAGCCGGAGTAGAATCTCTGCAGCGTGGTCGTCCACGTTCGCCCCTGGTTTCGGGGGCGCCCTGCCCTCCGAGGCGAGTGAATCCTATTTCATTCGTATCGAAGCTGATTGCCGCCGCACGAACACTCGCGGCCATTCTTCACGAACCCATTGCTGGGTCGCTTGCCCCGCGCGCTAGCCGTCTTTTTGCGCGGATGAGCCGTCGCTATGACGCGTAGCCGCCTGATTGCCGAATTACGCATGTCGCCGCCGGTAGTGCTGCCGTCGCTGCTGCTGTGCGATTTCGGCAACCTGGCTGCGGAGGTGCGAGCGGTGGAGAAGGCCGGCGCCCGCGCGCTGCACTTGGACGTCATGGACGGCAATTTCGTGCCGAACATTACGTACGGCATGCCGATCGTCGAGGCCGTCCGTCGGGCGACCGATTTGCCGCTGGACGTCCACCTGATGATCGCCAAGCCGGAAGATTACATCGATGCCTTCGTGGACGCCGGCGCCAGCATACTGACCATTCACGCCGAGGCGGTCGACGACCCGCGGCCGGCGCTGGAGCGGATCCGCCGGCGGGACGCCGTCGCTGGTTTGGCGATTAATCCGCCGACGCGGCTGGAAGCGATCGCCTCGGCCCTCCCCTATTGCGACATGGTGCTGTGCATGAGCGTCGCTCCGGGGTGGGGGGCACAGGAGTTCGACCCCGCGGCGCTGGAGAAGCTGCGGTCGCTGCGGGCGCAGCGCGGTGACGCCCTGCTGCTGGAAGTGGACGGCGGCGTGAACGCCGAGACCGTCGCCGACTGCACCCGGGCTGGCGCCCAAATGCTGGTCGTCGGGTCGGCAATCTTCCGCAACGGCGAACAAACTTATAGCGAGAGTCTCTCCCAACTTACCGCGCTTGGCGCTCAGTCCCGCTCCCCCGAGGGTAGCAGCTAGGGCGCCGGGCGCCCGTCGGGTCGGGACGCTTCGGCGACTGGAAGGCCCGCCCGACGAAAAGAGTCGCCAGTCGCCGAGGAATCCGGGCCCCGTCCCACCCATGATCGTCTTTCGAAAACCCGTTTTTCAATCCGCCCTTCACGACCACCAGCCAGCGATGTTGACCATCCTTCTCATCCGCTCGGGCATCACCGATTTCGACTGCCAGGGGCGCATCCAGGGCACGCTGGACGTACCGTTGTGCGACGACGGTCGGCGACAGGCGGCGCGGACCGCCGAGGATCTTGCCGAACGCTCGGCGAGCATTTCGGCGCTGTACACCGGCCCGTGTCTGAGCGCCCAGCAGACGTCGGAGATCATCGGCGAGCGACTGAAGCTGAAGCCCAAAGTCATCGAGTCGCTGCACAATCTCGACCAGGGCCTTTGGCAGGGAATGCTCTTCGACGACGTGCGCTCGAAGCACCCGCGGGTTTATCGGCAATGGCGAACGGCGCCCGACACCGTTTGCCCGCCGGAGGGCGAGACGATTCAGGAGGCGACCGATCGAATCCGGCGGGCCCTGGCCAAGCTGACGAAGAAACATCGGACAGGCACGATCGCGCTTGTCCTTTCGCCGCAGGTCGCTAGCGTGCTGCGGAGTCACTTGCGGCACGATCATCCGCCCGTGGTCTGCCCTTCGGCGGCGCAGGCGGAGCCGGCTCTCTGGGAACCGCTGCAGGTGACGGCCGTATAACGCGCAGGCGGCCGCTACATGAACTGCCAATCGCCGGTCGTCAGGACGTAGGCGCCCAGCAGCGCATTGGTCACGGCGTGGGCCGCGACGCAGTCCCAGATGTTTCGGGTGCGAATCATCAGCCAGGTGATCATGCTGAACCACGCCAGCGCGGCGAACACCTCGGCCGGATGCATCAACATCGGCACGACGGTGGCCGTGATCATGCCCAGGCGATCGAGCTTGCCGAAGGGGATCTTGAACCAGTCGACGTCCATGATGTAGCGGATCAGAAAGCCGCGGATGAAGAATTCCTCGATGATCGGCACGATGATCACCAGTCCGAGGAGGCGAATGGCGAGAAAGCCATAGGCCCAGTTCGGATTGTCCTTGATCTGCTCCAGCGGATTGAATCCGGGCCGGATGCCCATATCGACGAATTTCCCCAAACCAATGGGCACGAGCAGCTTTTCTTCCAGGTCGAGTTTGCAGAGCCCCACCCACACGACGATGCCCACGGCGCCGACGGCCAGCGCGATCCAGTTGACCCGAAAGGGGCGCCAGACCAGGTAGCCGGGCAGCACCAGCAGCATGGCCAGAAGCGTCAGGCCGATCTTGGTCGTGTAGAACGCCGGATACAGCCGCAGCGGCGGCACCGGCTCGCCATGCTCGTTGAGTTCCACGTCTTCGCCGTAGTGTTCGCGGGCAGCGCGGATTTTCTCGTCGAGCTCTTCCTGGGCGTCGGCCGCATCGGCGGGCGATTGGGCGGCGCCTGGTTGCGGCGGCTTCGGTTCGGGGGCTTTAGGCGGCTTGGGCTCGACCATGCCCACGAGCATGTACACGAGGAACGGCAGTACGTAGGTGATTGCCGGCACGCGGCCCCAGACGCCGCGGGGGAGCGGCGGCGCCGGCCTCAGTTCATCGGGCCCGCCAGCCTGGGTATCATTGCCAGCTTCGGTCGGTTCCATGGAGCACGCTTCTGGGGAGGTCGCAGCGGTAGGCCGCCGTCAGGATATTCAGTCAGTTCAAGGCGTTTCGTTGCAGGGAAAGGAGCGCGATTGGCGCCTCACACGCCAGTTTACGCGAAAATCGACCTTTGCGATTCGCTGTGGTCCGGCGTACCCTGAGGCGACGAAACGGGCGGCCGCGGGCTGACCGCGCTAGCCAATATAACCGTTAAAAAAGTGCCGTTTCGGGGCTAGTCGTCAACGCGACCAGCAGTAAAAATGTAGGATCGTCCCCGCCCCGTCCGAGGGAGCGCCCGTCGGCGTCGTCTCGGCTTTTTCAGCCCGCCTAGCGGCCGGCGACGGTTCCGCCCGGCCCAGCTTTGCCACACGGCTGCACCCGCGTCGCGATATGCACCCGGCCGCGTAGCCGCGTCGAGAATTTTACCCACTGCCTGCACCAGGCCCACGAACATGGACCTCCGCAAACTTCGCAACATCGGCATTTCGGCTCACATCGACTCGGGCAAGACCACGCTCAGCGAGCGCATCCTCTATTATTCCGGCCGCATTCACAAGATCGAGGACGTCCGCGGCGGCGGCGACGGCGCCACCATGGACTACATGGACCTGGAGAAGGAGCGCGGCATCACGATCACCAGCGCCGCCACCAGTCTGAAGTGGGAAGGGCACTCGATCAACTTGATCGACACGCCCGGCCACGTGGACTTCACCGTCGAAGTCGAGCGGAGCTTGCGCGTGCTCGACGGCGCCATCCTGGTGCTCTGCTCGGTCGGCGGCGTGCAATCGCAGTCGATGACCGTGGACCGCCAGATGAAGCGGTACAACGTCCCGCGGCTGGCGTTCATCAACAAGATGGACCGGACCGGCGCCAATCCCGAAAGCGTGGTGAAGCAGGTTCGCGAAAAGCTTGGCGCCGACGCCTGTCTCATGCAAATCCCGATTGGCCGCGAGGAGCAATTCGCCGGCGTGATCGACTTGATCACGATGAAGGCCCTCTATTTCGACGGCTCCAACGGCGAAAAGATTCGCGCCGAGGAAATTCCCGCGGAATTGAAGGACGAGGCCCAGCATGCCCGCACCCATATGCTCGAAGCGCTGTCGATGTACAGCGACGAGCTGATGGAACTGCTCCTGGCCGAAGAGGAGGCGCCCGACGCGCTGGTTCACAAAATCTGCCGGGAGGCGACGATCAACC
The DNA here is from genome assembly GCA_003576855.1 of Planctomycetota bacterium. GTDB lineage: Bacteria > Planctomycetota > Planctomycetia > Pirellulales > Lacipirellulaceae > Lacipirellula. The sequence continues at coordinate 13,662 of QEVI01000140.1, forward strand.
AGGGCTTTACGCCCGTGTACGTCGGCAGCGCGTACAAGAACAAGGGCGTGCAGCCGCTGATGGACGCCGTGACGCGCTACCTGCCCAGCCCGCTGGACCGGAACTTCACGGCCCTGAATCCCAAGCACCCGGAGGAGAAGGTCAAGCTCGACAGCGATCCGACCAAGCCGCTGGTGGCGATGGCCTTCAAGATCGTGGACGACGAGTTCGGCCAGCTCACCTTCACCCGCGTGTACCAGGGTACGGCGAAGAAGGGCGAGATGTATTTCAATCAGCGGACCGGCAAGAAGGAGCGCTTCAGCCGCATCGTGAAGATGCACGCCGATCGCCGCGAGGACGTCGACGCGGCCGAGGCCGGCGACATCGTCGCCATCATGGGCGTGGACTGCGCATCGGGCGACACCTACGCCGCCGAGCCGAACTACTGCACGCTCGAGAGCATGTACGTCGCCGAGCCGGTGATCAAGATGTCGATCAACCCGCTGAGCCGCGACGGCGCCGATCGGCTCAGCAAGGCGCTGCAGCGGTTCCGCAAGGAGGATCCGACGTTCAACGTCTACACCGACGAAGAAACCGGCGAGACGGTCATCGCCGGCATGGGCGAGCTGCACCTGGAGATTTACGTCGAACGCATCCGCCGCGAGTATCGCGTGGAAGTCGAGGTCGGCGCGCCGAAGGTGAGCTACCGCGAGGCGCCGACCGTCGCCACCGCCTTCGACCATAAGCGGAAGAAGCAGACCGGCGGTTCGGGCCAGTACGGCCACATTGTCGGCCATATGGGCCCGATGACCGACGAGGAGCGGACCGAAGCGGGCGGCGAATTCATGTTCGTCGACAAGGTCACCGGCGGCCGTATTCCGAAGAATTACATTCCCGCCATCGAGAAGGGCGTGCGGAACATGCTCGCCAAGGGACCGCTGGCCGGCTTTCCGGTGGTGAATTTGAAGTTCGAGCTGGAAGACGGCTCGTACCACGACGTCGACAGCTCGGACATGGCCTTCATGCTCACCGCGCAGGAGCTGATGCGCGAGCAGTTCCACAAGATGAAGCCGGCCTTGCTCGAGCCGATCATGCTCGTGGAAATCGAGTGCCCTGAGTCGTTCCAGGGTTCGGTCGTGGGCAACATTTCGGCCCGCCGGGGCATCGTCACAAGCACCGAGATGATCGGCAACAAGACGACGAAGATCATCGCCGAGATTCCGCTGGCCGAGACGTTCGGTTACTCGACCGACCTGCGATCGATGACGCAGGGCCAGGGGACGTTCACGATGGAGCTCTATCGCTACCGGCCGGTGCCGATGAACATCCAGCAGGAGATCATCGCCGAGCGGAAGGCGGAACTGCAGCCGGCGTAGGGCGGCGCGTTTGCGTTGCCGCGGCAGACTTAGCGGCGGCTGGGTGCGACCTGCGGATAGTATCCGCCGAAGTTCATGAACACGGCGGCGTGCCCCGTGGGCGCCATTCGCTCGGAGCCCGACGGGTCGTACGGCGCCATGGCGGCGATATCGTTGAGTCGCCGCTGCATGGCGATGTTCTGCTGCTGAATCCGCTCGTTCATCCTCTGCTGTTCGAGCTGCGGGCGAACCAGGGCGAAGTAGTTCGTCGTCGGCGAGTTGAACGGGTTTTCCGACAACAGCCCGATGTACGGCGTGACGTTCGTGCCGCGCTGCACGTTCGAGAACGGCCGCTGCGGCTGCTGGCGCGTCGAGAAGGCGTTGCTCAGCAAGCCCCGGTTATAGTTCGTCGGCGTTCCATAGCGCGGCAGTGCGCGATTGATGATGGAGTTCTGAATCTGGCTGGCCGAGTATGCCGACGCCGAATTGCGCTGCATGATGGCGCTAACCTGACTCGATCCGACAGACTGCCCAACAGCTTGGCCGGCCGTGTCATGCGCAGCAGTCAGCGCCAGAACGGCCGCAACGACGCTCGCAGTTGCTTTCATGGTGCTGCTCCTTGATCAGGCCGGGGACTGGCAGGGCGAGTGACGAGCACCGCCGTCCTGCATTTTACGCCAGGCAGCAGCCGGCGACAAATCACGCCGCGCGGCCCGGGGCCTTTCCGATATTCGTCCCACGGCGAGCCGAGCGGTTAGCATTCCGCGCAGCGCCGGTGCAATCGCGCCGCGGCCAGGGCGGCAGAATCGTCGCAACTCGTACCACCGGCGGAGGTTCGACCGGCGAAAGTCAAGCCGGACGGTGCGCCGCCGCAGCGGACCCGCCCCCGGCGACCTGCAGCGCCGCTTCCGCCCGTTCGACCCACCCCGGATGGGCGGCGTACCACTGGACGGCGGACCGCAATCCGTTTTCCAACGAGATCGCCGGCCTCCATCCCAACTGGCGGAGCGGCCCGGAATCGACGGCGTAACGGCGATCGTGGCCTGGTCGATCGGCCACGTGCCGGATGAACCGCCGCCGCGGCCCGCCGCCGAGCAATTCATCCACGAGATCGCAGACGAGCTCCGCGACGCGGAGGTTGGGCAGGTCGTTGTCGGCGCCGGCGAGGTAGCGGCGGCCGGGGGTTCCGCAGCGAAGCACCGTGCGAATCGCCGCGCAGCAGTCTTCCACGTGCAGCCAATCGCGCTGCTGCAGACCGTCGCCGTAGATGGGGAGCGACTGGCCGCGCATGGCGGACACGATAAGCCGGGGGATCAGTTTCTCGGGCGATTGCCGCGGACCGTAGTTGTTGGTCGGATTCAGCGTAATCACGGGCAGTCCATAGGTGTGGCCGAACGCCCGCGCAAAGTGCTCGCCGGCCGCCTTCGAGGCGGCGTAAGGCGAGTTCGGGGCCAGGGGGCTGTGCTCGGTGAATCGCGCTTCCGCCTCGGCGGCGCCAAAAACTTCGTCGGTCGAGACCAGCAGCAGTCGAAACGCCTCGCGCTCGCTTCCTGCTAAGCGCTGCCAGTAGCGCGTCGCCTGGTCGAGCAGCGTGCACGTCCCCAGCACGTTCGTGCGAGCGAACTGCGGCGGCGAGTCGATCGAACGATCGACGTGCGTCTCGGCGGCCAAATGCAGAATCGCGCGGGGGCGAAGCTCGGCGAGCACGCGGCCGACCAGCGCCGCATCGGCCACGTCCCCCGCGACGAGCACGTGGCGAGGATCGCCAAGGACGCCGCCGAGCGATTCCCGCAGGCCGGCGTAGGTCAACGCGTCGAGATTGACGATCGACTCCGGCTCGTGCTCCAGCCACTGGCGCACGAGCGTGCTGCCGATAAAGCCGGCGCCTCCGGTGATCAGTACGCAGCCGGGGGGCATACGCGTCATTCCCTTCGCGACAGCCGCTTGGCTTGGAAGAATTCGGTAAGCACGCGTCCGCAGGGCTCGGCCAGGACGCCGGCCACGACCTCGCAGCGG
>QEVI01000141.1 GCA_003576855.1 Planctomycetota bacterium
GAACGCCGGCGGCGCCTTTACGCTGCGCCAGATCAATGCGTCCATGGACACATCGCAGCGCTTCGACACCGCCGCCGCGGGCGACGTGGATGGCGATGGCGACGCCGACCTGCTGCTGACGGGCAGCGCCAAACTCACGTTGCTGGTGAACGACGGGGCGCAGAACTTCGCGCCGCTGGTTCTCGACGCGGGGAGCGGCAATCGCGGCTGGCCGGGGCTCGGCCTGCGGCTGGCCGATATCGACGGCGACGGCGACCTCGACATTGTCGCCGCGCTGCAAACCACGTCGCCGCTGACGCGGTCGCTGGTCGTGTTCCAGAACCAGGGCGGCCTGGCCTTTATCAAGCGCGGGCTGTCACCGGCGCCAACCTTTGCAACTTACTCGCTATGGGCCGTTGATCTCACGGGGGACGGGGCGGTCGATGTGGTTAGCGGCAGCTCGGGCATCCGGCTCTTCCCGGGTCAGCGGGTCGATGAGGCCGACTACGGCGACGCCCCGGCGCCCTACCCTACGCTCCGCGGCGACAGCGGCGCCGCCCACGGCGCCGGCGGGCCGACGCTCGGGCCGCTCCACTCGGCCGATGGCGCGGGCAGCCACTGGCCGCAGGCCGATGGCGACTCGAGCGACGACGGCGTGACGTTCGGCCCGTTGCGCGTCGGCCAGGCGAACGGCACAATCACCGTCGATGTTCGCCAGGCGCCGACCGGGGCGCGGATTGACGCGTGGATCGACTTCGACGGCGACGGCACATGGAACCAGGCCGGCGAGCAGATTCTGGCCCGCGCGCCGGTAGTCGAGGGGCTCAACACGCTTGCTTTCGCAGCCCCTGCCGGCGCGACGGCCGGCACAACGTTCGCCCGCGTCCGGCTGAGCACGGCCGGCGGCCTGACGCCCAAAAGCGCCGCCATCGATGGCGAGGTCGAGGACTATGCCGTTGTCATCGCCCCGCCGCGGTCGGTGGCGTCCCAGTACAGCGGCTTCAACGTCGCTTGGGGCTCCACCGAGATCCTCCGGCCGGCCGATATCGACGGCGACGCCGATTTGGACGTCTTGACGACGATTCGATTTGACCTCGGCATTCCCTGGCAGCAGAACCTGGCCGACGGGGCCTTTCTGAACCAAACCGTCTCCACCGGCCACACCACCAACGGCCAGATAATCGGCGTCGAGGCCGCCGACCTCGACCGCGACGGCGACCTCGACGTGGCGTTCGCCAACCTGTCGCAAATCGGCTGGTACGAGAACAACGGAACCGAGACCTTCCGCCGGCGGCTTATCACGCTCGACGATCAACGCCCTGCCGGCGACGGCCAGCGCCGCCGATCTCGACGGCGACGGCGATCTCGACCTCGCCGCCGCGTTTGACAGCGCGACCGACGGCGTACGTTGGTACGAGAACGACGGCGGCGTGTACGTCGAACGCGTGATCGCCCAGATTCGTGCGCCGCTGTTGGTTCCGGCCGATCTCGACGGCGACGGCGACGCCGATCTGGTGACCGGCCTCGGACTGGGGGCGCTGCCGTCGACGCTTTACTGGCTCGAGAACGACGGCGCTGCCGGGTTCATGACGGGAACGGTCGGCACGGGCGACCCATTTGGCGTGGGCCGCCCGGCGGCCCGCGAGCGGGTGGCGGCAGGCGACGTCGATGGCGACGGCGACGTCGATCTTGTCGTCGCCGATGGCCCGCGGGTGACGCTGTTTCGCAATGACGGACAGCAAGCCTTCTCAAAGGAGTCGCTCGGCGAGGACCCCGCCAGGTTCTTCAGCGGCGCGGCGATCGCCGACGTCAATGGCGACGGCCGGCTGGAAATCCTCGCCGCCGATGCGCAGCAGCAAAGCGGCGGCTGGTTCGAGGCCCGCGCCTGGGGCGACTACAACCGCGACGGCTACGTCAACGACGCCGACCTGGATTTGTGGCAGAGCACGCTCGGCCAGAGCGTGCAACCGCCCGGCGCGGGGGCCGACGGCAACCGCAACGGCGTGGTCGACGAGGCGGACCGCGACGTCGCCCTGGCGAGCTACGCCGCGGCGCCCTACGTCGGCCAGCGGGCGGCCGACTGGCCGTCGCCGCTTGGTTACCCGCGGATGATCGACGGCTACGACTTCTTGCAGTGGCAGCGACGCCTCGGCGAGGCCACGCCGCTGCCAGGCGTTTTGGCGGATTGGGATCAAAGCGGCGTGGTCGACGGCGGGGACCTCGACGTTTGGAAGCGCCAGGCCGGCCAGGGCGTGGTCTTCGACCCCGCCTGGCCCTATTCGCTGCCGCCGTCGACGGCGGCAGCGACGGCCGAAGACGAGCTAACCGCCACAGCCCGGCAGGCCCTGGCCGAGCGGGCTGCCGCGCCGCTCGACGCCGCGCTGGCCGCACTTTATTCCTCCGGCGACTTCCCGCAGTTGTTCGCCGGCGCCAGCGCAAAGCCCGCACGCCCCAAGTGGCGCCCGCGCCGCTAGCCGCTCGCGGCTTAGCGTCGCTCGGCCGCCGGCCGTAGCCGCTTGCGGCTTAGCGTCGGGGTAGGCGGCCAGGTACACGCCACGGTATTCTGGCGGTTCGCCCGCTTGCCGCCGCCAAGCCGCGCGACTTGCCATAACGCATCGATCTAGCTCTGCTATGCCCGCTGATTCCAAACGTCGCGTCGTAATTACCGGCCTGGGGCTCGTGTCGCCGTTAGGCAGCACGCTGGCAGATTTCTGGGCGGCCCTGTCCAGCGGCAAGAGCGGCGTGGCGCCGCTGTCGCTCGTGCCGCCCATCGACGGCAAGGTGGTCTACGGCGGCGAGTGCCGGCAATTCACCGGCGACGTCGCCGACTTCGGCGAGCTGGACAAGGACCTCAAAAAGGCGATTCGCAAGGCGCTGAAGATGATGTGCCGCGAGTCGATGATGGCCGTGGCGGCCGCGCAGCACGCGATCGTCGATGCGGGCCTGGGGGGCGGCGGGCTCGATCCGCTCACCACGGGCGTGGTCTTCGGCAGCGACCTGATGCTCAGTCCGCCGGAGGACTTCATCGACGGCATGCGGGCCAGCGGCGTCGGCGGCGACGGGTTCAAGTACGAAAAGTGGGGCGACGCAGGCATCGCCAAAATGAACCCGCTGTGGATGCTTTCCTATTTGCCGAACATGCCGGCCAGCCACATCGCCATCTTCAATGACCTGCAAGCGGCCAACAACTCGCTGACGATGCGCGAAGTCTCGTCGCTGGCGGCCATTCGCGAAGCCGCGCAGACGATCGAGCGCGGGCACGCCGAGCGGATGATTGCCGGCGCCACCGGTACGCGGATCCACTCGTTCAAAACCGTGCACGCCCTGCAAACCGAGCAGCTTGCCAATCCGGAACTGCGGCCCGAGGAGGCGTCGCGGCCGTTCGACGCCCGGCGGACCGGCATGGTCTGCGGCGAAGGCGCGGGGGCCTTCGTGCTGGAGGAATTGAACGCGGCGCTCGCCCGCGGGGCGACCATTTACGGCGAGGTCGCCGGGACTGGCCTCAGCGCGGTCGCCGATGCAATGCTTCGCCCCAGCGGTCGCACGGCGTTGGAGAACGCCGCACGCGCGGCCCTGAACGAGGCCCGCGCGGCGCCGGCGAGCATTGGGCATATCTCGGCTCACGCCATGGGCTCCGCCGCGGGAGACCGGGAGGAAGCTGCTGCCATCGGCGATGTGTTTGGCCAGCGGGCGGACCAACCGCCGGTCGTCGCCGCCAAGAGCTTTTTCGGCAATCTCGGCGCCGGCAGCGGCGCCGTGGAAATGATCGCCAGTTTGCTGGCCGTGCGGCACGGGACGCTATTCCCCACGCTGAACTACACGACGCCCGATCCTGATTGTTCGCTCAACGTGGTCGCCGATGCCACGCCGCGACCGGCCGGGACGAGCTTCCTGAAGTTGAGCAGCACCCCTCAAGGCCAGGCCGCGGCGCTGGTGGTGCGGCGGATCGACTGAACGGCGGCGGACCGCGCGGGCCGTCGCAGAGAACGAGGCCGCGGCGCGGCGCCGCAGCGGGCTGATCGCGACGATTGCGGCGATGCTGCCGGTTTTCGCGGCACGGCGGCGGCGCCATGGCCGGGGCGTGCTCGCCCTCGTTCGTCGCCTGGCAAATGCGATGGCGCGGCGGGTTGACATTGGCCAGCGCGGCCGGTAGGCTTACTTGATTACGAAGTGCGCTAAGTTGCTTCCATGGAAGGAGTTTGGGGGATTTTCGCGGCGGCGCCCGCCGCGGAGGGGCGCTCGGCGTGTGCCTGGGCGCCAAGCGGCGAGGACGTGAGACGCCGCGCCGGCGGTCCGAACAATTCGACAATCCGACAACTCGATTTTGCCCGCGGCGGGCGGAAACGCCGCACGAGGAAACGCATGAACGCCTCCGAAATCCTTCGCATCGTCGACGCGATTCATCGCGACAAGAACATCGACAAGGAAATCGTGTTCGAAGGGGTCGAGGCCGCGCTGGTTTCCGCGCTTAAGAAACACTACGGCGAAGAAGCCGAAATCGTCGTCAGCATTGATCGCCAGTCGGGCGCCGTCGCCGCGACGTGCAACGGCGAGCAGCTACCGGCCGAGGAAGTCGTCGGCCGCATTGGCGCCCAGACCGCCAAGCAGGTGATGATCCAGAAGATCCGCGAGGCGGAGCGCGACGCGCTGTACGACGAATACACTGAACAAATCGGCGAGATGGTCAGCGGCGTCATCCACCGTTACGAGGGGGCCGCGGCCACCGTGGCCCTGTCGAACGTCGAGGCCATCCTGCCGCGCAGCGAACAGATCCCCGGCGAGACCCACCACGTCAACGAACGGGTGCGGGCCACGGTGTTCGAGGTTCGCAAGAGCGGCAGCCGCGTGAAGGTGATCCTCAGCCGCACCCGCCCGCAGCTTGTGCAGCGGCTGTTCGAGCAGGAAATCCCCGAAATCAACGACGGCGTGATCGAAGTGCGGGCGATGGCCCGCGAGCCGGGCTACCGCTCGAAGGTGGCCGTCAGCTCAAGCGACGCCCGGGTCGATTGCGTCGGCGCCTGCGTGGGAGTCCGCGGCAACCGCATCAAGAACATCGTCGACGAGCTTGGCGGCGAGCGGATCGACATCGTCCGCTGGGACGACAATCTCGAGGTGCTCATTCCCAACGCCCTGCAGCCGGCCGAAGTCGAGCAGGTGATTTTGTGCAAAATGCTCGGCCGGGCGATCGTGCTGGTCCGCGAGGACCAGCTTTCGCTGGCCATCGGCCGCCGCGGGCAGAACGTCCGCCTGGCGAGCAAGCTTTCCGGCTGGGACATCGAAATCATGACCCAGGAAGAACTGGCCGAGTCGATCGACCGGGCCGTGGCGGGCTTCAGCTCGCTGGAAGGCATGAGCGTGGAGCTGGCCGAGCGGCTGGTCGAAGAAGGTTTCCTCAGCTACGACGATCTCTCGGTGATCGAACCCGACGCCCTGATGGCGATGGGCGAATTGACGGAGGAGGAGGTCGACGCCATCGTCAGCCAGGCGGAGGAGAAAGCGATGGAAGCCGAAGCGGCCGCTCAAGAAGCACGGCGGAAGAAGCGCGAGGAGGATCGCCTGGCGGCGATCGAGGCCGAATATGCCGCCGCCGAGGCCCAGACGGGCGGCGCAGGCCGCATACCGACGGCGCCTACGACGGCCGCCGGCGGACAGGGGGGCGAGGCGGCCGCCCAGAACGGCGATACGGAACTTACCGAGGAAGCCCACAAGGCGGCCGAGGGTACGCAGGGCGAGCCGGCGTCATGAGGGGCGCTGGGTCGATGATGTTGCGAGTGAACGGGTCTCGCCCTTCAGGGGCGAGGCGGGCAGAGGGACGGACCACGGCGCCGAGCGACGCGGTGCACGCCGACCGGCGAATCCCTCCCCTTTTCCCGCCCTTTAAGGGCGGGAGACGGCAAATCCTGGAGGACCACATCCATGGTCAGGTAATTGCAGCGGGTTCTTACGCCGGCGACGCGGCCGAACTGGTCGTTCGGGCGTGGCCGGCGACACGGGGAGATAAACTTGGCGGTTCGTATTTATTCACTAGCGAAAGAACTCAAGGTCGACAGCAAAGAGCTGGTCGATCTCTGCACGCAGATAGGCATCACCGGCAAGGGGTCGGCGCTGGCCAGCCTGTCTGACGACGAAGTCGTCAAGCTTCGGGACTATCTGAAAAACCCCGGCCCGAAGGCCGTCGTTCGCGGAAGCGACGGCGCGACGTTGGCCGCACCCGAGCGGCCCCGCACGCCTCCCCGCGTCGGCGGCAAAATGCCCGTGCTGCCCACGCCCAAGCCGGCTGGCCCGTTGTCCGGGCTCCGCCGCGGCCGCGAGCCCGAACCGCCGGCCGTCGAACCGCTGCAGCCAGAGACGCCGGCCGCGCCGCTGGCGCCCACGGCGGAACCGGCAGCCGGCGCGCCTGGGGAGCCAGCGGCTGCTGAAGCGGCGGCCGCTTCTACCCTGGCTGGGGCCGCGGCTCGCTTAACGCCGGCGCCGCCCGCGACGCCTGCCGAACCCGAAGGCCCCCGTACGCCTGGCCCCCTGGCCGGGCGCATGCGGCGCGACGATTACATCGGCCCGGGTGGGATCACCGGCCGCCCGCCGGTCATCGACGTCCGTCCCGCGGGGGGCGATGGCGGCCGCGGAGAAGGGGGTCGCGGGGCGAAGCCGGGCGGTCCTGCGCAACGCCGACCAACCATCAAGCTCGCGCCGATGCCGGCCGTCGAGCCGCCGAAGCCGTCGCGGGGCAAATCGACGGACGTTCCGGTCGTCAAGCCCGACCTGAAGCTGCCGGCCGACGCGCTGAAAGCGAGCAAGAGCGGCAGCAAGCCGTTGGCGGCGCACCTGCGCCGTCACGAAGACGCGCTGGAAACACAGCGGAAGAAGGCCCTCGCGGACGAGGAAGTCGCCAAGGGCGGCAAGGCGAAGAAGGGCAAAGGGACCAAGCAGGAGGAGGACGCCCCGTTGCTGGGCGGCCGCGAGGAACGCCAGTTGGCGCGCCGGCGGGCGCCCAAAGCGGCCGGCGACGACGAGGCCGCGCCCTCCCGGCCGCTGCGGCGCATCAACCGTCAGAAGCGCCGCACCGGGGCCAGCACCGCCGCGCCGCGCAAGGAGCGCGTCACGATCGAGCTGCCGTGCACGGTGCGGGAATTGTCCGCCGCCGCCGGCGTTCCCGGCGCCGACATCCTGCGGATCCTCATGGCCGAAGGCGTGTTCGCGAACCTGAACACGCAAATGGACCCGGACATGACCGAGCTGGTCGCGGCGGAGCTGGGCATCACGGTCGATTTCAAAGCCGCCAAGAGCATCGAGGACGAGTTCCTCGAAGAAATCCGCACGATGGTCGACCCGGAGGAAGCGCTCGTGCCGCGGCCGCCGGTGATCACCTTCCTGGGGCACGTCGACCATGGCAAGACGTCGCTGTTGGACAAGATCATCGGCACCGACGTGGTGAGCGGCGAGTCGGGCGGCATTACGCAGCACATTCGCGCCTACCAGGTCGAAAAGGACGGCCGGCGAATCTCGTTCGTCGATACGCCCGGCCACGAGGCGTTCACCGAGATGCGGGCCCGCGGCGCCAACGTCACCGATATCGCCGTGCTGGTCGTGGCGGCCGACGACGGCGTCATGCCGCAGACTGAAGAAGCGATCAGCCATGCTCGCGCCGCGGGCGTGCCGATCGTCGTGGCCCTGAACAAGATCGACCTGCCGGGCGTCGATGTGAACCGCATCTACCAGCAACTGGCGGCCAACGACCTGCTTCCCAGCGAATGGGGCGGCGACGTCGAAGTCGTGAAGACCAGCGCCATCAAGGGCCAGGGCATCGACGAGCTGCTTGATACGCTGCTGACCGTGGCCGAGCTGCACGAGTACCGGGCCAATCCCAGCCGCGAGGCCCTCGGCACGTGCCTGGAAGCGCAGCAGCAGGCCGATCGCGGCGTGATGGCCAAGGTCATCGTGCAAAACGGCACGCTCCACGTGGGGGACGTGATCGTCTGCGGCCAGGCCCACGGCCGCATCAAGAGCATGCACGATACGCTCAACGCGCGAATCCGCTACGAGGAGGCGCCGCCGAGCATGCCGGTGAACGTGTGGGGCCTCAACGTCGCCCCCGGGGCGGGCGAGCACTTCTACGTTCTGGACGACATCGGGTTGGCGCGCGACATCGCCGAGTCGCGCGCCCAGCGCGAGCGGGCCGCTTCGCTGGGGCGCGGCGGTCCGGAGCACGTGACGCTGGAGAACCTGTTCGATCGCCTGGAAGGCGCCGGCGAAGTGCAGACGCTCAACATCATCCTGCGGGCCGATACCCGCGGGTCGATCGAAGCGATCCAGAAGGAGTTCGGCAAGCTCGAGCATCCGGAGGTGAAGATCAAGGTGCTGCAAGCGACGGTCGGCGGCGTCACCGAAGCGGACGTGATGCTGGCCGACGCTTCCGACGCGATCATCATCGGCTTCAACGTCGTGCCCGACGAGAAGGCTCGCAACCTGGCCGATCAGCGGGGCGTGCAGATTCGCCGATACGACATCATTTACAAGATCACCGACGACCTGAAGCTGGCGCTGGAGGGGATGCTCAAGCCCGAAGAGCGGGAGGTGGACTTGGGTCGGGCGCTGGTGCAGCAGGTGTTCCGCATCAGCCGCGTGGGAGCGGTGGCCGGCTGCCGGGTGCTCTCGGGAATCGTGGAGCGCAACAGCCGGGCGCGGGTGATTCGCGACAGCACGATCATCGGCGACTACGCCATCGACACGCTGCGCCGCGAGAAGGACGACGCCAAGGAGGTTCGCGAAGGCCTGGAGTGCGGCATCAAGCTGGCCGGCTTCAACGACATCAAGGAAGGCGATTTGTTCGAGGTGTATCGCGTCGAGGAAGTCGGCCGCACCTTCGATAAGTAACCGTTCATTCGGCTTAACCGATAATCGCCGCAGGAACCGTCCAACCGCTAATCGACGCTGATTGACGCTAATAGGGCTTGGGCGACGTTTATTAGCGGATGTTGGCGTCCATTAGCGGTTTAATTTTCCTGCGGGCTAGGCGGCCAGGCGCCGGCGAATCACGATGAGTTCCAGACGCGTATTGAAAGCGGCCGAAGCCATTCGCGAAGTCGTCGGGATGTCGATTCTGTCGGATTTGAAGGATCCGCGAATTGAGAACGTCACGGTGACGCACGTCGAGGTTTCGCCCGACATGCGACAGGCGAAGGTCCACGTTTCAGTCATGGGGGACGAGCGGCAACAGAAGCTCTGCCTCCACGGACTGCAAAGCGCGGCCGGGTACCTGCAGACGAAGGTCGCCAAGCGAATCGACACGCGCTACACGCCGCGGATCCTGTTCGAACTGGACCAGGGCGTGAAGAAGTCCATTGCCATCGCGAAGCTGCTGGACGACGTCCTGCCGCACGAGAAGCTCGACGAGGCGCCCGCGGAGGAATCGGACGAGCCGCTCGACGCCGCGGACGGCCCAAGCCGCCCCCACGCCGAGAGCGACTCGAAGCAGCCTTAACAACGCCGATCAAGATTCATCGCCGCCGCCGCCGAGGTCGTAGAAACGTACGCTCAGATTCGCTGCCGAGGATTCGGCGACGGCCGAGCTTTAGCGCAGGTTTCTCCACGGGCTTTGCATCCTCCGCGGCGCGGTCCCTCCTTCCACGATAAGCCAGAGCAGACAGTACGAGGTACGTTCGATCCATGGCCAGTAAGAACCGCGCCGGGCAAATCGCCAAGGTGCTCAAGGTCGTCAAGAAGCACTTCAAGCCGGCGACGCTGGCCAAGGATCGCTCGCTGTTGGAGCACCTGCTGTACGCGTCGCTGGCGGAGAACTCGCTGTACGACGCCGCGGAGAAGGTGTTCCAATCGCTGAAGAACGATTACTTCGATTGGAACGAGGTCCGCGTCAGCACGATCAAGGAGCTGGCCGAGGTCGCCAAGGGGCTCAACGATCCGCAGGAATCCGCGACGCGGCTGAAGCGGATCCTGCAGAGCGTGTTCGAGACGCATTATTCGTTCGACCTGGAGCCGCTCAAGAAACAGAACATCGGCGTCGCGGTGAAGACGCTGGAGAAATACAACGGCTCGACGCCGTTCGTCGTCGCGTTCGTCACGCAACAGGCCCTCGGCGGGCATTCAATACCGGTGAACCGCGGGCTGTTGGAGTCGCTGCGGATCGTCGGCGTGGTGAGCGACGCCGAGGCGAGCAAGGGCCTGGTGCCGGGGCTGGAGCGAACCGTGCCCAAGAGCAAGGGCGTGGAAATCGGAACGTTGCTCCACCAGCTTGGCGTGGAAATGCACCGGGCGCCGTACGGGCCGACGATCCGCAAGCTGCTGCTAGAGATCGAACCGGACTGCAAAGATGCGTTGCCGAAGCGGCCGAAGCCGGCGGAGGAGTCGGCCGACGGCGCCGCGCCGGCTGCGGCGCCCGCGACGGCCGCGGCGGCCCTGCCTTCCAAGGCCGCCGGCGAGGCCAAGGGCCCCGCCGAGCCGCCGGCCAAAAAGGCGGCGGTGAAGAAAGGCGAGTCGGCGGCCGCCAAGCCGCCAGCGGCCAAGAAGAAGGTGAAGAAGGCGCTCAAGAAGAAACCGGCTTCGCCGAGCGTCGCGCCGAAGAAGAAGCCGACCGCAACCAAGAAACTCACCAAGAAGAAACCGAGGTAGTCGTCTGTCAGCGGTCCGGCGCAGGTCGCCGGCGGGGGCCGGCAGCGGGCCGCGGGGCCGACTGGCCGCGACAAGGGCAACTGACAACGGGCAACGGACAACGGACGTTAGTTATGGCTGGTCATTCCCACTGGGCGAACATCGCCCACAAGAAATCGGTTATCGACGCCAAGCGGGGCAAGCTGTGGAGCAAGCTCGCCAAGGCCATCATCTTGGCGGCCAAGGAAGGCGGCGGCGACCCTGCCAGCAACCTGCGCCTGCGGTATGCCATCAACGACGCCAAAGCCGTCAGCATGCCCAAAGACAACATCGAGCGGGCCATCAAGAAGGGGACCGGCGAACTCGAAGGGGGCAACATCGAGCAGGCGCTGTACGAGGGCTACGGCCCGGGCGGCGTCGCGGTGTTGTGCGAGATTTACACTGACAACCGCAACCGCACGGCGCCCGAAGTTCGCAAGATCTTCGAGCTGGCCGGAGGCAAGCTGGGCGCCACCGGCTGCGTGGCCTGGATGTTCGACCGCAAGGGCGTGGCCCGGATCAACCGCGACAAGGTCGACGAAGACGCGCTGATGGAGCTGGCCCTGGACGCCGGCGCCGACGACGTGCGCATCGACGGCGACCAATACGAGGTGATCGCCGAGCCCGAAGCGTTCGCGGCCGTCACGGCGGCGCTGGAAGCCGCCAATATCTCCACGGAATCGACCGAGCTGGTGCGATTGCCGAAAGACACCGTGGACGTGACCGGCGAGGACGCCCGGCGGGTGCTGAAGCTGATGGAAGCGCTCGACGACCACGACGACGTGCAAAGCGTCTCGGCGAACTTCAACATCCCCGACGAGGTGATGGCGGAGATCGAAGCGGGGTAGGAACGGACGGCCGGACGGCTGGATGCTGGATGCTGGATGCTGGACGGCTGGATGCTGGTGAAGAGTATCCAGGCTCAATCCTTCCCTGGGTGTTCGACGCTGGGCCAGTACTTTTGGAAGTCGAAGCCGGGGCTGTTGTCCTGGTCGTGGCACTGCATGCAGTTCTTGACGACCTCGCCGTTCTCGAATTCCTGGCCGTCCTTGTTGCCCTCGTTGGGAACGATCTTCATCCGCAGCGCGGCGCGCAGGGCCTCCTGCTCCTCCTCGCTGACGGTCGCCTCGCCCGATTCGACCTTGGCGTGAGCCGCCGCCGGGCCGTGGCAGCTTTCGCAGCCGACGTCGGTCATGTCGGGCGTCTCCTCGAGGCTCTTGTAGCCGGTGGCGTAGGGAACGTATTGCTGCGGATTCCAGCCGACGACGTGGCAGGCGATGCACTCCGGATCGAACTGGCGCGGCGGGTCCAGCTCGGCGAGCGTCTCGAAGGCGTGATGGTGCTTGGTGCGCTGCCACACTTCCCAGGCCTTGGCGTGGCAATCGGCGCAGGCGGGGCTGCCGGCGAAATCGCCGTCCGGATGCACCAGGCCCGTCAGGCCCAGCCCGTTCCAGCCGAGCGTCTCCAGCTCCCGCTGATAGGCGACGAGCTTGGCTTGCATTTCCGGCGAATCGGCGAAACGGTGATCGAGCGGAACCCGCTGGTAGCGGACGGGCTGTTGCGGGTCGTCGAAGACGCCGAGCACCAGGACGTACATCCCTTTGTGTCCCGGTTCCAGCAGGATGGCCTGGCTCCCCTCGATGCGGCGAGGCTGCTTGGGGGGCTCCTCGGCGCCGCCGGCAGCGGCGACGATCTGGAACTGCGGAAACTGCCGCGCCAGCGCGGTCGCCTCGGCCGAATCGCCGTGAACCAGCAGCACCTGGATGTCGCACTGCTGGGCGGCTAGCTGCGCAGCTACCTTGGCCAGCGCCTCGGCGGGGGGCGTCGTGCCGATGTCCCGGCGGTTGTTGAGCGCGGCCACCTGCCTGCCGCCCAGCACGGCGGCGACGCCGATCTTTTTGCCGCCGGCTTCGATCACGCGGTAGGGCCGCGTCATCCCGTTTTCGATCGATTCCTCGAGACCGTAAACGCCGACGTTGGCCGAAATGACGGGGTTCTTCTCCGGCGGCAAGTTCATCAGGGCTTCGGCGATGGAATCGACGTTGTCGAGCAACAGCTCGTGGGCGCCCAGGGCGACCGCGTCGTAGCCCATTTCCACGAGCGATTCGAGGATGTAGCGGTACTTGATCTCCGCCTGTCGGCCGCGGCGCTTCACGAGGCCGCCCAGATCGAGCTTGACCAGCGGCCAGCCGTCGTCGGCAAGCTGCTTGAGGAACGTGTGCCGCCGCTTGAAGCCGCCGAGCATGTTCTCCAGGCCGGCGCAGCCGCACGGTTCCAGGTAGCCGTCGAGCTCGCCGGAGACGATGATCGCCAGTTCCGGCTTGGGCCATCCCTCGAAGATGGGACCGTTGCGCTTGACGGGATCGACGCGGGACGCCGGCTTGGCGGCGGTGTGGCGGACGGCCGAATCGCTGAGCTTCGTCTCCACCGCACTGGCTGCGCCGCCGGCGGGCGCCTGCCCTTCGTCGGCAAACGTTTCCGGCGCCGCCGGCGGCGACGAATTCGCTTCGCCCGCCCGGGCCGCCGCGCCTGGCGTGCTGGACGGCCCGCATCCCAGGGCCATCAGCATCAGGCAACCGACGAAGACCCGCGGAAGGAGCGCTAAAACAGGCATAATCGCAGCCGCCGTGGCGAGGAATAGCGGTAGGGACGATGCGCCATCGTACCGGCTCGCTTCCCGTGGGACTAGCGACGTTTGCGGCGGGGATACGAGGCGCTGCGCGTGACGGGGCGAAGGGGTCGGGATTGCTTCTGCCAGTAGAGGTGCAAGGGGGGCGGGATGCTGTTGCGGCTGGCGATTCGAACCTGCTGACGGGGCCTTCCCGTCGCAAATGCATCCCGATCCCGTTCACGCACCGAGGCCGTGCACGCTCACTGCCGAATCGTGAACGTTACGCGGAGCCGCACCTCGGACGTGGCGGGATGGGTGGTTGAAAGCACGATTTCGGCTTCGCCGCCGGCGTCTTCGCCGGCGCGGACCATCGGCCGCGTCCCCGGCGGCACTTCGACCGTGAGCGGCACGCGGACCAGGTCGTCGCGGATGGCCTTCTGCTCGCCCAGCGCGGCCTTGAGTTGTCTGCTGGGCGTGCTCGCCGCGGATGGTGACGCTCAAGCGCGACTTCGTGCCCGTGGCCGTCGTGCCCGGGTCCATGCGGAGCATGCCGGTGGACTCGATCCAGTTGTTGCCGAAGATCGTGATGTCGCCCTTCACCAGCCCGCTGATCGGCACGATGAGCGTCGGCGCCTGCTTGAGGTTCGTCGTCGCCTTCAGCGAACCGCTGAACGGGCCGATGGCCTTCGGCTGGTATTCGGCGACGATCTTCACGCCGGCCAGCGCCTTCGGGTCCGGCAGTTGCTCTTTGGCGACGGGTTCGACGGTGACTTTAACCTGCTCGGCGAGCTTGGCGTCCCGGACCTCATGCGACAGGACCTCGACGCCGGGCTCGAGGAACGACATGACATAGACCTCGGCCCTACCCGCCTGGCCAACCTGCACCGTGCCGAAGCTCAGGATCGACGGTTCCAACGTCGTGGACTCGACGACGTCCCCCTCGACGGTCAATTCCAGGCGCGATCGAGCTGGATCATTCGTCGTGAACGTGGCGCCGTGGCGGAACGGCCCGGCGGTAGGCGGCGCCTCCCACTCGAGCACGACTTCGATTTGCTCGCCGGGCTTGACCACCGCCGTCACGCCCGGTTCGGCATGCTGGCCGTCAAGCAGCACTTCCGTGCACTTGCAGGTGTGCGAGACGAACTCGACGGTGAGCGGGATGCGTCCGGCGTTGCGAATCGGAAAGGCCCGCCGCTGCGTGGCGCCGCTTTCCATCTTGCCGAAGTTGTAGGTCGTCTCGTCGACGGCGGCGACGGCCTGAGGAGCGTCGTGCTGCGCGTCTTGCGGCCGGTCGTTGGCGTCAGCCGTCCGGCGGCCGGCGCTCTCCATGGCCCAGGGTCGAGCTTCCCAATAGCCCAACGCAGCGCCGGCGGCGGCGCCGAGAATAGCAGCGGCGATGGCCCAGGTAAGGGTGGTTTTCATATCGCAAAAGGCGCGGGACTTCCTCTAATCTCAAATCCATTCACGGCGGCAGGCGCGCGGCGCGAAGTACATGCGTCGCGGTGCAACTCGGCGAGCTCAGCGCCTTCGGGGCCCGCTTCCGGAGTTGCTCTTAGTCGATTCTAAGGGCGGAACGCGGCACGTCAATTTTGGCGTCCAAGACGACCACGCAGGAGCTGCGCCGGCTACCGGCTGCGGGAGCGGAGCAGTTCGCGGCAACGAGTGAAGAAGGCTTGGTAATCGGGCCGGCGATAGTCCGGGTAAGTCCAGCCGAACGGCCGCCAGCCGCCGCCGCGATAGGCGAGCGTCACTTCCGCGTAAATGCCGTGCGAAAGATAGATGCGGTGCGCATGGTCCTTCGTCGAGGCCAGCACGAGTTTGGCCAGGGTGATGTAGCCGGGATCGAGATTGAGCGGCCGCGGCTCCGGATGGCGGCCCAGCGAGGCGTATTCGGCTTCCCACTCGTTGGTTTGCCGTTTGACGGCTGGCAGGCGGGCGGGGTCGATCAGGTCGAAGGCCCAAAGCTGCTTCTTCAGGCCCGGACCCATTTCAGCGGCGTAATAGTCGGTCTCGGTGAAATCAAACGCGTCGCTGACGGCCAGCGCCGGACCGAAGCGATCTTCGCACTGCTGGCGCCCCAGGTCGAGAGCGTCGTCGTACCGACTGCTCGCGGCGATGACCAACAGCACCGGCGAGGGTAGCGTGATGGCGCCCATTGGAGTTAGAGTAAGGCGAGAAAGTCGTCGACGGTAATGTCTGCCTGACGAATGATCGCTCGCAAAGGCGGGAACCCATGGTCGAAGCTCACGACTGCCTATGGAACTATGCAGACTTGAACGTCGAGCGAATCGTGGGGGATCGCCATTCCGGCCGCGGTAGCGCCAGCGATCCATGCATCGATGGCATCGCGAGCGTTGGCGATCGCCACTTCGCGAGTTTCAGCTTGCGTCAGGCAGCCGGGCAGACTCGGCACTTCGGCATACCACCAACCGTCTTCATGATCTGGATATAACACGACTTGTCGCATGGCAGAGACATCCTGGAGATCGCTGGAATTAGCTAACCCCATTCTACTGACGTCGTAAAGCATAACGCCGCCTCAATACGCCTTGGCGAACACGCCGCGCTTCGTGCTCGGCTGGCCGGTGAAGATGCACCGGCCGGGCTCTTCGTCGGCGTCGATCGGCACGCAGCGGATCGTCGCCTTGAGCTCCTTCAGTTTTTCGTGCATGTCGGGCGAGTCGACGAAGTGCGAGTACGCCAGCCCGCCATGGATCTCCGGTGCGTCGGCGTTCTGCGGCGTGAAATAGCGTTCGAACTCCGCCAGGCTGTCGATGCGGACCGTCGACGCCTCGCGGAGCTTCGCCGCCCGGTCGAACAGCGACTGCTGAATGTCGGCCAGCAGCTTCGCCGCGCCGGCGACGAACTGCTCGCGGGGCAGCTTCGCCGGCCGTTCGGCCGAGTCGCGGCGGGCGGGCATTAGCGTTCCCTCGGCGATGTCGCGCGGGCCGATTTCCAGGCGGATCGGTACGCCGCGCTTGATCCACTGCCATTTGCGGTCCCGGCTGTCGCGGCCGTCGATCCGCACGCGGATCGGCTCGCCGTCGTACTGCTGGTTCGCCAGCTCGGTCCGCAGGGCCTCGCAGTACTCCATGACGACGCCGCGTTCGTCATCGCTCTTGGCAATGGGCATGATGACGATATGCGCCGGCGCCAGCTTGGCCGGCAGCACCAGGCCGTCGTCGTCGGCGTGGGTCATAATCAGCCCGCCTACCAGCCGCGTCGAGACGCCCCAGCTGGTGGTAAACGCGTACTCCTGTGCGCCCGACTCGTTTTGGAACTTGATTTCCTGCGCCTTGGCGAAGTTCTGGCCGAGGTAATGGCTCGTGCCGGCTTGCAGGGCCTTGCGGTCCTGCATCATCGCTTCGATGCTGAAGGTGCTCACCGCGCCGGGGAACCGCTCGCCGGCGGTCTTCTCGCCCTTGATGACCGGCATCGCTATCGCGCCTTCGGCAAACTCGGCGTAAACGTCCAGCATTTGCCGGGTCTCGCGCAGCGCCTCCTCGGCCGTGGCATGAACGGTGTGCCCCTCCTGCCAGAGAAACTCCGCCGTGCGGAGAAACATCCGCGTGCGCAGCTCCCAGCGGACGACGTTCGCCCACTGGTTGATGAGGATCGGCAGGTCGCGGTACGACTGCACCCAGCGGGCGAACGTGGCGCCGATGATCGTCTCGCTGGTGGGCCGCACTACCAGCGGCTCCTCCAGCTTCGCCGCGGGCGCCGGCTGCAGGCCCCCTTTGCCGTCCGGCTCCAGGCGATGATGGGTCACCACGGCGCATTCCTTGGCGAAACCCTCGACGTGCTGGGCCTCCTTTTCCAGGAAACTCATCGGGATAAACAGCGGGAAATAGGCGTTCTCGTGCCCCGTCTGCTTAAACATCGCGTCGAGCCGCCGCTGGATGTTCTCCCAAATGGCGTAGCCCCACGGCTTGATGACCATGCAGCCGCGGACGTCGGAGTTCTCGGCCAGATCGGCGGCCTTCACGACTTGCTGGTACCACTCCGGATAATCCTCTTCGCGGGTGGGCGTGATAGCGGTCTTGGCAGGCATGGAAGGCGGGGTCAGGGTTCAGGGTTCAGGGATCAGCCGCGGCTCAACGAGCCGCCGGAGCGGCGCGAATCGAGCCGAACATTCTAAACGACGATCCACAACGGCGGAATGCAGTCGCGCGTGGAACGCGCTTCGGGAGGGATTTTGGTATGATGCGCGGCTAGCGCCCGTTGGCGCTCCGGCGGCTCGTTGAGCCGCGGCTGCGTACTACGCTCCGGCGGCTCGTTGAGCCGCGGCTATCTCGCTCCAACCCTGAACCCCGAACCCTCCCCCAATGCCCGACCGTCGCTACGTCAGTCAGCTCGCCCACAACGAAGCCGTGCAACAGGTGTTTCTCGCCTCGGAGAAGCAACTGCGGCCCAATCGCAACGGCAACCTCTACCTGCAGGTCGAGTTGAGCGACCGCAGCGGCACGATCAACGCGCGGATGTGGAATGCCAGCGAGGACGACTATCGCGCGTTCGAGAACGGCGACTTCGTGGTGGTGGACGGCGCC